>JAEYPL010000043.1 GCA_023410905.1 Pseudomonadota bacterium
CTGCGAGGATCCGTCATTGCCCTGCCTGTCGATCGGCTGCGAGATCGCGCGGCGTGCCGGCATCGAGGTGCAGGATCGCGGTGCGGTGAACCGCAAGCTGCCACAGCCCATGACAGGCATGGGCCTCATGGCTTCGGTCAGCATGGACACACCGCTGGCGCCCGAGGATATGGCGCGCATTTCAGCGCGGCACCGTCAAATCGTGATCGGTATCGCCGCAGGCCTCGCGACGCTACTGGCCGTCGGGCTCGCCATGGACATTGCCGGCGGCCCCGTAGGTGGCACGTCGGTGAAGGCAAGTAACGTCAAGAAGGAATGCGAACACCTTCTTCCAGCCGTCGAGCGCCTGATCCACGCGATAGAGCGGCCGGTGGTAGTAGAAGAAGCCGTGCCCCGCGCCGTCATAGCGATGGAACTCATAGTCCTTACCGTGCTTCTTGAGCTCCGCTTCGTGCTGGTCCACCTGCTCCGGGCTCGGCGCGCGATCCTCGTTGCCGAATAAACCGAGCAGCGGGCATGAGAGATCCTTGGTGAGATCGATCGGCGCGACAGGTGTCTTCTCGTTGAGATCCTCCTTGGGCATGACCACGCGGCCACCCCAAAGATCGACGCACGCGTCGACGTCCTTTTTCTGGCAGGCATAGATGAACGCGTGCCGGCCGCCCGAGCACGAGCCGAAGATGCCGACCTTGCCGTTGTGCCCAGGCTGCGCGCGCACCCACTTCACGGCCGCTTCCGTATCGCCAACGACCTGCGCATCCGGTACGCCGCCTTCCGCGCGCACTTTGGCCGCGACGTCATCGGGATCACCCTGGCCGTTGCGCTCGTAGAGGTTCGCGCAAATGGCGAGATAGCCGTAGTGCGCGAACTTGCGCGTCATCTCGATGTAAAGCTCGCTCCATCCCGGAAGGTGATGCACGAGCACGACGCCCGGAAACGGCCCCTTCCCTTCCGGCCGCGCCGTGTAGGCCGCAATCGTGTCACCCTTGTCGCCCTTGAGCTTTATGAGCTCCACGGTCATGCCGCGGTATGGCATTGCGCATCCTCCATCGTTGATGACCTGATCCTATCCCGCTGGAGGATGGAGTGTCATCACCATGGCTGCCGTGCGCTATTTACCGGTATAGCGCTCCACGATCTCGACGCGGCGGTTCTTGGCGCGCCCGTCCTCGGTGCGGTTGGATGCGACGGGTGCAATCATGCCCGCGCCTGCAGCCGTCATGCGATTGGACTTGATCCCGTGCGCGGATGAAAGTGTGCTGACGACCGCCTGCGCGCGCCTTTGCGACAGCGAAAGATTGTAGTCGAAGGCGCCTTTGCCATCCGTGTGCCCGACGATGATCACCTGCAGATCGCCGTTCTTCTTGAGCAGCGCGCCGAGCTGATCGATCTGCTCCTTGGACTCGGGCTTGATATCGGCCTTGTCGAAGTCGAAGAGAATGCCATAGATCGCCACGCGTCCATCGCGCGCGATCGACTTCTCCATCTCGCCCGCTTCGAGCACGACCATACGCTGCTCCATGCCCTTGAGCTCGATCACATCGAGAACAAGAAACGTGCGGTTCTCCGGCTCGAAGCTCGTCGCGTACAGCGAAACATAGACGTCACCTTCGGGACGCGCGAGCTTCGCTGCAAGATAGCGCTGCTGGTTGCCGTAGATGAGCCCGTTGTAGCGGGCCCCGGGGTTCATGGCCGCGTTGAACCACTGCCCACACTCCGCCTGTGCGCAGGCGAAGACGGGCGTGAAACCGGCCTTTGTCAGCGCGCCTTCGTAGTTACGGAACACTTCGAGCGTGGAGCGATCCTTGGGCGCGCGATACAGGCGATGCGTGACCTTGCCTTCGAGGCGCGTGACAGTATCGCCGTCCGCTTCACCGCCGCGTTTCAGGATCTTGCTCGTGATCAGGCGGTATTCGTCGAAGGCGCTCGTCTTGAAACCGCGGATATCGGATCCCTCGTAGCGAGGAATGAGGGGATGATCCGCCGAACCCTTGATGTCCTGAGCGACGACTGTGGCCGAAGCTGCCACGACCAAGCCGAACGTCATAGCTATAACCGCTCTCATCACGTCGTCCGCCTCCGCAGATCATTTCCGATCATCACGGAATATCGGGAACCAGATAGGATGAGCAAGGCGCGCTCGGGCTTCTGACCGCGACGACATGACGATCGTGCGCGTCAAGAGGATATTCGGACACGCCTAGTGGGCGACGCCTGCAACCTCCGGCATATATCCACGCTGCGTCAGCAGGTGAAAGCGCGTCACGAGGAGAACGGCATAGACCACGATGCCGATCGTCAGGCCGATCCACACACCGACCGCGCCAAGATCCGCGCGGAAACCCAGCCACCAGCACGCCGTGAAGCCGACCACCCAGAAGCTGAAGGTCGCGAACAGCAACGGCACGCGCGTGTCGTTCAGACCCCGGAGCGCGCCCGCCGCCACGGTCTGCAGACCATCGGCAATGAAAAAAAACATGCCGACGAGCAGGAGCAGCGCGGTCAGCTCGAATGTAGCGGCAGTCTCCGGCGTCTGGCTGCCGAGAAACAGCACGGGCAGCACATCACGCCCGAGCGCGACGAGGCCCGTCATGACCACCATGAAGGAGGCGCCGAGCGTGAGCGCGGCAAAGCCTGCGCGCCGCGTCCCCGCCGCGTCCCGCCGACCGACGGCGTGCCCCACGCGGACAGTCGCCGCAATGGAGACGCCGAAGGGCACCATGAACAGCACAGCCGCGATCTGCAGCGCGATCTGATGCGCGGCAAGTGCTGTCGTGCTGATCGTGCCCATGAGCAGTGCCGCTGC
>JAEYPL010000071.1 GCA_023410905.1 Pseudomonadota bacterium
GTCGTGCCCTCTTCGGGCAAAGTGCTGACCGGTGGTGTCGACTCGAACGCGCTGCAGCGCCCGAAGCGCTTCTTCGGTGCCGCCCGCAACATCGAAGAGGGTGGTTCGCTGACCATCATTTCGACGGCGCTGATCGAGACCGGCAGCCGCATGGACGAGGTGATCTTCGAAGAGTTCAAGGGCACGGGTAACTCGGAAATCATCCTCGACCGCAAGGTCTCCGACAAGCGCGTGTTCCCGGCGATCGATGTGGCCCGCTCGGGCACCCGCAAGGAAGAGCTGCTTGTGCCGCGCGACCAGCTCAAGAAGGTCTACGTGCTGCGCCGGATTCTCAATCCGATGGGCACCATGGATGCCATCGAGTTCCTCATCGACAAGCTCAAGTCGACGAAGACCAATGGCGAATTCTTCCAGAGCATGAACACCTGACGCTGGCGGAGTATGCGTGATGCCCGCTGTCCGGGCCGAAGCGGCGACACTCGACGATGCCGAGGTCAAGCGCTTCGCGGCTCTCGCTGCGGAGTGGTGGGATCCGAACGGCAAGTTCCGTCCGCTCCATAAGCTCGGACCAGCGCGGCTCGCTTTCGTCCGCCAGGAAATTGTCCGGCATTTCGACCGCGGTTCTGGCGGACTTCGACCTTTCGATGGTCTCTCAATCCTCGACATCGGCTGCGGTGGCGGCCTCGTCAGTGAGCCGGTCGCGCGCCTCGGTGCGACGGTAGCCGGCATCGACCCGGCGGTCGAGAACATCGAAGCCGCGCGGCGCCATGCCGAGAGCCAGGGCCTCGCCATCGACTACCGCTCTGCGCTGGTCGAGGACTTGGTTGCGGAAGGCCGCACATTCGATTGTGTTCTCTGTTTGGAGGTCGTGGAGCACGTGCCTGATGTGGGCGCCTTCCTCGCGACCTGCGCCAAGCTGGTCCGTCCAGGCGGGCTGATGATCCTTTCCACGATCAATCGGACGCTGAAAGCCTACGCGCTCGCGATCGTAGGTGCGGAGTACGTTCTGCGCTGGCTGCCGGTTGGTACGCACCAGTGGGAGCGTTTCGTGACGCCCGACGAGCTTGCCCGCTACGCCGAGGCCGCCGGCCTGATCCCAGCGGCCCGCGAAGGCCTCGTTTACAATCCGCTGACCGATGCTTGGTCGCTCTCCCAGGACCTCGACGTCAACTACATGGCGAGCGCGGTCCACCCTGCATAGCTGCGCCCTTGCGCCCGCCGGGGCCCGCACTTAAGACTTTGGGCAGCCATAACGACCCACAAAACACACAAGGAATCGCCGATGTCGGGGCCTCTCTCGCATATCCGTGTTCTGGATCTCACGCGCGTACTCGCTGGTCCCTGGTGCGCGCAGAACCTCGCCGATCTCGGCGCCGACGTCATCAAGGTCGAGCGCCCCAAGAAAGGCGATGACTCTCGCGCGTTCGGTCCGCCCTGGATGAAGGACGCGAGCGGCAAGGAGACGACGGAATCGGCGTATTTCATGTGCGCGAACCGCGGCAAGAAATCGATCACCATCGATGTGTCGAAGCCCGATGGTCAGGCGATCGTGCGCGAGATCGCCAAGACGGCGGACGTGGTCCTCGAGAACTACAAGACCGGCGACCTGAACCGCTACGGCCTCGGCTATGAGGATCTGAAGAAGATCAATCCCAAGATTATCTACTGCTCGATCACAGGTTTTGGACAGACGGGCCCATACCGCGAGAAGCCCGGCTATGACTTCATGGTCCAGGGCATGGGCGGCTTCATGAGTGTGACCGGCGAGCGCGACAACAAGCCGGGCGGCGGTCCGCAGCGCGCGGGTGTGCCGATCGTCGACATCATGACCGGCATGTATTCGACCATTGCCGTTTGCGCGGCGATCGCCCATCGCGCCGAGACCGGCATCGGCCAGCACATTGACATGGCGCTGCTCGACACGCAGGTCGCGATCCTCGCAAATCAGGGCGGCAACTTCCTCGCGACCGGTGAGCCTCCGGGCCGCCTCGGCAACACGCACCCGAACATCGTGCCCTACCAGTCGGTCAAGACGAAGGATGGCGCCGTCATTCTCGCCTGCGGCAACGACAACCTGTTCAACAGGCTCTGCCAGGAAGCGGACGCCAATCATCTGCCGAAGGATCCGCGCTTTGCGACCAACGCGGCCCGCGTGACGAACCGTGACGCACTCGACGAGCTGCTCGAACCGATCATGATGAAGCGGACGACGGCCGAGTGGGTGAAGGCCCTCGAAGTCGCCGGCGTACCGTGCGGGCCGATCAACAATCTGAAAGAGGTTTTCGATGATCCGCAGGTTCAAGCCCGTGGTATGAAAATCGAGATGTCACATAAAACTGCTGGAAAGGTGCCGTTGATCCGCGGTCCGATGCGCTTCTCCGCGACACCTGTCGAGCACAAGATCCCGCCGCCTACGCTCGGCGAGCATACGGATGAGGTGCTGACCTCGCTCGGCAAGTCCGCTGACGAGATCGCGAAGCTCAAGTCCGACGGTATTGTCTGAACAACGCGGAGCTGGCTGGGACGATCATGAGCAGCGCGACACTCACCTATCGTCCTTGCGTCGGCATCATGGCCGTGAACCGCGCCGGTCTTGTATGGGTCGGTCGCCGCGTCATCGGCCGCGCCGGCAAGGAGAGCGGCGGCACATTCGATCGCTGGTGGCAGATGCCACAAGGCGGCATCGACGAGGGCGAGAATGCGGAAGCCGCCGCGCTACGCGAGCTGTGCGAGGAGACCGGCATGTGTTCGGTCTCCGTGCTCGGCCGCACGCACGACTGGCTTATGTACGATCTTCCCGAAGCGCTTCAGCCCAAGACCTGGGGCGGCAAGTATCGCGGCCAGAAGCAAGTGTGGTTCGCCGTGCGCTTTCACGGTGATGAGAACGAGATCAACATCGTCCCCGAGGGACACGCTCAGGAGTTCGATGCCTGGCGCTGGGCGCCGGTCGACGAACTCGTCGATCTGATCGTGCCGTTCAAGCGTGACGTCTACACGCGCGCGCTCGCGGAATTGGGGCCCTACGCCCGGCCGGAGTAACCGGGCGTAGGAGCTGTTGCCTCAGGCCTTCGCCTTCATGCCCTGAAGGAAGCGGATCCGCGTAGAGCCCGGGTCCATGTCGCGCTTGAACTTCGGGCCATCCTCGGGTTTTACGCGCAGCAGCACGAAGCACGTGCCATTGCTCTCGCGCAGCATCCGCGCACCGGCCGCGATCTGATCCTGCGTCTCGACCGTCATCGTCGATTTGATGCCGGCGCCGATCGCCATCTGCTCGAGATCCACGCCGAGGCTCGTGTGGCTCTTCTGATAGCCGGTCTCGCCGTAGTGACCGTTGTCGACACAGAGAATGCGCAGGTTCGGCGGGTTGAGGATGCTCGCCGTCGCGAGCGATCCGACGTTCATGAGCAGCTCGCCGTCACCGGTTGCAACGATGACCTTCTTGTCGGGACGAGCGAGCGCGAGACCGAGCCCCATGGACACCGCTGCGCCCATCGCGCCGGCCATGCCGTAGTAATTCCATCCATCGTTGGTGATCGCTGCGAGGTCTTTTGCCGTGCCCGCGAGGCCGCCGATGAAGAGGAAGTCCTCCTGCTTACCGATGATCTGTGGCACAGCCACACTGCGGTCCAGGTCGAACTTCGGCGCCGATTTTTCTGATTTTGCCATTGTTTCCCCCTCAGAATTTCTTCGCGCCGATGAGCTTCTGTGTCAGCAGGACCGCGACGGCCTCGCCCGACTGGAAAGCCATGGTGCAGGCGGCATCGATAGCCGTCTCGACCTCGTCACGGCGCGTGATCTCGACCGTCACGAAGCCGCATGCATCGAGGATCGGCCGGGTCGCCTTGCCCATGCCCATCTGCCAGGGATTGCCCTCGCCGTAGTCGCCGCGCATCGAGAGGATGGTCAGGAAGGGGAACTTGCCGCCCGTGATCATCGAAAAGAAGTTGATGCAGTTGCCGAGGCCGCTGCTCTGCATGAGAAGGGCGGATTTCGCGCCGCCGAGGTGGGCGCCGGCGGCCAGAGCCACGCCTTCCTCCTCGGTCGTCAGCGCGACCGAATGAACATCGGGATCGGCGAGAGAAAGGTCGATGGCCATCCGGTGGCCGGCATCCGGCACATAGCTGAAGATGGTGACGCCGTTCTTCTTGAGCGTGTCATAGACCACCTTCTGCCAGCGATCTTCTGTCGTGGCGTCCATCGTCCTCGTCCTCCCTGGAGATGAGGCTCGCTTGACGGACGGCGCCCGCTGCGATCCCCGCATATGTCCGGACTATCGTAGTAGCGGCGCGAAACTCCCGCAAGCGCCCGACGTGCGCGGTCGTACGCAACGCAGGATCAATCTGCGGCCGATGCATGACTGAAGGTACGGTGGCCGAACTGTCGCAGGTGCGCGCGAGGTGGGCGCCCTGATTCACGTGGTGGATGAACCAGTAGTCATCAACTGGCTGAAAATGAGGATTTATCGCAACACTGGCTCGGCAACATCAAACGTATTCACCGAAGTTTTCAAAAAGCCTGTCAACATTCGCTTTGAAAAACAGCAAAGCTTTTTTGCGCACGGGTGATTCGTGCGTGGAACTCGACAGACTCTTAGGAGACATTCAAATGGCGAAAGCTGCTGCGAAGAAGGCCCCGGCCAAGAAGGCCGCTGCGAAGAAGCCGGCCAAGAAGGCTGCAAAGAAGAAGTGAGTTTTCTGCGGGGTGCTTCGCAGGCTACCCCGTTCGACAGAATATCGCTGTTCGAGTTCTAGAGGCCGGAGGCTGCAGACATCTGCCCTCCGGTCCTTGCTTTTTCGGCCTATGGCATCGCCACCAGCATCACGCCCGGCACGACGAGCGCAATGGTCGCCGCGATCCGCCACGAGAACTTCTCGCGCCGGAATACGAACAAGCCCAGCAGCATCGTGAATACCGGCGTCGCCGATACGATCGGTACGACGGCCACAAGTTCGCCGATCTGCAGGGCCGAGTTCAGGAAGTGCAGCGAAATTGCCGCGGCTATTCCCGACGCGACGAACCATCCGATCGACTTGCGGTTTCCCGTGACGGCCCGCCCCTCGATCCGGAAAGCCGCAGAGGCGATGACGAGCGAGACGGTATTAGAAACCAGCACCGCGAAGGATGGGCTCGGCACGTCCTCGAGACCGAGCTTGGTGACGGCATGGCCGCCTGCCCGCACCAGTGCTGCACCGACGGGCAATGAAATGGCCCATAGCGGCCAGTCGCGCATAATACCCTGACGACGATAGCTGGCGACGACGGCACCGGCCATGACCGCCGCGATGCCGATCGCGGTCTTGAGATCGAGCGTCTCCCCGAGCAGAAAAATCGCGAAAAGTGCGCCAAAAATGGGCGCCGAGGCCGTCAGCGCACTCGTGAGCGTCGGCCCCATCACGTGAATGCTCTGGATTGCCAGAAAGGAGGAAAGCGACGGTCGGATGATGCCGACGAGCGCGAAAAGCACCATGCCCCACGTGAACCAGTACCAGCTCTCCAGGAAGAATGGCGCCAGCAGCCAATAGAATGCCGCGCCAGTCGCGATGTTGATCAGCGAGCCCGTCCGCGCGTCCGATCCTTCGAGCCCGAGGCTCTGGAAATGGTTCGTCAGTGCGAACAGGAACGCGGAGGCGAGCGCAAAAAGAATGGCAGCGTGCGGGAATGTGCTCATAGATCAGCGAACCGCCGCACGGCGTAGCCGATCGTTGATTGCCTCGCCCAATCCCGTCTCCGGAATAGGCATCACGGCAATTGTGGGGGCGCCTGATGCATCCAGCTCACGCAAGGCCGCGAACAAGCTGGTGGCCGCCCCGACCAGATCGCCGGACGCGCTCAAATTGATCGACGGGCCGCTATGCGCCGGCACCGTTGGACCGAAGGCGAGCAGCGCTTCGCCCGCCCTAGCCACCGTAGCATTGAGGCGTACGGTTGCGCGCGGCGCGTAATGGCTCGCGAGCTGACCGGGAGAGGAAGGGCGGTCCGCATCGGAATGAAGCGCCAGGCTGACGCCGAGAATAGCCTCGATCGCCTCCCGTGTTACGCCGCCCGCCCGTAGGAGCGTCGGTGCGCCGCCGGAAACATCCACGACCGTCGATTCGAGGCCGATCGCACAGGGCCCGTCATCGAGAATCACAGCGACTTTGTCGCCGAGATCGGCACCGACGTGCGCGGCGGTTGTCGGGCTTACATGACCGGAGCGGTTCGCCGAGGGCGCCGCGATCGGCCTGCCCGCAGCACGGATCAGTGCTCGCGCGACCGGATGCGAAGGCACACGCAAGGCTACCGTATCGAGACCTGCTGTCGCGAGATCGGCAACGGGACAATCGGCACGCTTGTTCAGCACGAGCGTAAGCGCGCCGGGCCAGAAGGCCGCCGCGAGCGCCTTCGCCTCCGTGCCGAGCACGGCAAAGCGTGCCGCATCCTCGGCATCGGCTACGTGACTGATCAGCGGATTGAAGCGTGGGCGACCCTTGGCCTCGAATATTGCCGCGACTGCCCGCGCATTGGTTGCGTCGGCGCCGAGGCCATAGACCGTCTCTGTCGGAAAGGCCACGAGCCGGCCCTCTCTGAGCGCCGCGGCGGCGTCAGTAATGGCGTCGGCGGTGGCAGGGCGGATCGGCATGGAGCTTTCAGAGAGGATTGAGGCGGATTTGATCCAGGCGGTCTTCTCGGCGTCCGCACTTGTGCATATTGTGCTGGCAACGAGCTTTGTCCCAACACTGAGGACTGCCTGACATGACCTACCGCGCTCCAGTAGACGACATCGTCTTCGCGCTCAAGACTGCCGCCGGACTTCCGGAACTTGTGGCTGACGGCACGATCGAGGTCGACGAGGACACTGTGCGGGCGGTCATCGAGGAGGCTGGCCGTTTTGCAAGCGAGGTGCTCGACCCGCTGAATGTGCCGGGCGACCGTACCGGCTCACGCCTGGTTAATGGCACGGTAGAGACGCCACCGGGCTGGAAGGAAGCCTACACCGCCTTTTCCGAGGGTGGCTGGTCCGCTCTCCCATGCCCGCCCGAGTACGGTGGCCAGGGGCTGCCCGAGATGGTCTCCATGGCAGCCTGCGAGATCTGGAATTCGGCCAACCTCTCGTTCGGCCTCTGCCCGCTGCTCACTCAGGGCGCCATCGATGCCCTCTCACTGCACGGCTCGGACGAGTTGAAGAACTCCTACCTACCCAAGATGGTGTCCGGCGCATGGACCGGCACAATGAACCTCACCGAACCGCACGTCGGTACGGACCTCGGTCATCTGACGACGAAGGCGGTCAAGCAGCCGGACGGCACGTACCGCGTCTTCGGCACCAAGATCTTCATCACCTACGGCGATCACGAGCTGACCGAGAACATCATCCACATGGTGCTCGCGCGGCTCCCAGATGCCCCGCCCGGCACGCGCGGCATCTCGCTTTTCCTCGTGCCGAAGTATCTCGTGAACGCGGACGGCTCGCTTGGCGGGCGCAATGATCTCGTCGCCGCCAGCCTCGAGCACAAGCTCGGCATTCACGCGAGCCCAACGGCCGTCATGAAGTACGGCGAAAAGGGCGATGGCGCGGTCGGTTATCTCGTCGGGGAGGAGAACCGCGGCCTCAACACCATGTTCATCATGATGAATGCGGCGCGTCTCGCTGTCGGCGTCCAGGGTGTGGCGGTCGCCGAGCGGGCGACGCAACGCGCGACCGACTACGCGAACGAGCGCAAGCAGGGCCGCGCGCCCGGCCAGCCCGCGAGCGAGATGAGCCCGATCATCGTCCATCCGGATATCCGGCGGAACCTGCTCACCATGCGTGCGCTGACCCAGGCGGCGCGTGCCATCTGCCTCGTGACGGCGCGCGAGCTCGATGTTTCGCACGCGGCCAAGGATGCGGAGACACGCACGAAAGCCGCCGCCCGCGCTGCGCTGCTGACGCCGATCGCGAAGGCTTTTTCTACCGACATTGGCATGGAGGTCGCCTCCATCGGTGTTCAGATCCACGGCGGCATGGGCTTCATCGAGGAGACGGGTGCGGCCCAGCACTATCGCGATGCCCGCATCCTGCCGATCTACGAGGGCACGAACGGCATCCAGGCCATCGATCTTCTGACGCGCAAGCTGCCGCTCGAGGGCGGCAAGGTCGCGGAGGCCTACATCGCCGAGCTGGCGCAGACGGTTGCCGAGATCAAAGCGTCGAACCGTCCCGAGTTCGGGCGCATGGGCGAGCGGCTCGGCGCGGCGGTCGAAGCGCTGGCGGTCGCTTCCAAGTGGCTCGGCGGGGCCCTGCAGAAAAATCCAGAGGCCGCACTCGCGGGCGCGCAGCCTTATCTGCGACTGTTCGGCTTGGCTTCCGGCGGCGTCTATCTCGCGCGCGGCGCGTTGTCGGTGGTTCGCGACGGTGCGAGCGACAGCGCCGGTCGTATCGCGATTGCGCGCTTCTTTGCGGAGAACCTTTCGACCGCCGCACCCGGTCTCTCCGATACCATCACAACCGGAGCCGATACCGTCCTGAGCGCTGCCGTTTAGCCTCGGATCAGACGAGCCGTCCGCGGGCTGCAACGGGCAACACATCGACGATCTCGTTGCGGCGCACGGCGATGAGCTGGTCGACCATGTTCACGACCACACAAACGTGGTTCGGGATGATCCGGACGACTTCGCCGACATTCGGCCGCTGGTTAGTGCGCGAAAGATCGAGAAAGCCGTGCTCCTCTGCGAATGCGCCGATGCGGGCCTGCGGATACTCCAGGATGTGACCGAAGCCATCCATGCCGCCACCGGGATCGGCGGTCAGCGTCTTCGAGCCCGAGTCGAGGATGCCCCGTTCGGGGCCAGCCCGGCTCACGACCGTCGCGTAGACATGCAGTGCGCAGTCTTCCTCAGTGGCGAGACCACACGCGATCATCATGCGGTCATTGAAAATGTAAGTGCCGGCGCGATGCTCGGTCGCACCCTTAAGCTTGCCGACATTGGGCAGGTTCGGCGTGCCGCCCGTCGAGATGACGCCCGGCTCGAGGCCAAGCGATCTCAGTCCCGCTACGGCGTCGTCGTGGAAGCGCTGGGCCGCATCCCAACCGCCCTCCGTCGGATAGAGCAGCAAGCCGCGGAATTCGAGGCCGTCCGTGTCGCGCACGATGCGAGCGAGGTCGACAGCCTCATTCGGCGTTTCGACGCCGGCGCGCTTGCGGCCGGTATCGCACTCGATCATGACGCCGATCGGCGCATTCGCGGCGGCGGCCGCCTCCGCATAAGCCGCGAGCGTAACCGGGTTGTCCGCGCAGATGGTCACGTCGGCGCGCTTCCGCAGCGCCGCCAGCCGACCGGATCGCGCCGCGCCGATGAGATTGTAGCTGACCAGGATATTTTCGATGCCTGCATCGGCCATGATCTCGGCTTCGCCGAGTTTCTGGCAGGTAACCCCGCTGGCGCCCGCAACAATCTGCATTCTGGCGAGCACCGGGCTTTTATGCGTCTTTATGTGCGGCCGATTGGCGACGCCGGCAGCCTCGCAAACGCCTTGCACGCGTCCTATATTCTTTTCGACCCGGTCGAGATCGATCACCACGGCTGGCGTGCCGAATTCGCGCGAGATCTGCTCTTTGAGTAGGTCGAGGCTCATGGTTCCGGTCCTGCGTCAGCGAATGGTTTCGCCGGGTGCATAGGTCGCAAGGGCAAGCGCGTGAACGCGCCCCTTGAGTTCGTCGGCCAGCGCGTCATTCACTAGGCGATGCCTTGCGACGCGGTTCATGCCGGCAAAGGCGGGCGACACGATCAGCACGCGATAGTGGCTCTCGCCGGTGCCGGGGGAGTTGCGATGCCCCGCGTGCAGGTGAGATTCGTTGATCACGTCGAGGCGGGACGGCTCGAACGCAATCATGAGCTTCTCGCGAATTCTCTGGTCGGCGGACATTCTGACGGCTGCTTTCCCTTCGTCGGACTTGGATCTGTGCACCCGCCAGGATGCCTCAAGTCGGGCGTGCTCTGCGAGTACAAATGTTAAGCGGAGGTCAAATATAATGGATACGGATAAAAGGCGAGTACCTAGGCTGGGATTTTCGCTGCGAGACAATGTCCAGCCCGCTGTAGTAAATGGTCCGAAAAGTTTTGGCCCGCTGACAATCCGTCCAGACCCTCAAACATGCCTCTGTTAAAACCCCTACTACTCAATCTTGGCCAGCACGACACCGTATCCGAGGAAGAGGCAGCGCTTCTGGCGTCGGCGATCACGAAACATGCGACCTTCGCGACAGGCGACGACATCGTGACCGTCGGGTCGCGGCCTGCCCACAGCAGCCTGATGGTCGACGGCTTCGCAGCCCGCTACAAAATGCTTTCGGATGGCGGGCGGCAGATCACGGCGCTCCATGTCGCTGGTGATTTCGTCGATCTTCATGCATTTCTGCTGAAAACAATGGATCATGGCATCGTGGCGCTGTCGCCTTGTCATGTCGCGTTCGCCGAGCACGGTGATCTCAAGATGATCACCGAAAAAGCGCCGCATCTCGCGCGGCTTCTTTGGCTCGATACGCTCGTGGACGGGGCCATTCACCGCGAATGGATTGTCGCCATGGGACGCCGTTCGCGGAAGTCGCAGCTCGCGCATCTGATCTGTGAGCTTTATGTGCGCCTGCGCGGCGTGCAGCGCACGGTCGACTGGAGTTTTCACTTTCCGCTATCACAAGCTGAAATGGCGGATGTGCTTGGTTTATCGGTCGTTCACATGAACCGCGTAATTCAGAGCCTTCGGCGCGAGGGCTTGATAAGTTGGACGCATCACACAATTTCCATATTGGACTGGGCGCGCCTTCAGGTCGTCGCCGAGTTTGATCCAACGTATCTCAGCATGGTGCGCGAGCCGCGATAGACGGCGTCGCCTGCGACTCGGGTGGCATAGCAGCAACGCATTCCCGTGGTATCCGGGTGACCGCTTGTGCGCTGCGGTCGCGGTGGATCATAATGTGAGGACGATGAAGCTCGAATCGAAATACTTCGACCAGATCAGGGTCAAGCCTTCCGCGCCCCGCGAGGCCGAGGAGCGCACCCACGTGTGCCAGTGGAAGGGCTGCAGGGCGGCCGGCGCGCACAAGGCGCCCATGGGCCGCGGCCGCGAGAACGAGTACTATCACTTCTGTATCGACCACGTCCGGCAGTTCAACGCCTCATACAACTACTTCGCGGGCATGAGCGACGCCGAGGTCGAGGACTTCCGCAAAGGCGCCATCACGGGTCATCGCCCAACATGGAAGCTGGGCGCCGATAAGGGGGGTACTGACAACCTCTCGGAGGCCAGCGCCAGCGACGCCAGGGCCCGCCGGTACGCGAATTTTGCGCGTAACGGAACGCACGACCCCCATCACGTACTGGATGACAGCGATGCCCAAACGCATGGCACGAGCCGTCAGGCGCCTCGTCGCGCGCTGAAACCTCTGGAGCGCAAAGCATTCGAGGCCCTGGATTTAGTGGAATCAGCGCCCAGCTCGGAAATCAAAGGGCGGTTCAAGGAGCTGGTAAAGCGGCACCACCCCGATGCTAATGGAGGGGACCGCGGCGCCGAAGACAAGTTGCGTGAGATCATACAAGCCTATAATTACCTGAAACAGGCCGGTCTCGTTTGATCGGCCAATCAGCCAAACTCGATCGTCCCCAAGACATCAGCGATCCGTCGCGGGACAGCACGTGGGGGCGATTCCATGGACCTGCGGAACAGCGAAACTATGCGCGCTTCAGCTAATGCCGGCCTGCCCGGCCTTCCGGATAAGACCATCTCGGTCCGCGAGACGTTCGGCATCGATTCCGACATGGAGGCGCCGGCTTATTCAAAAGCTGACTCGCATGTGCCGGACCTCGATCCCGACTATCTCTTCAATCGGGAAGTGACCCTCGCCATCCTCGCCGGCTTCAAGCACAACCGCCGCGTGATGATCCAGGGCTATCACGGCACCGGCAAGTCGACGCACATCGAGCAAGTGGCCGCGCGGCTCAACTGGCCGTGCGTGCGCGTCAACCTCGACAGCCACGTCTCGCGCATCGATCTCGTCGGCAAGGACGCGATCGTGCTGAAGGACGGCAAGCAGGTCACCGAGTTCCGCGAGGGCATCCTGCCCTGGGCGCTCCAGAACAACGTCGCTCTCGTGTTCGACGAGTACGACGCCGGCCGTCCGGACGTCATGTTCGTCATCCAGCGCGTGCTCGAGGTTTCGGGCAAGCTGACGCTGCTCGATCAGTCCAAGGTTATCCGGCCGCATCCGGCCTTCCGCCTGTTCTCGACGACCAATACGATCGGTCTCGGTGATACGTCGGGCCTCTATCATGGCACGCAGCAGATCAATCAGGGCCAGATGGACCGCTGGTCGATCGTCGCGACCCTCAACTATCTGCCGCACGACGACGAGGTCGGCATCGTTCTTTCCAAGGCCAAGGCCTTCCAGAAGAGCGACGCCAAGAAGAAGGTCGTCAACAACATGGTGCGGGTCGCCGATCTGACGCGACAGGCTTTCATCAACGGCGATCTCTCGACGGTGATGAGCCCGCGTACGGTGCTGACATGGGCCGAGAACGCCGAGATCTTCGGCAATGTCGGTTTCGCGTTCCGCATGACGTTCCTCAACAAGTGCGACGAGCTCGAGCGCCCATTGGTCGCCGAGTTCTTCCAGCGCTGTTTTGGCGAGGAACTTCCCGAAAGCGCAGCTAACGTCGCGCTGAGCTGAGGCGCTAGCACCGGAACGATAGCCGCGTGGCCACTCCTCCGAAGAAGAAAGAAGCGCCGACCGAGCCGTTCAAGCGCGTGCTCGGTCTTTGCGCGCGCGCCATTGCCGCCGACGGCGAGATGCAGGTCACCTACGCGCCGGGCAAGCCCGAGCTCGATGGCAAGGCCATGCAGCTCCCCGAGCCTTCGCGCACGCCCTCTAAGAAGGAGATCGCGGTCATTCGTGGCTGGGCCGACAGTCTCTCGCTGACGGCTGCCATGCACGACGAGAAGCTGCACAAGCGCCTCGTTCCAGGAGCGGGTCCGGCCCGCTCGGTGTTCGAGGCCGTCGAGCGCGCTCGCGTCGAGGCGATCGGCTGCAATCGTATGCAAGGCATGGCGTCGAACCTCACCGCCAAGGTCGAGGATCAGTACGCCCATGGCCGCTTCGCCCATATCACCGAGCGGTCCGAGGCGCCGATCGAGGATGCACTTTCGCTGATCGTGCGCGAACGTCTGACGGGCCTCAAGCCGCCCGCTTCAGCGCAGGCGCTTGTCGACCTGCGGCGGCCGTGGATCGAGGAGCGCGCCGCCACGACGCTCGAGCGCATGGGCGATGCAGCAACCAGCCAGACCAAGTTCGGCCGGCTGATGCGTGACATGCTGCGCGACCTCGAACTCTCCGAGGAGCTTGCCGACGGCGAGAAGGAAGAGGG
>JAEYPL010000081.1 GCA_023410905.1 Pseudomonadota bacterium
CCCGGCGGTCGATCAGCTTCCACGCAATCGCGACCGCCACCGCCAGTCCGCCACTCAGCACTCCAGCTGCCAGAATGATAATGATCCCGCGCAAGTTGCTTTTGTGCGGAGGAGGGAGGGCCTCTGCGATGACCCGCGCTTTCGGCCCCACCTCGCGCAAACGTTCGCGCAGCCAGCTACTGCCCGCCTGGGCTGCATCGAGCCGTGAGGTATTCAGCTCGGACGTGTAGGCAAGCGCGAACTCGTTAGCCACGCGCGCAGCCGTTTCAGCCTCCCGTGTCGTATAGGAGATCTGAACGACATTGCTCAGTCCCGCACGGTCAACAGCAAACCCACGCCGAAGTTGTTCAAGTGCCGTAGCCTTCTCTTCCACCGGCGCGTCCGGCGCGAGCATCTTCAAGTTGCGGAGAACACTCAACGCGACGCGATCGGATCGGATGATCTGAAGTTGCGTCTCGAGGAACGCCGGATCAGGATGGGTCTCAGCAAAGAAGGCGTCCTCGCGGCTGAACGTCAAGCGTAGATTGGTCAGCTGCAGTTGTGTCGAGGCTGTGAAGCTCGGGGGGCGCAAAAGCACAAACAAGACGGCGAGCGTCATAGCCACGAGCGGCAAGACGACGAGCAGCCAGCGGCGCTGTAGCACTGCGGCCATCAACCAGCGCAGATCGAACTGGTTCGTGATTTCCGCCCCAGCGCTGGGATTGTAGCTGGATGCCGACTGCTCAGGACTCTTGTACAACATTACGCGCTGCTTCCAGCATTGTGTGTGCGGCGGACATTAGATCAATCGACGGCTTCACGCCCCGCTCCCGCCGCGTCAACGAACCGGGGCAGAGGTCCGCGACCGCCGCGAAGCACCAATATCTTGGGGACGGAAGACCTTAAGGATGTCCCCGGCTTCAAGCGACGTTGTCTCCGTCGCACTTACCTCGGATGCAATACCGTCCTTATGACGGATGATAATAAAACTAGCTACGCCCTCCGTATCGGCCAGTTCTTGCGGGTTGGCCAACATTGCACTTGATCCCGCTATAAGGCGTGCGGCCGTCTCGACCCGCTCTTCCAGTTCCTTCCGTTGGACCTCCAGCGCTTGCAATTCCGCTACCGCCGTGCTGCGACGCTCGTCGTCCAAGGCGCCCCTCTGGCTTTTGGCAATGTGAATCTGCTGGCGGGCACGCATAATGGCGGTCTGGATTTCCTTCTGCTCCCGCTCGATCTGAGCCAGCGTCCGCTCGATCGGCAAGATACGCGGCGCCGGCACAAGGTTACGCGTGACGAGGGCGCGCGTATCCTCGAGCTCCTTCAGAACAGAGGCGTGCTGTTTGTCCGCGGCTTCGATTTGTCCCTCGAGCGACTGGATCTCTCCTTCAACCAAGGCAATCGCTTGCCCGAAAGCTTCATGCTGATTGCGGTGCCGCTCAAGCCGGACATTGAAGAGCAACCGTTCCTCCTCGACGAACTTCAGCGCCGCAGGCGACAGGTCCGAAGGAACGGAAGGAAACGTCGCCAGCCCGGCCGCCTCTGCCTTCAGCCGCAGATCCCGCACCTTGAATTCGTCACGCTTGATGGCCGCAAGGCGTAAGTCGCCTCGACCAGTTATGGCGTCGCGCTCGAAGCCCCAGTCGGAGGTCCGCGGCGGACGATAGAGACCTCCAGCGACCGCAACCGCGCTCACGACGAGCATTCCCGGACGATAGATGTACTCGCCGGGGCGTTCGACGCCACCGAGGATATAGAACGGGCGGTACTGAGAGATATCGACCGTCGTGTCGGGAGCCTTGCTCAGATCCGCCTTGATCCGCAAGCGTTCAGCAATCTCGGTCGCCAACTGAGAGGCCTCCAGCCCTTGGGCGGGAACGCTGCCAATCATGGGCAGAACCAGAGTGCCATTGGCGCCGATGGTGAACTCCCCGGTCAGTATGGGCCACTCATGCACGTGAATGCGCATCCGAACCTGTACGCCGAGGCGGTAGCCTCCGGGCTCCTGTCCCCGCGCAGCAGGACTGGCGATAAGGAGAACCGCCATGACCATGAGATACATACGCAACGCCATGCTCAACCTCGAACCAGACGGCATAGAACAGCCCTGTCGGGCTCACCCACACGAAAGCAATTGCTGGGCCAAACAACTTGACACACATTAACCAATAGACGCGGCAGGATAGCAAACCGAACTTCCAACGCGACCTGCCTGCAGCGGCGTTCTAAGCAGCCGCTGACCTATGAATGCCGGAAAGCTTAACATTTCGAGGTCCCAGCAAAAAGTACGAAGCGTGTTTGGGCGGCAACGTCGTTGCCATCTCTCGAGGGCTGAAATTTCGGCCACATCCTGAGACGCGCGGTCCGCACCCCTGGTCATCGGTCGGCAAGGTTGGCCCGAGCCTTGCTGTAGCAGCGATACGCTGATCGGCGTTGTCGCCTCTTCTCTGGGCGTACCGAAAACAACACACGACCATCGTAGGCGGTCCACCCGACCGCCTATTGTGGATTGTCGGGCGGCGATATACTAATAAGCCATTAACGAGTGCGCAGAATTGGTAACGCGTATGATCGACCCTACATCCTCGCGTCCCCGGGCGATAGCGACCATTGACGGCTGGCCAGTCAACGTTGCGGACCTGGGCGAGGCGATCACCCAGATCATACGATCGGCGAAGCAGAACGAGAGCTTCTCCGTCTTCACGCTGAATCTCGACCATCTGGACAAGTTGCGCCGCTCTGCGCGTTTCCGTGAGGCATACGCCAAGGCGCGCTACATCACGGCGGATGGCGCTCCGATCGCCATGCTCGCGGCCCGCCAGGGTGTCC
>JAEYPL010000160.1 GCA_023410905.1 Pseudomonadota bacterium
CAGTGCGAGAATGCTCATCAGCCCTCCGGCTCAGGTATCAGGTTGCGTGGCTTCGGTAATCAGATCTTCGGCCGCCTCCCGGAGCAGGGCTTCTGCGGAGGCGCCGTGAACGAACTCGCGGCCGAGCTCGACAATGAGCGGCACAGCCAGCGGCGAAACACGATCCAGCGGACTATGCCTGATTCTCCCCTTGATTCGCGCCAGGAAGCCGGCGAGGCGCTGGATATCCAGGAGGCCCGTCGCCGCATCCTGGTAGGCGGCCTCGAGAAGAATCTGGTGCGGGTCGTGGCGGCGCAATACGTCATAAATGAGGTTGGTGGAGACCGAGAGCTGACGGCTGTTCTTCTTGTGGCGGGGCGCGCGCCGCTCGACGAGGCCGGCGATGACGGCACAGGCGCGGAACGTGCGCCGCATGAGGCTCGTCTCGGCCAGCCATGCTTCGAGGTCGTCGCCGAGCATGTCTTCGTCGAACAGGACGCCGAGATCAAGTTCACCATCGGCGAGCATCCGCCCGATATCGCGTGCCGCCCAGACCGATAGGGCATAGTCGTTGGCGACAAAGCCGAGCGGCAAGGCGCCCACACGATGCAGGCGGCGCGTCAGCAGCATGCCGAGCGTCTGATGCGCGATGCGACCCTCGAAGGGATAGACCGCGAGGTAGTGTCGCCCACTGCGCGGGAATGTCTCGACGAGGACTTCGTCGGCGGCGGGGATCGTCGAGACACGTTGCTGGATCTCGAGCCAATGAGCGACCGAAGGCGGCAGGCTCGCCCAGTGCGCGGGATCGGCGAGCATCTGGCGCACGCGCTTGGCGAGATGCGTCGAGAGCGGAAACCGGCCGCCCGGATAACTCGGCACCTTCGGATCCTTGGCATTCGACCGTGAGACGAGCAGCTCTTCGTCCGTGAGGCCTTCCATGCGCAGGATGTAGCCGGCAAAAGCAAAGGTATCCCCGGGGCTCAGCTCGGCGGCAAAATCCTCGTCGAGCTCGCCGAGCATCCGCCCTCCCATGAGGCTTTGCGCGGAACCCGGACGCCGCCGCCGCGCGCCAACTAGGCGCACTTTGAGGAGCGGCTTTTCGACGATGGTGCCGACGTTCATGCGGTACTGCTGCGCGAAGCTCGGATGTGTCACGCGCAAGCGGCCATCGGTGTCGGGCTTCAGGCGGGCGAAGCGTTCGTACTGGCGCAGCGCATAGCCGCCAGTGGCGACGAAATCCACGACACGATCGAAGTCAGTGCGCGAGAGGTCTGAATAGGGGAGCGCGGTGCGCACTTCCGCGTGGAGCGCGTCGGGATGGAATGGACCTGCGCACGCCATGCCGAGAACATGCTGCGCGAGGACGTCCATGGTGCCGCGGCGATGGATCAGCGCGTCTTGCTCGCCGGCGAGTGCGGCTTCGAGCGCAGCGCGGCATTCGAGCACTTCGAAGCGGTTGGCTGGTACGAGAATGGCGTTCGAGGGTTCGTCGAGGCGATGGTTCGCGCGGCCAATGCGCTGGATGAGGCGGGATGCGCCTTTGGGCGCGCCGAGGTGAATGACGAGATCCACATCGCCCCAGTCGATGCCGAGATCGAGCGTCGACGTGGCAACGACCGCGCGCAGCGTACCGCGCGCCATGGCGGCCTCGACCTTGCGCCGTTGGCCGACGTCGAGCGATCCGTGATGGAGCGCGATCGGCAGGCTGTCGGTATTCGCCTTCCAGAGCTCCTGGAACATGAGCTCGGCCTGCATGCGCGTATTGACGAAGATGAGAGCGAGGCGGTGGCGCGCGATTGCCGCAAGCACGTCCGGAACGGCATAGCGCGCGGTGTGGCTTGCAATGGGCATGCCGCCTTCGGTTTCGAGAATGATGATCTCGGGCTTGGCGCCGCCGTCCACGCTCACGACATCGGCGAGCTGGATGGCGCTGTCGGGCGTCGTCTGCGGTGTGAGCCAGGCGCGCAGCTCGCTCGGCTGGGCGACGGTCGCCGAGAGGCCGATCGAGATGAGTTCGGGCGCGAGTGTGCGGAGGCGCGCGACGTCGAGCGCGAGCAGGTCGCCGCGTTTCGATGGGGCGAGTGCATGCAGCTCGTCGAGGATGAGCGTGTCGAGATCGCCGAAGAGGTAGGCGGCATCGGGACTGGCGAGCAGGAGGGCAAGCTGTTCCGGCGTCGTGAGCAGGATCTCGGGCGGCTTGAGGCGTTGACGCTGGCGCTTGCTGGCGGGCGTGTCGCCGGTGCGCGTCTCGACGCGGATGTCGAGATTCATCTCCGTGACGGGCGTGAGCAGATTGCGCGCGATGTCGACGGCGAGGGCCTTCAGCGGCGAGATGTAGAGCGTGCGCAGGCCCGATGCTCGTGCGGGGCTATCGCGGTTCGCGTGGAGGGCGACAAGGCTCGGCAGGAAACCGGCAAGCGTCTTACCGGCACCGGTCGGTGCGATGAGCAGCGTCGAGCGCCGCGCCTCGGATTGCGCGAGAAGCGCGAGCTGATGCGGACGCGGCTGCCAGCCCTTGGCCTCGAACCAGCCGGCGAACGGCTCGGGCAACGCCCGAACCGGCACGGCCTTCGTCCGAGGCCGTGCTGTACTCAAGGAACGGGATTTGGCTGGCGCACGCATCGCCCCGAGCATAGCACGGGGCGCGCGCGCCACCTGCGGCGCTTTAGCCCTTCAGCTTGGGATCGAGCCAGTCGCGGAGGCTGTCGCCGAAGAGGTTGAACGCGAACACGGCGAGCGTGATCGCCAAGCCGGGGAACATGATCATCCAGGGTGCGGCCCTATAGAAGTCCGCGGACGCGCCCGAGAGCATGAGACCCCAGGCCGGTGTCGGCTCGGTGACGCCGAGGCCGAGGAAGGAAAGGCTCGCCTCGAGCAGGATGGCCTGGGCGATGAACGCCGTTGCCATGACGAGGTACGGTGCGACGATGTTCGGGGCGATGTGGCGCAGGATGATGCGCACATGGCTGTAGCCGGCGGCGCGGGCGGCGTCGATGTAGGGCATCTGCGCGATCGACAGGGTCGAAGCGCGCGCGATGCGGGCCATCTTCGGCACCATGGGCAGCGCGATCGCGATGATGAGGTTCATGTCGATGCCGAACAGCAGATTCTTGCCGAGGACGGCGACGACCACCATGGCCAGCACGATGATTGGGAAGGCCAGCATGATATCGACGACGCGCTGGATGATATTATCGATACGGCCGCCGAAATAGCCGGACGTGGCGCCGATCAGCGCGCCGGCCGTGCAGCCGAGGAATGCGGAGAGAATGCCGACCGCCATGGCCGTGCGCGCGCCATAGACGAGGCGCGAGAAGACGTCGCGCCCGTACTGGTCCGTGCCCATGGGATGCTCGGCACTCGGCGCGGCGAGCATGGCGGCGAAGTCGATCTCCTCGGGATGAAAGGGCGAGATCCAGTAGGCGCCGATCGCCATCCCGAAATAGAGCAGGATGATGAGAAAGCCGACGAAGCCCAGCGGCTGCTGACGGATGAAGTGCAGCACGGGATTGCGCCTGCGCGGGCGCGCGAGAGCTGCCGTTGACGGAGTGAGCGTGGCGTCTGCCATTTGATTCCTCCCGGCTCAGCTCAGGCGGATGCGCGGATCGAGCCATGCATAGAGCAGGTCGACCACGAGATTGACGAGGATGAAGGTCACCGCGATCAACAGCACGAGGCCCTGGATCAGGGTGAAGTCGCCTCGCGTCGTCGCGTCGACGAACAGCTTGCCGATGCCGTTGATGTTGAAAACCTGCTCGGTCACGACGAGGCCGCCGATCAGGAAGGCGAACTCGAGCCCGATGACTGTAACGACGGGCAGCATGGCATTCCGCATGGCGTGGCGGCGCGTGATGATGCGGCGGAAGACGCCCTTGGCGCGTGCGGTGCGGATGTAGTCCTCGCGCATGACTTCGAGGAGTGCCGACCGCATCATGCGCGTCGCTACGGCGGCATAGC
>JAEYPL010000265.1 GCA_023410905.1 Pseudomonadota bacterium
CCGCCGGGGGCGGCGCCACCCACGGGTCGGGCGCCCGGGCGCCGCGGCGAGACGACGAACACGCGACCCCGCGGCGCCATCGTACGGACCAGCATTATTGCTGCCGTTGCGGCGCTTGTTCTCTGCCTTTCTCCCATCCTCGCACTGGAGCTTGCTGCGCGCTGGTCTGCGCCGCCGAGCCTCGAGCGCGCGAGCCATACATCGACGATCGTTCTCGATCGCCGGGATCGCCTGCTGCGCGCGTTCACGACGCCGGATGACATCTGGCGATTGCCTGTCTCGGTCGGGGATGTGGATGCGCGCTATCTGGACATGCTCTTTGCCTTTGAGGATCGGCGCTTCCGTTCGCACGGTGGTGTCGATGCGATCGCGACATTGCGCGCAGGCTGGCAGTTCCTGAGCCATGGACGGATCGTCTCGGGTTCATCGACGCTGACCATGCAGACGGCACGCCTGCTCAGTGGCGAGCATCCGCGCACGCTTATCGGCAAGCTTGAGCAGATGGTGCGCGCGCGCCAGCTCGAGCTGATGCTCAGCAAGGATCAGATCCTCGACCTCTATCTGCGGCTCGCGCCTTTCGGTGGCAACATAGAAGGCGTACGTGCGGCTTCGCTTGCTTATTTCGGCAAGGAACCGCGGCGGCTGTCTCCCGGTGAGGCTGCGCTTCTCGTTGCGCTTCCGCAGAGCCCTTCAACGCGCCGGCCGGATCGCAATCCGGAGAATGCGCGTCGCGCACGTGATCGCGTTCTCGCGCGCGCCCGTGAGGCCGGTGTTATCAAGGCAGAGGAAGCGCGCGCGGCGGTGACTGAAGCTGTGCCGACGGCGCGGCGCACGTTCGGAATGCTCGCGCCTCACCTTGCTGAAAGCGAGGTCGCGCGCCGCCCCAATGAGCGCGTGCACCGCTTGACGCTCGATCGCGATGCGCAGACAGCGCTTGAGAGGGCAGCGCGCGAACATACGGAGGCGCTCGGCTCGCGGCTTTCGAGTGCGGTGCTGGCGCTCGATCATACGACGGGCGATATCCTCGCCTATGTCGGTTCGGCGGATTACTTTGACAGTGGCCGTCTCGGCGCCATCGATATGGTGCAGGCTGTGCGCTCGCCGGGATCGACGCTGAAGCCGATCATCTACGGCATTGCGTTCGAGGCCGGCCGTGCGCATCCTGAGACGCTCATCGATGATCGGCCGACGCGCTTCGGCACCTACCATCCGAAGAACTTCGACCAGAGCTTCCGCGGTACGGTGACGATCCGCGAGGCGCTCGGTCTCTCGCTCAATATTCCGGCCGTGCAGGTGCTGTCGGAGATCGGACCGGCGCGGCTCAACGGCCGCCTGCGCCGCGCAGGTCTCAAGACGGAGCTGCCGGCGGGGGCACAGCCGACCCTCGCCATTGCGCTCGGTGGCATCGGTCTCCGGCTGCAGGATCTCGCGATGCTCTATGCGGGCCTCGCCAGTGGCGGGCGCGCGATGGAGCTCAACTATGTCAAAGGCGAGCGGCGCGGCTTCGCGAAGGCGCCGCCGCGCCTGCTGTCGCCGGTTGCCGCGTGGTACGTGACTGACATCCTCAAGGATGCGCCACCGCCGGCCAATGCGCGTGGCGGCCGGATCGCCTACAAGACCGGTACGTCGTACGGCTATCGCGATGCGTGGGCTGTGGGCTACGACGGCAAGCATGTGATCGCGGTCTGGATCGGCCGCGCCGACGGCACGGCAACGCCGGGCTTGAGTGGTCATTCAGCCGCGGCGCCGTTGCTCTTCGATGCCTTCGCGCGCATTGCCGACAAGACGACGCCATTGCCCGCAGCTCCGCCGGGTGCCATTCGCGCGACGAGCGGAACGCTGCCGCCGCCGCTGCGCCGCTTCGGGGATGATGCGCGCGGGCAGGAGACGGCGACTTATCTGGAGCCGCTCGTGCGCATTGCCTTCCCGCCGGATCGCTCGGAGCTGGAGCACGACGATGGCGACGACGCGGCGGTGATGCTCAAGGCGGAAGGGGGCGCGCTGCCCCTGACGTGGCTTGCGGATGGTGCGCCCATTTCATCGGACCCGCAGCGCCGTGATGTGGAATGGCGTCCGGATGGCCGCGGCTTTACGCGCATCACCGTTATCGATGCGAAGGGCAAGAGCGACCGCGTGGATATCCGGTTGAAGTAGCGGTCGGAAGCGTGCCGCCTCATCCTGTCTCGACATATCCCTCCCCCCTTGTGGGGGAGGCTAGGAGGGGGGATTGCAGAACGCGAGCGTAGGGATGCCCCCCACCCCTAACCCCTCCCCACAAGGGGGAGGGGGATGCTCCATTCTGTCTTCGGACATCTAAACGGGCGGCACCTTGCCCGCGCGTGGATCGATGGGCACGAGCTTGTCGAGGCCGGTCAGCTCCTCGAAGGCGGCGCCGGCCGCAAGAAGCGCAGCCTCGCCGCGCGGTGGCGCGACGATCTGCAACCCGACTGGCCGTCCGAACTGGTCGAAGCCGCACGGCACGGCAAGCGACGGCACACCCATGAGCGTCGGGATTGCCGTGATCAGCGAGCCGCCGAGGTAGTGTTCGACGACCTTGCCGTCGATCTTCTCAGGCATGCGACGCGTGACGTCGAACGCCGGCGTCGAGGCGCCGGGTGTGATCAGCAGGTCGTAGGTCTCGAAGAAAGCTGCAACGCGGCGGTAGAAGGCCGCACGCTCGCGCTCCGCCCAGCCGATCCGCGAGGGCGTCGCATCGAGGCCGAGCTTCGTATTCCAGATGATGTCCTGCTTGAACTTGCCGGGGTACTGCGCGATCTGCAACTCGCGGTCAACCACGTACGACTGCGCGCGCAGAACCATGAAGGCATCGGCGATCTGGCCGACATCGGGTGCGGCTTCTTCGACGGTCGCGCCGAGCTCCTTGAAGCGCTGCACCGCCTTGGCGCAGATCTCGCGCGTCTCGCTGTCCATGGGCGCCGTGCCGCCGAAATTGGCCGACCATGCAATGCGGCGCGGCAGCTTGCGGGCGGCGACGGCATCGCTGAAGGACTGCGCGGGCGCGTCGAAGGTTTGCGGATCGCGTGGACAGAAGCCGGCCATGCTGTCGAGGAACAGCGCGACGTCCGGCACATTGCGCGCCATGGGGCCCTGCACCGAGAGCGGCGCATAGAGGTTGTTCGATGTCCCGCGCGTCACGCGGCCGGGCGAGGGCCTGAGGCCGACGACACTGCAGTACGTGGCGGGACGCCTGAGGCTGCCCGCGTGGTCGCTGCCGTGCGCGAGCCAGGCCTCGCCGGCGGCGAGCGAGGATGCGCCGCCGCCCGTGGAACCGCCGCAGGTGAGTGCCGTGTTCCAGGGATTGGTCGTGCGCCCGAACACCTCGTTGAAGGTCGAGCCGCCCGAGCCGAACTCCGGCGTGTTCGATTTGGCGATGACGATGCCGCCCTTGCGCTCGATGCGCTCGACGAGCGGATGCGATGCGGTGGGGATGTGATCCTTGAAGATGGGAGAGCCGTAGGTCGTGCGCACGCCCGCGACGTCGGTGAGATCCTTGATCGTGACAGGCAGCCCGGCGAGCCAGCCCGCCTCGCCTTCGGCCTCGCGCCGCTCGCCGCGCATGAGGGCACGGGCGTGATCGCGCGCACGGTCGAGGCAGAGGGTCGGCAGCGCATTGAGTGCCCCCTCGCAGGCCGCAATGCGCTTCTCGGCGGCATCGATCAGGTCGAGCGGCGTGATTTCCTTGGCGCGGAGACGGCGGACGGCCTCGCGTGCGGTCATGCGGATGAGTTCGTCGGACATGGGTGCAGTCCTTCTGGGAGATCAGTTGCGGCGCGCGGGGCCGATCTTGTCGAGCGGGCCGAGTGCGCGTTCGAGCATGGGCACGACGTCTCCGGCAAAGCGCTCGATGGATTTGAGCGCGGTCGTGAGGGACGAGGCGCCGGCCTGGAACTGGAGCAACATATGCACGGGCTCGGCGGCGCGGATCAGGCCGGCCATGCGTTCGGCGACCGTCGTCGCATCGCCGACCAGGACGGAGGTCGAGAAGATATCGAGCGGCGGCTCGCCCTCGTATGGCTTCTCGATGAGCATGGCGCCGTCGATCAGCTCCTCGCGGCGGCGCAGGCTTTGCGAGAGGCGGATCTGGTGGCGCAGATTGTCGATGAAGTCGGCGGCTTCGGCCTTGCTGGCGGTGATGCAGACATGGCGCAACGGCGCGATCGCAGGCTGCCTGCTGTCGAGCCCCTGCTCGGCGTAGATGTGGCCGATGCTGGCCTTCACGTCGCTGAGCTGAGCAACCGAGGCGTGCCGTGGCGACAGCATGATCGGCCAGCCCTTGCGGGCGGCGAGGCCCTGCAGCGTCCGGTTGTCGCCGGCGATCCAGATATCGGGGAGTTTGCCCGTCGGCCGCGAGGCGATGTGTGTCTCGGGGAGTTCGTAGAAGCGCCCTTTGTGGGTGAATGTTTCGCCCGAGAAAGCCTTCTCGAGTATCTCCACGAACTCGACGAGTTTCGGTGCCGAATCGGCGAGATTTTCGCCGAATCGCTCGAATTCATAGGGCTGGTATCCGCTCCCGATCCCCAGAACCAGGCGGCCATGAGTGAGCGCATCGACCATGCCGATTTCCGAAACCAATCGGACAGGGTTGTAAAGCGGCACCACCACGACCCCGCTCGCGAGTTTGATTCGCGAGGTCTCGCCGGCCAGCCGCGCGACCATCATCAGGGGTGAGGGGCATGTGCAATAGTTCGAGAAATGGTGCTCGGCGAACCAGGCGATGTCGAAACCTGCGGCCTCGGCGGCCTTCACCTGCGCGATGGCGCCGTCATAGAGCGCGGCCGCGGTGGTGCCGGGCGTGCGATAGCCCATCAGATTGAAGATGCCGAAATTCATGAGCACGCCTCCCCACCGGTTCTTCTGCAGGATGATCTGCAACGTCGGCCTCGGCGGCCGGTTTCCCGGCAGTTTGTCCGAGCTTGGGGAGCAAGGGAACCCCGAGGCTGGCCAGTCGAGCCGCGCTCAGAGGAGGACATACATGCCAAATTGGCTTAGCGGGCCCGGGGTTTCGCGCAAACGGGGACCGTAAAATGCATCGACCGGTGCCGGGATCGAGACGGCACCGGTCGGCGGGGACATAAGAAACGCCGCGAGCGACTACGGGAAGTCGCTCTTAAGCGCGCTTGCGGCGGGCTGCCGGCTTACGGGCGGCTACCTTCTTCGCGGGGGCGCGGCTAACTTTCGAGGCGGCGGCCTTGCGGCGGGCGGGGCCAGCGCGCTTCACAGCGGTCTTCTTCACGGCGCGCTTCGCCGGGGCCTTCTTCGCAACAGTCTTCTTCTTGGCGACCTTCTTCGCGGGCGCCTTCTTCATCGTCTTCGTGGTCTTCTTTGCAGCCTTAGCCATGTTGATATCTCCTATCTCTTCCCGGTAGCAAGTCACTCGCCTGTCAAGACGAATCGTGTCCACTTGCAAGGGTGAATGTGGTGATTTGGTAGTTAATGGGAAGTTAATGAATTGAAATGCCGATACTCCGGCGAGATAATACGAATAAGTTTCTCGGCCATTTTCTGCGCTGCAATAACTCAAGTAATGCAATAAAATCGGCCATATTCGCTCGCCTGCCGATGCTGCTGGACGGCCACGAAAATTTCGCGCAAGCATACACGTCGGAAAGCGCTCGAGCGCGCTAACGAGGGCTGCGAAGTGATCGAAATCGAGCGAGTCGCGCGAATCATGCGCGAAGTTGCAGCGGAAGAAATCGTGCCGCGGTGGCGCAATCTTGCCGGTGCAGACGTCGTCGAAAAGAATGGTCCGAACGACATCGTGACGGTCGCGGATCGTGCCGCGGAAGTCGCGCTCACGCGTCGGCTTGCGGAGTTGATTGCCGGCTCGCGCGTCGTTGGCGAGGAAGCTGTGCATGCCGATCCGTCGGTCCTGCAGCACTTCGCGAGCGGCGATCCCGTGTGGGTGATCGATCCGATCGACGGCACGAGCGCGTTCGCCAAGGGCGAGTCCGGTTTCACGGTGATGGTCGCGCTCGTGCGCGGTGAAGAGCTTCTCGCCGGATGGATCCTCGCGCCCTCTAGTGGCGATCTGCACATGGGTGAACGCGGAAGTGGTGCCTGGTATGTGCGTGATGGTGCCGTGACGCGGCTGCCGCGTCCGCTCATTCCGACGATGAACAAGGAGCTGATAGGGATGCTCGGCCGCCGGCACATGAGCGACGCGCGTCGTGCCGAGCTCAAGGCGCGCGCGAGCGCCTTCGCCGCGCTCCAGAATGTTTCATGTGCCGGTATGGACTATCCGCGTCTGATTTCCGGCAGCGCGCACTTCGCGATCTACAACAAATCCGAACCCTGGGATCATCTGCCGGGCCTCGTGCTCGTCAGCGAGCAGGGCTTCGTGTTCTCGAAGCACGATGGCAGCGCCTATCGGCCGGGCGACAACACCGGCGGTCTCGTCATTGCGCCGAGCGAGGCCGTTGCCGCGGATATCCGCCGGCTTCTGCTCGCCTGAGGCCATCGAGGATCGCTAGTTGCCGGGCAGGACCAGGATCTTGGGGGTCTTCGGCAGCGTTGCCCGCGAGACGACGGTCGTTGGCACTTCGGACATCTCGACTTCGAAGTGCGGGCGCGCCTCGTGCAGGAAGCGCTCCAGTGTATACGATGAGAAGTAGTGCATGGGGATCATGAGGGGCGTCTTCAGCGCCTTCAGAACCTCCATCATGCCCTGCACGTCGAGCGTGAAGCTGCCGTCCACCGGAACCAGGACCACATCCAGCTGGCCGATCTGCGCGAGCTGCT
This sequence comes from Pseudomonadota bacterium, assembly GCA_023410905.1. Taxonomy (GTDB): domain Bacteria; phylum Pseudomonadota; class Alphaproteobacteria; order Rhizobiales; family Hyphomicrobiaceae. The sequence goes on from JAEYPL010000265.1 coordinate 6,760, forward strand.
GCGTCGTCAGCGTGTGGTGCAGGTGGCCGAGGTGCCCGATGCAGAGGTTCCCCGTCTCGAAGACGAAGATCGAATTGCCCCAGGTGTCGGTGCCGCCCGCATAGGTGCGGATGTTGGTCGGGATATTGCGCACGCGGACGTCCTCGAAGCTGAGGTCGTGATGGGCGTGCCCGCCCTCCGGATTCCAGCCACGTAGGACATGCGTGATCGAGGGGTCGGGGTTGTTGGTGTAGTGCGTGGAGTGGGCCCGGTTCATGGTCACGATCTCGGGAATCACGGCCGGGCGCACGTAGTCGTTGTAGTCGGTCGCTATCCGAACGCCGCGCTGCGTCTCGAGCAGGAATGTCGAATGGCCGATGTAGCTGATCCGCGTATCGCCAATCTTGAGTTGTGCGCGTTGGACGAGCGAGGGGATCGAAATGCCGCCCGGCCCGCGCTGGGAAGGTGCTTCGGCAAGAGCGAGGCAGAGATCCGGTGCGACTTTGCCGGGGGCCGGCGCCTGTGCGTGTGCTGGTGGGATCGCGAGGATCAGCAGGGCTGCCGGCAGGAGGAACAAGGCGACAGCTTCGAGCAATTCCCTCACGCGCATTCGGACCTCCGGGTCTGTTACGCCACGATCATGCGGCCGCCCCACTTGCCCTCAAGGCCGCTATCTCATTCTCGCTGAGCCCTGCCTCCCGCAGAATCACATCTGTGTGTTGGCCGAGTTCCGGGCCTGGGCCCGGCCTGCGAGGTGCAGCATGACCGATCTGGAACGGTGCCGCCAGTGTCAGCGGCATGCCCGGCGTGTCGGTGTCGACGACGGCGCGCGCGGCAACGGCCTGCGTGTCCGCTGGAAGGTCCTGCAGGCGACTGATGATCGAGTGGGGAACGCCGCGCGTTTTCAAGAACCTGTTCCAATGAGCGAACGGCCGCGTCCGGATGATGGGATCGAGGATCTCGCGCAGGGCCGCGGCATTGGCATGGCGCGTCGTCCGCTCGGCGAAACGAGGGTCCGTTGCCAGATCCGGCCGCTCGATCATTTCCAGGATGACGGGAAAGTCGCGCGTCTCGTTGGTGACGTTGATCTGCAGCCAGCGGTCGTCGGACGTCAGGTAGATGTTAGCGAGCGCCGAGCGCGGGCGCTCGCGCGGCGGCCGGTTCGGGAGGTAGGAGCCGAGGAGCGCCGCCTGGGCGTAGACGCCGTTCGACCATAGACCATTGGCGAGCAGGTTGCTGGCAACCCAGGTGCCCTTGCCGGTCTTCGCGCGATCGATGAGCGCGATGAGAATGGCGGAGAGCAGCGCCATGGCCGACGGACGGTCACCCTGCGCAGGCATCGCAAAGCCGGGAGGTTGTCCCTCGTAGCGAAGTGCATCGATGAGGCCGGAGCGCGCGAAGTAGGCATTGCTGTCGTAGCCGGGCTGGTCCTTGTCGGTGCCCTCCTCGCCATAGCCCGAGAAGGACGCATAGATGAGCCGCGGATTGCGCGCCGAGACCTCCTCGTAGCCGAGGCGCAGGCGTGCGCGCACAGGGAACGGGTAGTTCGTGATCAGGATGTCGGCCTGGTCGATCAGCCGGTCGAGAGCCGCGCGGCCCTGCGGGTTCTTGAGATCCAGCGCGACCGAGCGCTTGTTCCGGGCGTCGAGGTGCCAGGGGTAATTGACCTCGGATTTCGGGAAGCTGGTGAGGTGGATGTTCCCGCGATGGGGATCGCCTTCGCCCGGCGGCTCCACCTTGATGACGTCGGCACCATAGTCGCCGAGGACGACGGCTGCGGCTGGAGCCGCAATGAACGAGCTGACGTCGAGCACGCGCAGACCGTCGAGCGGGAGCGAGTTCGCCATTGGGGCCCTTCTTTTTGTCGGACGTTTGCCTCTGGGGCCAAGCTTAGCGGTGCTGTTCAGCGCTGCCTAGAGTGGCTACGCTGCAGAAAAGAACATGCAACCGGGAGGAAAAGCACGATGAGCGCGATCAATGGAGATTGGCTGGGCCTCGGTGGCCGGGTTGCCGTCGTGACAGGGGCGGCGAGCGGCATCGGTCGTGCTGCGGCCTACAGCTTGTCGAGCGCCGGCGCCGCCGTTGCCTTGCTCGATATCAATATCGAGGGCGCCAAGGACGGCGCGCGCCAGATCGCCGAGACGGGCGGCAAGGCCATTGCGGTCGAGTGCGACACGACAAGTGAGGCGAGCATCGCGTCGGCACGGTCGCAAGTCGAGGCCGCGCTCGGCGGTGCGGACATCCTCGTGAACAACGCCGGCATCTTGCGGCCGGGCGGGCTCGACAAGCTCTCCCTGGCGGACTGGAACAAGATCCTCGCGGTGAACCTGACGGGCTACCTGCTGACCGCGCAGGCCTTTGGCGAGGGGATGCGTGAGCGCAAGCGCGGCGCGCTGATCCACATCGCCTCCATCGCGGCGAGTGAGCCACAGCCGTATTCAGGCGCCTACAGCGCGGCGAAGACCGGCGTCGTCATGCTGTCTCGCCAGCTCGCCGTGGAGTGGGGCGCTCAGGGCGTGCGCTCGAATGTGGTCAGCCCGGGCTTTATCCGCACGCCGCTGAGCGAGGCGTTCTATCAGGTGCCGGGCGTCGTCGAGGCGCGTTCGCGCGTCGTGCCGGTGGGACGGGTCGGTACGCCGGAGGACATCGCCAACGCGATCACGTTCCTCGCGTCGGATAAGGCGGCCTACGTCAGCGGATCGGAGCTGCTCGTCGACGGTGGTGCCAACACCATCCTCATGGGGCAGGTGCCGCGCCCTGGCTTCGAGCGCCCGAGCTGAGCGCGCCGCCCTAACGCCTCTACCCGCGCCGACCGATGGCCCCTTCGATGAGGGCGGCGAGGCGTCCCTCGTCGCGGGCGTCGAACGTAAGCCGTATCGGCAGGGCGCGCGCCTGCGCATGGAGATCGGCCAGAGGACCGGCGCCGCCAGCGAGGCGGGCGCGATCCTTCTCCGTCGTGACGAGCGTCGCGCCGTGCGTGCGGGCGAGGTCGAGAAGGCCGGCCGCATCTGCTGGCGTGAAGGTGTGGTGATCTGGAAAGGTGCGCGTGGCGACGGTGCTGGCGCCGAGTGCGGCGAGCGTCGCGAAGAAGCGCTCCGGTACGCCGATCCCGGCGAAGGCAACGACCGGCCCGGAGGAAAGCCAGGCAGAGGCGTCCGCCGGAATGATCTGTGCTTCGAGCACGGGGCCTTCGAAGTCGTTGCGCAGGTTGGCGGCGAAATCGCTCTGGACCTGACTGGTGCCGCGGTTGACGACGATCACGTCGACGAGGCCGAGCTGAAAGTCGAGCGGTGCCCGCAGCGGACCGGCGGGCATCACCCGGCCGTTGCCTACTCCACGCGCACCGTCGACGATGGCGATGGTGAGATCCTTCGCGAGGCTGGGGTTCTGTAGCCCGTCGTCCATGATGATGACATCGGCGGCGGGACGGGTGCCCGAAGCGGCGCTGACCTCTCCAGCAATCGCGCGGGCGCCCGCGGCTCGATCACGGCTGATCAGCGTCGGACGCGCGGCTGCAAGCAGTAGCGGCTCGTCGCCGACGTCGTCCGCGCGGTCACGCTCGGGAGCGACCCAGTGCGGGCCCGACACGCGGCCGCCGTAGCCGCGCGAGAGGAATGCGCTGCTCAGACCCAGGCCGCCGACGAGGTCGGCGACGGCGAGCGCGAGTGGCGTCTTGCCTGTGCCGCCTGCCGTGAAGTTACCGATGCAGATGACGGTGACGGGCGCGCGGTACGGCGTGGCCCGCGCAAAGCGTCGGCGCACCATCCCGCCCCACAGCGCTGCAGCAGGGCCGAGCAGGCGCGGCACGATGCCGGGCGCCGTCTCGTACCACCACGTTGGCTCGCGCATTGTCACCGGTCGGCGTCCTCGTGCTCCGCGTCGTCCCGACTGTCTCGGAACCAATTCGACCAAGGCCGCTTGTAGCAAGTTGGTGACAGTTTCACAGACCGTACAAAATGGGATTTGACATGCGCTACGACCGCTCTACAAGCTCCGCGCATCGGGGCCTAGCAAGTTCCGGGTTCGGGGGGAGTTGAACGTGGCTCCGCAAGGAAGCGGCCCGTTCGGAGCCTCTCGGGCGATTGCTCTCCATCCAAGACTGCGCGTCCATCATGATCCGCGAGACAGTGCGCGGGGTGGTGACTGGAGACTACCTACGCATGTCCGCCAGGACAGAATGCTCGCACTACGGGGCCAAGTGCACCTTGCCCTCGATCACCTCACTTTTCTCTCGAAAATGCTGAATAGCTGGAGACAAGTATCATGATGCTCGTCGCTACGTCCGTGCGTGCCAGCGCGATCGAAGGCGTTGGCGTATTTGCAGTGGACTTCATCCCCGCAGGGACACCGATCTGGGCGCTCGACGAGCGCTTCGACAAGGTCTTCACCGAGGAAGAGGTCGCTACGTTCCCGCAGAATGTGCGGGACTACTTCGACCGCTACGGTTATCCGCACATGGAGCGGGACGGCTTTGTCGTGCTTGAACTCGACAATGGCCGGTTCATGAACCACAGCCTGAGCCCGAACACGGACTTCACGCGGCCGGACGTTGGCTACGCTATCGCCGATATCCATCCGGGTGAGGAGCTGATCTGCAACTACTTCGAGTTCGATCGCACGTTCCGGGGCTTCGATGTCCCGGCCGTGGCTGTCGAGCCGGCATACGCCGTTCACGCGAATGGCTCGGGCGCTGGCATCAGCGCCAGCATCTGACGTTGGTGTGCGACGAAAGGCGCTGCCGGGGCTTCGGGCCCCGGTGCTGCCGCATTTGAGCGTCGCCTGTCCGGCCAGACAGCGGGCACATTTTCCCATCCCTTTGTGCATGGCGCGAACTGCTGCCCCTTCGGCTTTACGGGCGCGGGGTCACGACCAGTTCAATTGGCATCGGGCGCCGAAATGCCGTATTGCTTCGGCCCAATAACGCAGGATCCGGCCTGTCCTCCCGTAGAGGATGCGCGGCTGGATCGCTTTAGGCCGTGAAGGAGATCGACGTGACGGCGACGCCATTTGCCCTGTTCGCGCGCAGCCTGCATCGGCGCGCATTCCTCATTGGTGCGACCAGCGCCGCCGCACTCGCGACGGCCGCAGGCCTGACACCGGCACTCGCTCAGCGGCGCGGGGCCGGTCCGGACGAGGTTTCGGTCGAGGCGCTGATGAAGCCCGGCGCGCTGCCCGAGCTGGCGGTCGGCAAGGCCGACGCGCCGGTCACGATCGTCGAGTACGCGTCGATGACCTGCGGTCACTGCGCCAACTTCCACAACAACGTCTATCCGGCGCTCAAAGAGAAATACATCGACACCGGCAAGGTGCGGTTCATCATGCGCGAGTTCCCGCTCGACAATCTTGCGGCGGCCGCCTCGATGCTGGCCCGTTGCGCCGGCGGTGATGCAACCCAGGCCATGATCAGCGCTCTCTTCAAGACTCAGGACAAGTGGGCGTTCGTGCGCGGCAACCCTGTGCCGGAACTCTTCAAGATCGCGCAGCAGGCTGGCTTCACCCAAGAGCGTTTCGACACGTGCCTGAAGGACAACGCGACGCTCGACCACATGATCTCTGCCCGCCAGCGCGCGAGCGATGAGTTCGGGGTCAACGCGACGCCGACGTTCTTCATCAACGGCAAGCGTCTGAAGGGGCGGTCGGACTCGATCGAGTCGTTCGATCAGGCGCTCGCGCCGTTCCTCGGCGGCTGATAGGCCGTGCACACCCGCCTGGGAGCCGGGACGTTGATGCCGTGCGCATGGGCGAGGCTCATCAGGAGCCTCCTCCCGCTCGCCGCCGCTCTCGCGCTCGCAGGCTGCTCGGGTGATGCGATCAGCACACTCGATCCTTCGCGTCCCGTGGGCATGACGCAGGAGACGGCGACGATCGGTGTGTCGGCGCAGCCGAAGGCGCCTGCCTTCGATCCTTTCTCCGACAGTCCGGTGACGTCGGTGCCGATGCGTCAGGTCATCGAGAACCCGACGCTCGCCGAGGTCATGCGGCCCGGCCCGCTGCCGGAGTTCTCGCTCGGGAGCCAGGACGCCCCGGTCACGATCATCAAATATGCCTCGCTGACGTGTCCCTTCTGCCGCCGCTTTCAGGCGGAGGTTTTCCCGGTTCTGAAGCGCGACTACATCGACCGCGGGAAGGTGCGCTTCATCATTCGCGAGTTCCCGATCGGCAAGACCAGCGGCATGGCGACCATCGCGCTGCGTTGCGCGCCGATGGACCGCTACCTAGAGCTGTACGGCCGCTATCTTTCTACGCAGGCGCAGTGGGTTTCCCAGGAAGTCCGGATCGCGCCGATCCTGAAGGTCGCACAAGGTGTTGGCTTGACGGCCGCACAATTTGACAGTTGCCGCCAGAATCAAGGCATGATCGGTGCCCTGAACCAGGTCAAAGACCGCGGTCGGGAGCTTGGGGTGATCGGGACGCCGAATTTCTTCATCAACGGCCGGCTCGTGAAGAAGACGCTGGATCTGGCCGAGCTTCGGGCGATGATCGATCCATTGATCTCAGGCCCCGCGATGGCCGCGACACCGGTATCCGTACCGCGTTGAGCGCATTTTCGTATAAGGCGTGCGGACGAACTATCACCAACCGCTATGAAGGCGGGTGCTGACGTGCAGATCACGCGACTCCGGCTGCTCGGCTTCAAATCTTTCGTGGAGCCGACCGAGCTTGTCATCGAGAAGGGACTGACCGGCGTTGTCGGGCCGAACGGCTGCGGCAAGTCGAACCTGCTCGAGGCCTTGCGCTGGGTCATGGGCGAGACGTCCTACAAGTCCATGCGCGCTTCGACCATGGAGGACGTGATCTTCTCCGGGACAAACGCCCGGCCGGCCAGAAACATGGCCGAGGTCACGATCTCGATCGACAACGGCGCGCGCACGGCGCCGGCCGAACTCAATGACGCCGACGTGCTCGAAGTCACGCGCCGCATAGAGCGCGACGCGGGCTCGGCCTATCGCGTCAATGGCGGCGAGGTTCGCGCGCGCGACATCAAGCTGCTGTTCGAGGACGCTTCGACGGGCGCGCGCTCGCCGTCTCTCGTGCGCCAGGGGCAGATCTCCGAGATCGTCAATGCCAAGCCCGAGCAGCGCCGCCGCATTCTGGAGGACGCTGCAGGCATCGCCGGCCTGCATAGCCGCCGCCACGAGGCGGAGCTGCGTCTCAAGGCTGCCGAGGGAAATCTCGCGCGCGTCAACGATGTGCTCGGTCAGCTCGGCAGCCAGATCGAAGCCCTGAAGCGTCAGACGCGGCAGGCACGACGCTACCGCGAGCTGTCGGGCGAGATCCGCAAGGCTGAGGCGCTGCTGCTTCATCTTTCGTGGACTGCGGCACAGGCCGAGGTCGTCGCGACGGAGGCCGCGCTCTGGCAGGGCCTCGGTGCACTTGCTGCCGCGACCGAACGTGAAGCCGCGCTGGTCACGGAAGAAGCAGAGCGCGCATCCGCCATCGATCCCTTGCGTGAGGAGGAAGCGCGCCGAGGTGCTGCGCTCGCCCGCCTGCGCATCGAGCAGGAGAATTTCGAGAAGGAGGCGCGTCGTCTCGCGGAGCGCCAGCGCGAGCTCGAAGCGCGCGCGGAGCAGATGCGGCGCGACATCGAGCGCGAGCAGCAGCAGGTTTCCGAGGCGCGCGCGATCCTCGACCGGCTCGGCTCGGAAGCGGAGACGATCAAAACCGAAGTCACCGACGGCCAGCAAGCGGAAGAAGCAACCCGCGCTCGTCTCGATGAAGCCGAGGCGGCACTCGGCGAGGCGACGGCAAGACTCACGGAAATCACGGCGCGCGCCATCGAGGCACGCACGCGCCGCCGCGCGCTCGAGAGTACGCACGCCGAGCGGCAGGCGCACGTCAAGCGCATCGACAGCCAGCTCGCGTCGCTCGCGACGCAGGCCCGTGAGATTGCAGCGCGCGCGCCCGATGCCGAGCGCCTTCAGCAGCTTTCCGAGGCCGGGCAGCGCCTCATGCACGAAGTGGCAGCCATCGATGCGCAAGCGCTCGCCGCCGAGGAGCGCGCCGCGGAGATCGCCATCGAAGCGCGGGCGCGCGAGGAGGCGAGCCAGGCGGCACTGCTGACCTCCGGCCAGCTTCGCACGGAAGTCGAGACGCTCGCCAAGCTGCTGCTGCCGGTGCGCGATGACGGCCTGCCGCCGATGATCGACGAGTTGCGCGTCCAGCCCGGCTATGAGCGCGCGCTCGGTGCCGCGCTCGGTGATGATCTCGATGCGCCTGTTGCCGACGAGGCGGATGTCTACTGGCGCCGTGTCGCGCGCGCCGCGGATGATCCGCCGCTGCCTGTCGGCGTGCATCCGCTGGCGCACGAGGTGGACGCGCCGCCGGAGCTTGCGCGTCGGCTGGCGCAGATCGGCGTTGTCGCGCGCGAGGATGGCCGGCTCCTGCAGCCCTATCTGCGCCCGGGTCAGCGGCTCGTGTCGCCCGAGGGTGATCTCTGGCGCTGGGATGGCTTCACGGTTGCGGCGACTGCGCCGACGGCTGCTGCCGTGCGGCTTGCCGAGCGCAATCGTCTCGCCGAGCTCGAAGTGCTCGAAGATGCCGCGCGGCGCGAGGCGGACGATCTCACGTCGGCGACACGCACGATACGTGAGATGCATCGGGTCGCGGAGAGCGAGGAGCGCCGCCTGCGCCAGTCGTGGCGCGAAACCCAGGCCGAACTCGCGCGCACGCGCGAAAAGCTGACGGTGATCGAGCGGCAGGCGCGCGAGACCGAGCAGCGACTGGCGGCCGTCGCCGAGAATCGTAACGCCGCCGAGGCGGCACTCGTCGAGGCGAAGGAGCGGCTGGCCGAGATCGAGGCCGCCATCGATGCGCTCGACAATGACGATGCGCTCGAAGCCGAAGTCGCGGCCGCCGAAAGCCAGACGGCGAGGCATCGCGGCACAGTCGGCGAGATCCGCCAGGTTCTCTCGCGCATCGAGCGCGACGTGCATGTGCGCAGCGAGCGGCTCAATGCCATTGAGGTCGAGCGCACGCGCTGGCAGGCTCGCTGCGAGGATGCTGGCGGTCATGTCGCGACGCTGAGCGCGCGCATGGGCGAGACGGAGGACGAGCTGGCCGATATGGCCGAGCTTCCGGCTGAAATCGAAGAACAGCGAATCAAGCTGCACGATCAGATGCAGGTGGCGGAGACGGCGCGGGCCGAGGCGTCGGATCGCCTTGCCGAAGCGCAGTCTGCGCACCGCGAGAGCCAGCAGGCACTCAAGTCCGCGCAGGCGGCGGTGAGTGATCAGCGTGAACAGCGCGCGCGCGCCGAAGCCAAGCTCGAATCCGCGCGCCAGAAGCGATCCGACGAAGCTCGTCGCATTCGCGAGGCCATGGATTGCGCGCCCGAAGCCTGTCTCGCGCTTGCCGAGGTCGAGCCCAATGCGACGCTACCGGCGCTGGCCGATGTCGATCGCTCGCTGCAGCGCTTGAAGGCCGATCGCGAGCGCCTCGGTGGCGTCAATCTCGCGGCCGACGACGAGCTGCAGAAGATGAACGAGCAGTTCGCGACCATGGATCTCGAACGGCTCGATGTCGAGCAGGCGATCGCCAAGCTGCGCGGTGCCATAGGTCAGCTCAATCGCGAGGCGAAAAAGCGTCTCGGCGAGGCCTTCGATCTGGTCAACGGACACTTCCAGCGTCTGTTCGGCACGCTGTTCGGCGGTGGCGAGGCGCGTTTGGAGATGATCGAGAGCGAGGAAGATCCGCTCGAAGGTGGTCTCGAAATCATCGCCCGTCCGCCGGGCAAGAAGCCCGCGACGCTCTCGCTGCTATCCGGCGGCGAGCAGACGCTGACCGCGCTTTCGCTGATCTTCGCGGTGTTCCTGACCAATCCCTCGCCGATCTGCGTGCTCGATGAGGTGGACGCACCGCTCGACGATGCCAACGTCGATCGCTTCTGCTCGATGATGGAACGCATGGCAGCGGACACCGAGACGCGCTTCCTCGTCATTACCCATCATCCGATGACCATGGCGCGCATGGATCGGCTGTTCGGCGTGACCATGGCCGAGCGTGGCGTCTCGCAACTCGTCTCCGTCGATCTCGCGACCGCCGAGCGCATCATCGAGAGCAGCGGCGAGGACGCTCAGGCCGGCGCGGCCTGAGGCGCTGCGGCTTGCGCCGTTTTATGAGCTGGTATATTCAAATACGCGAATATAATGGTGCGGCGGCAATCGGCGGCCCGCTTCGGCGATGGGTCGGCACGCCGGGGAGGGGAACATGCGGGAAGCGATTGTCGAAAACGGCCCATTCTGGCTGGCGGTTGGCGGCCTCCTCATCGGTTTCGTATTTGGTGCGCTCGTCTTCCGGACGAACTTCTGCACCATGGGTTCGGTCTCCGACATCGTGAACCTCGGCGACTGGCGCCGCTTTCGCGCCTGGGTGCTTGCGGGTGTCGTCGCTCTGGCAGGCGCGCAGACGCTCCACTGGCTGGGCGTGGTCGATCTGACGAAATCGATGTACCTCGGCGCCAGCTTCAACTGGTTCGGCTATGTCGTCGGCGGGTTGATCTTCGGCTTCGGCATGGTCTTCGCGGGCGGTTGTCCGAGCCGGAACCTCGCGCGCGCGGGCGCGGGCGACCTGCGCTCGCTGCTGACGCTCGTGATAGTCGGCATCTTCGCCTACATGGCGATCGGTGGCCTCATCGGTCCTGTACGCGCCGCGATCGAGCAGGCAACGAGCTTCAGCCTGCCGACGGCAACGCAGGGCATCGGCGATCTGGTCGATCGTGCGCTTGCGCTTTCAGCAGGCTTCGGACGCATCTTCGCATCGTGGATCATCGTTCTTGCAGGGCTCGCCTACTGCTTCAAGGATGCCGAGTTCCGCGCGTCGCCCGCGCACGTCTGGTCGGGCATCGGCGTCGGCCTCTGCGTGATCGCGGGCTGGGCACTGACCGGCCTCGCCTTCGACGACATGGCCGACCGGCCGACGCAGCCCATCTCGCTCACGTATGTCCGTCCGAGCGGCGACACGCTCGAATGGCTGCAGCGCTACACGGCCGCGCCCATGCCGGGCTTCGGGGTTGCGACCGTGTTCGGCGCGCTGCTCGGCGCGTTCGCCGCGTCGAAATCCATGGGCCGTTTCCGCATTCTCACGTTCTCGGATACGGGCGACACGGTGCGCACAC
>JAEYPL010000287.1 GCA_023410905.1 Pseudomonadota bacterium
TTATTGGTCGCGCCCTGATCGAGCAGGTCTTTGCCGAAGCGGTCGCGCGTGGCGCCACGCGCACATACTGGGCGACGCAGGAGTTCAACTACCGGGCACGCGGTCTCTACGACAAGGTCGCGACCAAATCGCCGTTCCTGCAGTATCGGAGATAGTTTTTCTTCTTGAGGACGGCCTGACGGCCGGCGCGCCGTCGCGCGCTCATGAAGAGGTGCTGACGCCTTCTGCCGTCGTGAGCTACGTGCTCGCAATCGCCGCCCCATCCGCCTCGCCGACGAAGGGGCGGAAGTGCTTGCGGATGCTTTCCTCGGGAATATCCTTCGTGATGAACACGAGGCGCGAGCGTTGATCCGCACTCGGCCAGCGCTCCAAAGTCTCCGGCGGATAGAAGATGTGCTGCACGCCGTGCACGACGAACGGCTTCTTCTGATCCTTGACGTTGAGAATGCCCTTAACGCGCAGAAGCCGCTCGCCATAGAGCTGCGCGAGGAGCTGCATGGCATTGGACAGTTCGCGCCCATCGAGCGGATCGGTGAACGTCAGGCAGAACGAACGTATGCCATGCAGGTGCTGATGGCCCGGATGATCGCAATGCGGATCGGTGCAGGTCTCGTCATGCTCATGATGATGGTGGTCATGATGATGATCGTGTCCGCAGTCGGGGCCGCAATGTGCGCCGTGTGCGTGATGTCCGTCGTCCTCCTTATAGCGTTCAACCGCGAGCCAGCGCTCCGGATCAACGCCCGTCAGCGCAGGCTCATGCGCGCCGAGGCCGATCAGCTCGGACGGTGCGATGTCGCCTTTGACTGCGCGGCGGATCTGTCCGGCCGGATTGAGCGCACGCAGGCGCCGCTCCAGCGCTTCCACATCCGACGCTTCCGTTAGGTCGCTCTTAGTAACAATGAGGCGATCAGCGATCGCAATCTGCTTTGCGGGCTCGAAATGCGCCTCGATCTGGTGTAATCCCAACTGAGCATCGACAGTCGTTACGACGGCGTCGAGCTGATAGATGCGGTAGAGACTTTCTTCCGTCATCAGCGTGTGGACGATCGGCGTCGGGTCTGCGAGACCGGTGGTCTCGAGAACGACGCGCTGCATGGGGGGGATATCGCCCCAGAGCGATTTGGTGTGCATCCGCTCGAGTGCTTGCACGAGGTCGCCGCGCACGGCGCAGCACACGCACCCCGAGGGAAGCAGGACGGCATCTTCGTCGATTTTCTCGACGAGCGCGTCATCGATGCCGACTTCGCCGAACTCGTTGATGATGACGGCAGTGCCGGCCATCGCCGGCTCGTCGAGGAGACGCTTCAGCAGCGTCGTCTTGCCTGAGCCGAGGAAGCCGGTCAGAACAGTTATCGGGATGGCGGGGTTCGGGGTCATGCTCATGTCGGCCCTCGTTATTGTCTGGCGAAGCAGGCTATCGGGTCGCGGACGAATTTGGGAGTCGCATCATGGCGCGTGAGATCGGGAGGGCAATGGGGGCCAGTCGGCGACTTCCTCAGCGCGGCACGGCCGAGCTGATGGCGCGCCGCGGCGTGGTGGACACCGCGCTTGCGATGAGCCGTGGTGGGCTGTCCCCGGGCCGCTCGGGCAATGTTTCGACTCGTTTCGAGGATGGTCTCCTGATCACGCCGACCGGCCTCGCTTATGACCTCATCACGCCTGCAGATATCGTCAAGGTGCGTTTCGACGGTCATATTCCGGCGGGGCAGCAGGCCCCATCGAGCGAGCTGCAGTTCCATTTGGCTGTCTACCGCTTCCGTCCGGACGTCGGCGCCATCGTCCATTGTCACTCGATGCACGCGACGGTGCTGGCTTGTGCCCGCCGCTCCATTCCGGCCTTCCACTATATGGTGGCCGCTGCGGGCGGCGACGATATCCCGCTGGTGCCCTATGCCACGTTCGGCAGCGAGGAGCTGGCCCGCCACGTAGCCGAGGGGCTCACCCGTCGCAATGCATGCCTGATGGCCAATCATGGCCAGATTGCCGTCGGCGCCAATGGGGCTGCGGCCCTCGCGTTGGCCGAGGAGGTCGAGGTTCTGGCGGAGCAGTATGTGAACGTGCTGATGCTCGGCACCCCGCACGTGCTCGCGCGTGACGAGATGGCGCGCGTTGCAGAGCGTTTCTCCAGCTATGGGCGCAATGGCAAGGGCTGACCGCCACCGGATATCGATATCAGGACCAACCAGGATGCGCGATATCATGAAGCCCTTCATGAATCTGGATGAGGTCGAGTTCGACGATATCGAGGAGAATGGCCTCTACACATCAAAACGCGGCCAGATCAGCGACCACATTGGCGCAAAGAAGCTCGGCTACAACCTGACCGTCGTGCCGTCGGGAAAGGCGCAATGTCCTTTCCACAACCATCACGGCGAAGAGGAGATGTTCTTCATCCTGGAGGGCGAAGGCGAGCTGCGGTTCGGTGAGAAGCGCTATCCGATCCGGAAGCACGACGTTATTGCGTGCCCGACGGGCGGGCCGGAAGTCGCGCACCAGATCATCAATACCGGCACAACGCCCCTGCGCTATCTGGCACTCTCGACGCTCGTCGATATCGAGACGTGCGAGTATCCAGATTCTCAGAAAATCTCGGTCGTGACTGGCAATCGCGGCGAGAGCGGCCTGCGCAAGATGTTCCGCGCTGAGGCCACTGTGGACTACTACGACCGCGAGAAGAACTGACGCGTCGCGCAGCGGGAGCCGTCATCCCCACGGGGGCTTGATCCAGTTGAAGAGATCGATGCCGCCATCGACGACCAGCGTCGTGCCGGTGACATAACCGGCGAAACGATCCGACAGCAGCGCCACTGCGGGACCGGCGAGATCGGCCGCAGCGCCGAGCCTGCCGAGCGCGATCTTGTCGCTGAAATCATATGCTGCTGCGTTGAAGCCGCCGCCCGGGATGGCGCCGGGCGCGATCGCGTTCACGCGGATACCGGCCGGGCCGAAATGGCGGGCGAGTTCGCGCACGACCATAGTCTGGCCGGCCTTGGCCGCGGAGTAGTGCGGTAGATTGCGTGGGCTCTCGGCGTGCAGCGAGGTGATGAAAAGGAGCCGCCCCTTGGTCCCGCGCGCCTGCATGGTGCCCGCGATCTCGCGGCCGAGGAAATAGCCCGAGCGCACATTCACGTTCTGAAAGGCATCCCAGGTCGCCTCGCTGACGGCGGCGGCGTTGTCGACCTCTTTGCGGGGCGGACAGGCCGAATGCACGAACATATCGATGGGCGCGTCACCGACCTTGGCGAGCAGATCGCGCCAGCCGTCCGGCACTGAAAGATCGACGGCCATGGCTTCAGCGCGTCCACCTGCGGCGGTGATCGCAGCCAGTGTGGCCGCATTGCGCTCCGCATCGACATCCGCCAGAAGGACCTTGGCGCCTTCCGCGGCAATCCCTTCGGCGATGGCGCGGCCGATGTTCGAAGCCGAGCCCGTTACGAGTGCGCATTCTCCAGTGAACAGCCCGATGGCTTTCATTTCGATCCTCCCGGTGCGGCGTTCGGCTGTTGTCCAGCCTGTCAAAAATTAAGCCCGTCCGGAGCATGTGCCGAACGGGCTGTCGATCTCGGTTCCGGCAACGCCGGTTGGAGCCTACGGCTTCTTGCGGAAACGATCGAGGCTGACGACGTTGTCCTGCCCGGTGTCCTGACTGGGCGCAGGCGCGATTTCGCTCTCATCCGATACGCTGACCAGCGCGGCGGCCTGCGGTCCTGGTGCGGGCTCGCCGCGTCGGCCTGCCGGGTTGTCCGTCAGGCTCTCCTCGCCGATGGGGACGATGTCGTCGTCCTTGTCCGTGCGGGTGCGGCGTGCGGGACGCTTGCGGTCGCCGACGCCTGAGCGATTGGAGGCGCGCCCGATACCCGGCACGCCGGTGATCTGTCCGCCGATGCCGCTGTCCTCATTGAGGCCGACGACAGTGCCGCTGCCTTCGCGCGTCGCGCCCGCCTCGTCGAACTGAAGGCCATAAGGCACGCTCGGATCGAAGAAGACCTTGATGGCGGCGAACGGAATGACCAGCCGCTCGGGTATGCCGTCGAACGTCAGCTTCACCTCGAAGCGGACGTCGTTGACGATGAGCTCCCAGAACCGATGCTGGAGCACGATCGTCATTTCCTCGGCGTACTTGCTCTTCAGCCGCTTCGACAGCACGACGCCGGGATGGCGCGTGTCGAAGGCGATGTAGAAGTGGTGATTGCCGGGAAGTCCAGATTTCTGAATCCGGGACAACACTGCGCGCACGACGCCACGCATGGCCTCTTGCGCCAGGGCGTCGTAATCGATGTCGTGCTCTGCCGTCATGCTACTTCTGTTTCGCGTGTTTCGCGCCAGCCCGCCCAGTGTGCCCGCATGCGGCCCGCATGGAGGCGAAGTGGAGGGCTTCTGTTGCCCGGTGCCCTCCGAACCGCGCCTGCCGTTGCTAGACGACAGGGCTTCAAGTTCAGGCTAACGGAGCTGCATTACGCAGCGACGGCAGCCTCAGCATAGTTGTCATTGGCAACTATTCTGGTGACCCGATAACGGCGGTATCATGCCGGGCAAAAGAGCACCCTTTACACCCTCGTCGATCCTATTTCGCCCCCAGCAACAGGCCACGATTGCTCCTGGTTCCCCTCGCGGGTACCGCTTTGCGGCACGAACCTCGTGGGCTGATGGTGGAGGCGCCGGGTACCGCCCCCGGGTCCGAAAGGCTTATTCCGATGTCCATTTATCGCCATAGCCGGACGAATCCGGCACCCTGAATATAGGATGGCCTTCCGCCAATTGAAAGCACGCTTGCCCACACGTGTGGACGAACGGCCACCTCACCCGGTCAAATTCCCGTGGTAAACCTTGCAGCCGCGTGACCAGAGAGAGACAGGGACCTTGGCAAACCATCTGCTCGCCGGCCCGCCGCGCTACGAGACGCAGAGCGCGTGGCCGCCTCTCGTGGCGCTGGTGGCGGCAATCATCGCTCAGGCCGGACTGCAGCTCCTCGGAGGGCTCCTGGGGGCCTTGGTCGGGGGTGGCGAGGCGCGGCTCCTGTCGGGTGTGCCTGAGGACAAGCGATTGCTGCTCGCCATCGTCTTCTTCCTGGCGCTCTCCCAGGTGGGGGTAATGGCCTTCGCGTGGTGGGCCGCCGGTCGTTTTGGCGGCGACCCGCGCGCCGTGCTGCAACTCCATCGCGGCATCCCGAGCGTTGCGGATATCCTCATGGCGCTCGCGGGGCTCGTCCTCGTGCTCGGCACGTACAATCTGCTGGTCTACTTGCTCCGCCCCGACCTTTTCATGGCCGACGTCGCGCCCTTCCTGCCCATGCTGCAGGCGCCGGTCTGGCCTGTTACGGCGCTGGCTGTCGGCATCGGTGCGCCGTTGTCGGAGGAGCTGCTTTTTCGAGGATTTCTGTTGTCCGCGCTTGCTTCGTGGCGTTGGGGTTTCTGGCCCGCGGCGCTCGCGGCAAACATGGCCTGGACGAGCTTTCATCTCGGCTATTCGATCGCGGGCCTGCTCGAAGTTTTCATCGGCGGGCTCTATATTTCGTGGCTGCTCTGGCGCACGGGAAGCCTCTGGCTGCCGATCATCGCTCACGGAGCGACGAACATCTTCTTCCTCGCGATCATCGCCGTCTATCCCTTTGCCTGAGCGATCCAGTTGGCGCGATCGAGGCGGAAGACATAGCAGTCGTCGGTGTCGAACATGCGCCGCTCGATGCGGCGGAAGCCCATGCGCTCGTAGAAGCGGTGCGCTCGCGTGTTCGCCACGAGCGGATCGATCAGGATGGCCACCACCTCGGGTGGCGCGAAGCAGCGCGCGATGGCGAGCCGCATCATCTCCGTGCCGTGGCCGCGTCCGAGGTCGTCCACATCGCCGATCCAGATATCGATGGCGCGGAGATCGGGGGCCACCTCGCCCCAGTAGTGGCTTTCCTCACGCTCGGGATCGATGATCTGGATCATGCCGATCGCACGGCCACCCTCGACCTCAGCGATCAGCAACTCGCGCCAGTCGACGGCGCGCGGGATCTCGCCCTCCCAGTCGAACTCGAAGAAGTCGCCTGCGGATTCGAGCACGTGGGGCTGCTGATCCCACACACGAATGAGGGCGATGTCGTCGATCGTGGCGAGACGGAGTTTCATGAGGCACGCAACTGGCATGGACGGATGGCGGCAGAACGACGGATGCGCGCAAATTTCGTTCGTCCGTATGACGCGGCTTGACGCGGGTTCTGCAACCCTCGATAAGGTGCGCCGATGAAACGAAACGCGCAAGAATACGCCGTCGACAACTGTTGCTGTTCCTTTACCATTCAGGGCTAGCACTCAGCGCTGGCGCGGCCACGTTTCTTTGCCAGAAATCCCGAGCACAGAGACTTTACCGCCAGCCTTCGGGTTAAGGTGTGGCATGACGCTCACGCTCTACAATACACTCACGCGGCGCAAAGAGCTGTTCAAGCCGATCGATACTGCGAACGTGCGCATGTACGTTTGCGGGCCGACGGTCTACGATCTCGCGCACATCGGCAATGCGCGTCCCATCATCGTTTTCGACGTGCTCTTTCGCCTGCTCCGCCACATCTATGGCGAGCAGCACGTCACCTATGCGCGCAACATCACGGACGTCGACGACAAGATCAACGCGCGTGCCGTCGAGCGCTTTCCCGGGATGCCGCCGACCGAGGCCATCCGCAAGCTCACTGAAGAGACGACGGCGCAGTTCCACAAGGACATTGCGGCGCTCGGCGTGCTTCCGCCGACGGTCGAGCCGCGCGCGACGGACCACATTGCTGAAATGCGCGTGCTTTGCGACGAGCTGGTCGCCAATGGCCATGCCTATGTGGCCGAGGATCATGTGCTGTTCGCCGTCGGCTCCATGCCGGACTACGGCAAGCTCGCGCGTCGTTCGCTCGAAGAGATGGAGGCCGGCGCCCGCGTCGATGTCGCGCCCTACAAGCGCGGGCCGATGGATTTCGTGCTCTGGAAGCCGTCGAAGCCCGGTGAGCCATCGTGGCCTTCACCGGCGGGGATCGCGACGCCGGGGCGGCCCGGCTGGCATATCGAATGCTCGGCCATGGCAGGCAAGCATCTCGGCGACGTCTTCGACATTCATGGCGGCGGCATCGATCTCGTGTTCCCGCACCACGAGAACGAGATCGCGCAGTCGCGGTGCGCGCACGGCACGTCCGTGATGGCGAACGTGTGGATGCATAACGGCTTCCTGCAGGTCGAGGGCGAGAAGATGTCCAAGAGCCTCGGGAATTTCGTGACGATCAATGAGCTGTTGGAGACGGAGGCGTTTGGCGGCAAGCGCTGGCCGGGCGAAGTGCTTCGTCTGGCTATGCTCATGACGAGCTACAGGCAGCCTATCGATTTCTCCTTGAGGAGCCTCGAGACCGCGGAGAAGTTGTTGGACAACTGGTATCGGGTGATCGGCGACATGGAGGCGGCCGCGGCGAGCGACTTCGCCGTCCAGGTAGAGGAGGCACTTCGGGACGATCTCAATACGCCCGCAGCCATCACGCATCTCCACACGGCCTATGATGCTGCGCGCGAGGGCAATGAAGCCCATGCACCTGCACGCTTCAAAACAGCGGCAAACATGCTTGGGCTTCTTCTCTCTGGCGAGACCAAGTGGAAGAAAGCGCGCTCGTCTGGCGTATCCGTTGATGGCGCGTTGGTGGAGCGGATGATCGCTGCTCGCCTCGCCGCGCGTAAGGCGAAGAACTGGGCCGAGAGCGACCGCATTCGCGACGAGCTTGCGGGCATGGGCATTCAGCTCAAGGACTCGAAGAATCCGCAGACTGGTGAGATCGAGACCACGTGGGAGGTGAAGCGGTGAGCTTCCTGTTCTCGCAATGGGCACTCGGCCTGCCCCGCGCACGACATGCCCCTTCTCCCCGCTCGCGGGGAGAAGGCCACGCCTCGGGCGTGCTTCCAGCACGACATGAGGGGCGGCGGCATGTATCGACATTTGCCATTGTCGCCGCCCCTCACCCTAGTCCTCTCCCCGTAAGGACGGGGAGAGGGGATCTGGCGGCATTCCGCGATGGGTGGTGTTTCGGCCGTCACTCGGTCGAGGAACTAGTACAATGACCGCCACCACTGAAGCTCACACCGGCGGGTGCCAGTGCGGCGCCGTGCGCTTTCGCGTGAATGAACTCGGGCGCGCCTCGGTCTGCTACTGCCGCATGTGTCAGAAGGCGACGGCCGGCCTCGGCGGGTTCTACGCCAACGCGAAAGACTTCGAGTGGACACGCGGGGCGCCCAAGTATTTCGTCAGCTCGAATGTCGCGAAGCGTGGTTTCTGCGGCGATTGCGGTACGCCACTGACATTCGAAAGCGGCGGCGTGGCCGCTCTCTCGATTGTGGCGTTCGACCAGCCAGGCGACATCGCGCCTGCGGTCCAGCTCGCGCCTGAAGCGCGGATTCCATGGAGGGACGACCTCACGGATCTGCCGCGCCGGCCGGACCCTGATGGGAGCTACGCGGCGCGCCTCGCGAGCACCGTCTCCTATCAGCATCCTGATCACGACACGAAGACGTGGAAAGTGCGCGCCTCCGGGGCGACGGAATGGAAGGCCAGCACATGAGCAACAACGATCCGGGCCGCCCACCATTCCGCAATCATCCGCTCTATTACCCCATTCTTAAGATCGTCGTGCTTGCGTGTGGTCTCTACTTTGCTCTGCGCATCTTCGGAGTTCTCTGAGAACCATGACCGCAGATAAGCGCGCCACCGGCGCGATCGACGAACTGCAGATGTGGGGGCGGCGCATGGCGGCCAAGCTCAGCCGTCATCGCAAACGCCTCGACATTCATTCCGAGCTGGAGCGTCTCGACATCAGCCTCGAAAAGGATGATCCGCACGTCGCGCGCATTCTCCACGAGGTCAAAACGCGTGAAGCCCGCGGTTATGCCTATGAAGGCGCGGACGCGTCCTTCGAGCTGCTCGCGCGTCGGCTCATGGGGCAGGTTCCGCAGTATTTCTCGATCGATGGCTATGACGTTGTCGATAAGTGCCACACCGTCCACGGCCGCCCGATGAGCGTGTCGGAGGCCTCGGTGCGCGTGCGTGTCAACGGTGACACTGAACCGCTTTGGTCGGTCGCGGAAGGTGGCGGTCCCGTCAGTGCGCTCGATCAGGCCTTGCGCGAGGATCTCGGTCGCTACCAGCCACATATCAAGGACTTCGAGCTGGTCGACTACAAGGTGCGCCTGCTGACGGGCGGTGCCGAGGCCGTGACACGCGTGCATATCGAGAGCCGCGATCGTGCGACCGGCGAGCACTGGTACACCGTCGGCGTCGCGCCGAACATCGTCGACGCTTGCTTCGAGGCGCTTGTCGATGCCGTCAACTTCAAGCTCGTCAAGAACAACGCCGAGGCGGCGCAGGCCCTTGCGAGCTGATCTCAGAACAGGCGCATCTGTCCTCCCAAGGGGACAGGTGGCGTGAAGAGATCCGTCCTGAGCTTCAGCGAGCGCTTGTTGAGACCAAGCCGCTGGCAGGCGAGGCGAAAGCGCATCCCGATCTGCTCGGCATAGGGACCGCTGCCACGCTGGCGCAGGCCGAACTCGGCAACGTAATCGCGCCCGCCGTGCATGGAACGCAGGATCGAGATCACACGCGCGGCCTTATTTGGGTGATCCGTCTCCAGCCACTCGCGGAAAAGCTCCTTGAGCTCCAGCGGCAGGCGGAGCACCACGAAACCCGCTTCGCGCGCGCCGGCCTTGTGGGCGGCTTCGAGAATGCTCTCGATCTCGCTGTCGTTGAGCGCTGGAATGATCGGCGCGGTGAGGACGGCGACGGGCACACCCGCTTCCGAGAGCCGCTGGATGGCTTCGAGGCGTTTGGGCGGTGTCGCTGCGCGTGGTTCCATGCTTCGCGCGAGTTGGCGATCGAGTGTCGTAATCGAGATCGCAACCTTCACCAGCCGCCGCTCGGCCATGCGCGCCAGAATGTCGATGTCGCGTACGATGCCCGCGGATTTGGTGACGATACCGACCGGGTGAGAGGTCCGATCCAGCACTTCGAGAATGCGCCTTGAGATCCCGCGCTCGCGCTCGACGGGCTGATAGGGATCGGTCACCGCGCCGAGTGCGATGGTTTTCGGCACGTAGTTGCGCCGCGCAAGCTCCTGCTCCAACAGCTCCGGTGCGTTGACCTTGGCGTAGATTTTCGTCTCGAAGTCGAGGCCGGGTGAATGCCCGAGATAGGCGTGCGTTGGGCGCGCGTAGCAATAGATGCAGCCGTGCTCGCAACCGCGATAAGGGTTGATCGACTGGTCGAAACTGAGATCGGGGCTGTCGTTCGTCGCGATGATGCTTTTCGCACGCTCGTCCATAACATCCGTGCGGAAGGCTTCGAGGGTTGCCAGGCTCTCCCAGCCATCGTCGAAGGCCACGCGCTTGCCCTCGTCGTAGCGGCTCGAGCGGTTCGACCGCGCCCCGCGCCCGCGCCGCCGCTCGGCATCAGGCTTCAATTCCTTGGCGAGGTCGCCGCCGGGCGGGAGATCCTCGGGCTCGATGATGCGGTCGGGCGTCATGGCGGCCTCTCGACTGTTCATGCAACCGATAGCATCAAAGAGTGAACTTAACAAGAACATTTGTGGATCATTCGCTCCAAGACGTTGCCTGGAGGCGTGCGCCATGTTCATTGTTGCGCGCAATTTGGCACGAGCCGTTCGATGATTTCTGTCGTCATTCCAACGCTGAATGCGGAAGACGGGCTTGCTGCCTGTCTGACGGCGCTCGTGCCGGCTGCAGTCGAGGGGATGGTGCGCGAGGTCATCGTTGTCGACGGCGGCTCCAGCGATCGCACACTCAAAATCATCGAGCAGTCGGGCGCGGAACTCATCCGCTCCAGCCCGGGTCGGGGCGAGCAACTCGCCCTCGGCGCCGCACAGGCGCGCGGTCCTTGGCTTCTCTTTCTGCACGCCGACACGGTGCTCGAGCCTGGATGGGAGCGCGAGGTGTCTGCCCTCGTCGAGCGCATCGACAGTGGCCGGCGACAGCCGACGGCGGCCGCCTTCCGCTTTGCGCTCGATGACGATGGATTGCGCCCACGCATGATCGAAGCAGGCGTCGCCTTGCGCTGCGCGCTTTTCCGCCTCCCCTATGGCGATCAGGGCCTGCTCATCCCGCGGCAGCTCTATCAGCAGGTGGGCGGCCACGGCCGCTTGCCGCTCATGGAGGATGTCGATCTCGTGCGCCGCATCGGCCGGCGCCGGATGACACTGATGCGGGCACGCGCCGTGACGAGCGCTGTGCGATATCAGCGCGATGGTTATGTGCGGCGCAGCGTGCGCAATCTCGCCTGCCTGGCGCTGTACGTCCTCCGCGTGCCAACGCGTTTCATTGCCCGTCTCTACGGATAGCGCGCATGTTCAACACTGCGTGAGGCAGTCACGCAGGTCATGTAATTGTGTGGGTGTCCGAATAGCGTGCGCGTGCTCGAATGCGAGCTGTAGGTCTTATGGGAGGACAAACTGGATGCATGATTTTACCCGACGCAGCTTCGTCATTTCAGCAGCTGCTGCCGGCGCCGCCTTTGGCCTGAAGGGTCCGATCGAGCTTTTTGGCTCGGCGGCACACGCCCAGGGAAGCAATCCGATCGGCGCTCCGCAGGCGCTCGTTGATCAGGGATTTGCCAAGTTCAAGGTCGGTTCGATCGAGGTCATTCAGGTCTACGACGGCCACTGGGAAAAGGCGCACGACGAGAAGTTCATCCGCAATGCCACGCTCGACGAGACCAAGGCCGCTCTTAAAGAGGCTGAGCTTACGGATGCTTTCGTGCCGGTCCCTTTCACCATCCCCGTCGTGCGCATCGGCGGCCGCACCATCATGTTCGACTCGAGCACGGGAGGACAGATGGCGCCGACGGCTGGCCGGCTGGTTGCCAAGAACCTCGCCGCGGCCGGCGTCAAGCCCGAGGAGATTTCGACGATCGTCATCACGCACTATCACCCCGATCATATCTGGGGCCTGATGGCGAAGGAGACGAACGCTCAGCTCTATCCTAATGCCGAGATCATCGTGCCCGAGGCCGAGCACAAGCACTGGACGGCGCCGGAGCTTGTCGAAAAGGTGCCGGATAGCGCCAAGGGTATGGTCCGTCGCATTCAGGCAACGCTGCCGACATGGAAGAACGTGAAACCGGCGGCAGCGGGCACTGAGGTGACGGCGGGCGTGCGCTCGATCGCCACGCATGGTCATACGCCCGGGCATACGTCCTACGTCGTGACCTCGGGCAGCGACACGCTGATCATCGGCGGCGACGTGACAAATATCCAGGCGCTCAATCTCGCCAATCCCGGCTGGCACCTCGTGTTCGACGGCAACCCGACCATGGCGGAGGAAGGACGTCGCAAGCTCTATGACCAGGCGGTGGCCGACAAGTCGATCATCACGGGCTACCACTGGGGTCTGCCGGGTGCCGGTACGCTTCAGAAGGACGGCGACGGTTACGCACTCGTACCCGTGGCGGTCTGATACGCGGCACGCCGTGCGCGAGCGCCGATCTGTAAGTTGCGAGGCGCCGCCCAAGCGGGTGGCGCCTTTCGCATGTCGGCTCGTCATCATGGCGAAGGTGCCCGTCGCGGGGCGTGTGAAAACGCGTCTGGCGCGCGAGATTGGCGTGGTCGCGGCGACGATGTTCTATCGCCATGCGATGCGCGGCGTGGCCGCGCGTCTGGCGCGGCAGCCCTTCTGGCGCACGGTGCTCATCGTCGATCCTGATACGGGTGTTTCGAGCCGGATGTTGCCGGACGGAACGGTGCGCGCAGGCCAGGGGCGCGGCGACCTCGGTGCCAGGATGCAGCGCCCCATGCGGATGCTGGCGCCGGGGCCCGTGTGTCTTATCGGAACGGACGTGCCGGATATCTCGATTGCCGATATCCGCCGCGCTTTCCGGCTGCTCGGTGATCATGATGCGGTATTCGGGCCGGCCGAGGATGGCGGTTTCTGGCTGGTCGGCCTCAGGCGCTCACCGCGCGTGATCGATCCATATGGGGGGCGCGTGCCCTGGTCGCGGCCGGACACGCTTGAGCGGACACTGGCCAATCTTGCGGGGCGCCGCGTCGGTTTCACCACCCGCCACCACGACGTCGATACCGCCGCTGACCTCGTCCACAACCGGGGGTGTTACGCACGCCGTATCCACCCGTTGCCCGCCTGCTAACGACCGCCGGCCTGCCGTGTGCTATCGCCGAAACATGACGGGGCGACTGATTCGCATCATTGGCATTGATCCGGGCCTGAGACGCACGGGATGGGGCGTCGTCGACAGCGACGGCGTGAGGCTCTCCTATGTCGCGAGCGGCCACGTGACATCCGATGCTTCAGATGACCTCTGCTATCGACTGCGCGCGATCTTCGAAGGGCTTTCGAGCGTCTTGGCCTCGTTCAAGCCGAACGAGGCGGCGGTCGAAGAGACTTTCGTCAACGACAATCCTCGCGCAGCTCTCAAGCTCGGTCAGGCTCGTGGCATCGCGCTGCTGGCACCGGCAACAAAGGGGCTGGCCGTCGCGGAGTATTCGCCCAACGTCATCAAGAAGACGGTGGTCGGTGCGGGGCATGCCGAGAAGCGCCAGATCCAGGCCATGATCGGCTTCCTGCTGCCTAAGGCGCGCTTCGAGAGCGCGGACGAGGCGGATGCGCTGGCCATTGCGATCTGTCATGCCAATCATCGCTCGAGCCCGGCCGCGCGTGCGGTGCGGGCATTGAGGGAGGCCGCGAAATGATCGGCAAGCTCAAGGGGCTCGTGGATGCGATCGGCGAAAGCCACTGCATCATCGATGTGAATGGTGTCGGCTACGAGGTGCAGGCGTCGTTGCGCGCGCTGCGCACCATGGAACTCGGCCAGCCGGTGACCCTCGTCATCGACACGCACGTGCGTGAGGATGCGATCCGTCTTTTCGGCTTCACGAGCGAGGTCGAGCGGAGCTGGTTCCGCACGCTGCAGAATGTCCAGGGTGTCGGCTCCAAGGTGGCGCTCGCCGTGCTCGGCGTGCTCTCCACACAGGACCTTTCCAACGCCATCGCGCTCGGCGACTGGGCCTCCGTCGAGCAGGCCCCAGGCGTCGGTAAGAAGCTCGCGCAGCGCATTGTCGCCGAGCTGAAGGACAAGGCGCCGGCGCTGGCCGTTGCGGGGCTTCATATTCCCGCGACCGTGAATGGGGCTGGAAAGGGGGCACGCGATGCAGCCGAGGCAGGTGATGCTCACGCGACGGCCGAAGCCATCTCCGCGCTGACGAACCTCGGCTACAATCCTATGCAGGCCTCGCAGGCCATCGCGATCGCGGCGCGCGATCTAGGTGCGGAAGCCGATACGGCCAAGCTCATCCGGCGCGGATTGAAAGAGTTGGCGCGTTAGCGCCAGTCCCCCAGCACGGCATTCACCAGTGTGAGCGCGGCGACGGCGGCGGTATCCGCACGCATGATGCGCGGTCCCATTGCAATGCGCGTCACGAATGGCAGCGCGATCAGCGCATCGCGCTCCTCGGATGCAAAACCGCCCTCGGGACCGATGAGCACGGCGAGTGGTCCGGGCGCCAACTCGCGCAGTGCGGCGATGGGATCGGCAATCGGCGCGCCTTCATCGCAGAAGATGAGTCGGCGGCTGGCATTCCATGAGGCGAGCACCTTATCGAGACGCTCCGGCGCAGCAACCGCCGGCACGCGCAGGATGCCGCACTGCTCGGCGGCTTCGATCACGTTCGCGCGCATGCGCTCGCCGTTGACGCGCTCGGCGACCGTGTGCCGCGTCAGCACGGGCTGAAGGCGCGCGACGCCCATCTCCGTTGCCTTCTGCACCATGTAGTCGAGGCGCGAGCGTTTCAGCGGCGCGAAGAGATAGTGGAGATCGGGGCCGCCCGCCTGCGCGCGTGTCTGCCTTTCGAGGATGAGGCTCGCGCTGCGCTTGCCAGAAACCTCGATACCCGCCAGCCACTCGCCATCGCGTCCGTTGAATACGAGGACGGTGTCGCCGCTGCCGAGACGCAGCACTTTCAGGAGATAGTTTGCCTGCTCACGCGCGAGCGGCACTGTCGCGCCGTCGGCGAGATCGGCGTCGAGAAACAGACGCGGGCTGCGGAAGTCGTAAGGCTCAGTCATGGCGGACAACCACGCCAGAACCCCCTCTCCCCGTTCTTACGGGGAGAGGGCTAGGGTGAGGGGCGGCCACGAATGCGAACGTCGGCGTTTGCCGCCGCCCCTTATGTCGTGCTGGAAGCACGCCAGAGGCGTGGCCTTCTCCCCGTGAAGGACGGGGAGAAGGGGAAGTGAGGGCGAACGAAGCCGCTCGTATCGCGGTGATGTACGCAATGCTGCTCATGCTCTCCCGCCTAACACAAGCGGGTGCCGTCTTGTAAGATGGTGCGATCAAAAACGGGAGGGTGATCCCATGAGTGTCCGCCATTTCCGCAAACTCGCGCAGGCCAATCGCCTTGCCAATCTGCGCCTCATGAATGCCTGCAAGAAGCTGCAGCCGGGCGAATTCGAGGCGAAAGGCACGAGTTTCTTTCCCTCCATCAAGGCGACGCTCAATCATAACCTGACCATCGACTGGTTCTACGTGGATGCGCTGGAGGGCGGCACGCTCGGACCCAAGGCGTGGGATGTGCGCGAGCCGTTTGATAGCATCGGGCCGCTCGCCGATGCGCAGACGGCTGTCGATGAGCGATTGCTGGCGTTCTGCCACGCACTCACGCCTGAGAAGCTTGTGGGCCTCAGCAGCGTGCACCGAACGAACCGCATCCAGGTGACGCGCACCGACGACCTGCTCGCGCATCTGTCCCTGCATCAGGTGCATCATCGCGGGCAGGTGCACGCCATGCTGGCGGGAACATCCGTGAAGCCGCCGCAGCTCGACGAATTCATCCTCGATGGCCCTGCCGACACGAACGCGCGTGTCCCCGAGATGGATGAGCTCGGCTGGACTGAGGCCGAGCTCATGGGCTGAGCGCCTACAACGTCAGTCCGCCGTCCACGGTGACGGTCTGGCCTGTCACCATCGACGCACCAAAGCCGAGGAAGACGATGACCTCGGCGATATCGTCGGTCGTGCAACGCCGCTTGAGCAGTGCGCCGTCGCTCATGGCCGCGACTTGCGCGTTCGTCCACTCGACCATCCAGGTGCTGTCCACGGACCCTGGTGCCACGGCATTCACGCGCACTTCCGGGCCGAGCGCGCGCGCAAGGTTCTGCGTGAGATTGACGACGCCGGCCTTGGTGGCGCCATAGGCGAGGCTGCTGCCGGGAAAACCGAGGCCCGCGATAGATGCCGTGCTGACGATGGCGCCGCGTGCGGCTTTCAGCGCCGGTGCCGCCGCCTTGGCGCAGCGGAACACGCCAATCAGATTGACCTGCACGACGGTCTGCCAGAGTTCCTCGGTGATGAGATCGAGCTCTTCCGGATTGATCTTGCGCCGTGTGCCGGGTGTGCCGGCATTGGCGACGAGCAGGTCGAGGCGGCCAAGATCCTGCACGGCTTTCTCGACCATGCGCACGGCATCGATCGCGTCGCCGACATTGCCGGGAGCGGCAATGACCTTCATGCCCTGTCCTGAGAGCTGTGCCACGACCTCGGCGCCGCGCGGGTCATCGGCGAGGTGGTTCACGGCGACGGTTGCGCCCGCGCTCGCAAGTTGCTGCACAGCGGCGAGGCCGATGCCGGAGGCACCACCGGTCACAAGAGCCGTCTTGCCGGTCAGATCATAGCGGATCATTCATCCCTCCCTTTTTTGCTTAGAACGCGTAGGCGAGCCGCACGCCCTGGTCGATGGCGCGCATGGCGTCGAGCTCGGCGGCGACATCAGCGCCGCCGATGATGTGCGGCGTCGTGCCGGCTGCGACGAGGCTGTCGGCGAGTGTGCGCTCGCTCTCCTGTCCGGCGCAGATGACGATGGTATCGACCGGCAGCACGCGCGCTTCCTCACCGACGAGAATATGCAGGCCGTCCGGGTCGATCTTCTGGTAGGTGACGCCCGTCAATTGCGCGACCTTGCGCTTGGCAAGCGCGATGCGCAGCACCCAGCCCGTGGAAAGGCCGAGGCCGCGGCCCATGCGCCCTGGCTTCCGCTGCAGCATGACGATCTGGCGCTTGATCTCGGGCTCGGCGGGCGTCTCGAGCGCGCCCGGTACGCGGATGCCCGTATCGACGCCCCACTCGTGCAGAAAGTGCGCGATGCTCGCGGCTTCCTTCTGCGACGGGCCGGAAAGATACTCCGCAACATCAAAGCCGATACCGCCCGCGCCGATGATTGCGACGCGGCGGCCGGCTTGCACACGTCCCATGAGAATGTCGATGTAGCAAACACAGCGCGGATCGTCGATCCCGGGAATGTCGGGCGTGCGCGGCCGTACGCCCGTAGCGACGACAACCTCGTCGTACTGCCCAGCGATGTCACGTGCCTCCGGCGCCTTGCCTACTTTCAACGCCACGCCGCGCGTTTCGATCATTCTGCCGAAATAGCGGATGGTCTCATCGAACTCTTCCTTACCGGGGATGTTGCGGGCAATGTTGAGTTGCCCGCCAATACAGTTCTGGGCCTCGTAGAGCGTGACGTCATGGCCGCGTTCGGCGGCGGTCGTCGCGCAGGCAAGGCCCGCTGGCCCCGCGCCGATCACTGCGACGCGCTTCTTCTTCGTGGGCTTCGGCATGGCATCGAAATCGAGCTCTCGGCCGGTGACGGGGTTCACGAGACAGCTCGCGGCGCGGCTCGAGAAGATGTAGTCGAGGCACGCCTGATTGCACGCAATGCAGACGTTGATTTCATCGGCCTTTCCGGCGCGCGCCTTGGTCATGAAATGCGCGTCCGCCAGCCATGGCCGCGCCATGGAGACGAGATCGGCGTTGCCGGAGGCGAGCACTTCCTCTGCAACGGCGGGCGTGTTGATGCGGTTCGATGCGACGACCGGAATGGACACCGCTTCCTTCAATCGCTTCGCCGCAAACGTCCACGCGGCGCGCGGCACCTTCTGCGCGATGGTCGGAATGCGCGCCTCGTGCCAGCCGATGCCCTGATTGAGGATGGAGGCGCCCGCCGCTTCGACCGCCTTCGCCTGCGCGACGATTTCATCGCCGACGAGGCCGCCTTCGACGAGATCGATCGATGAAATGCGGTAGATGATGAGGAAGTCGCTGCCGACGCGCCGGCGCACGCGCTTCATGATCTCGACGGGAAGCCGCAGGCGATTCTCGAGACTGCCGCCCCAGTCATCGTCGCGATCGTTCGTACGCTGCGCGGTGAACTCGTTGATGAGATAGCCTTCCGAGGCCATGATCTCGACGCCGTCGTAGCCAGCTTCGCGCGCAAGCGCTGTCGAGATGGCGAAGTCCTCGATCGTGCGCTCGATGTCTTCGGCTGTCATGCGGCGCGGCTGCAGCGGATTGATCGGTGAGGCGAGCGTCGAGGGAGCGACGAGGCCTTTGTGCTTGGCATAGCGGCCCGCGTGCAGGATCTGCAGGGCAATGCGCCCGCCTTCGGCGTGCACCGCGGCGGTAATCTGCCGATGCTCGGGAATGTGTTCCGGGCGGCTCACTTCCGGGCCATTGGGGCCGAACAGGCCGTCCGCATTTGGCGAGTAGCCGCCCGTCACGATCAGTGCTGCCTCGCCTCGCGCGCGCTCGGCATAGAAGCGGGCTGTGCGCTCGATGTGCCGGTCCATGTATTCGAGACCGGTGTGCATGGAGCCCATGATGGCGCGGTTCGGCAGCTTGATGTAGCCGAGGTCGAGCGGGGCCGTGAGGTGTGGGAAGGCGGTCATGTGGGGCGTTTCCAGGATGACGTTTATTGATGATTATCCCTGAGATGTGCCACACCGGATGCGCGCCTGCCTATGGTGATCGTGCGGGACCCCACTAAATCCATGGTAGGATTGAGCAAAGTACGGACGGAGAAAAGGCCGGTGGCCCGAAAGCAGGACAGCACGCGCATTGAAGGTGAGGACGAGCTCGTCGGCATATTCCTGGCGCCGCTGGCCGCTGGTTTTGCGGGCGCGCTCGGCCTCAAGGACGACTGCGCGGTGCTGGCGCCGAGCGCGGGTTACGAGCTGGTCCTGAAGACCGATCCGGTGGTTGCCGGTGTCCATTTCTTTGCCGACGACGACCCGGCTGACATCGCCTGGAAAGCACTCGCGGTGAACGTGTCGGACCTTGCGGCGAAGGGCGCGACGCCGCGCGTCTATCTCATGGCGCTTTCATTGCCCGAAGCGCCTGAACGCGATTGGATGGCGCGCTTTGCCGAGGGACTGGGCGCTGCGCAACGGGCTTTCGGCATGCATCTCGCGGGCGGCGATACGGATCGCACGCCGGGACATTTTTCCATCGCGATGACGGTGATCGGTGAAGTGCCCGCAGGCAAGATGGTGCGACGAGCGGCGGCGCAAGCGGGTGATGCGCTCTATGTGTCCGGAACGCTCGGCGATTCCGCGCTTGGGCTCGCGCTGAAGCTGGATGCCGGACTTGCAGTGCGTCTCGCGCTCACTGCGGATGAGGCAGCTCACGCGATCGGACGTTATCTGAGGCCGGTCCCGCGCATTGCCCTCGCGGAAGCTTTGCGTATGCACGCACGTGCGGCGATGGATCTCTCCGATGGCCTCATGAAGGATCTCGGCCGCATGTGCCGCGCTTCGGGTGTGGGGGCGCGTGTGTTGGCTGCCAATCTGCCGCTGTCGCCGGCCATGCGGCGCGCGATCAACGCTGAGCCTGGCCGGATCAAGGATGCGGTGGCGGCCGGTGACGACTACGAGATCCTGACCGCCGTACCGCCAGCGGCGTGCGTCGAATTCGAGATGGCCGCCCAGAAAGCAGGTATCGCCGTGACGCGGATCGGTGAGATCACGTCGGCGCGCGAGGTTTTCGTCCTCGACGTTGAGGGTGTGCCGATAGAGCCTGGACGTTCGGGCTGGGATCATTTTCAGCCGCGCTGAGGGCCGGGCGCCGACGTGGCGCGCGCGGTTGCGGCAGCGGCACCTCCTCAGCGCACACGAGCCCGAGCCTAGCCGTTTCCTCCGTGATCCAGGCGCAGAAGGCGGCGATCTTGGGTCTTGTCTCGTGGCCTTCTGGGCAGACAATATGAAATGCGCGCTCTGAGCGCAGGCTCAGCGAAAAGGGGAACATGAGCCGGCCCAGTCGCTCGTCATCCATGGCAAGCGAGCGGACGCCGAGGAGGACGCCGGCGCCTTCGAGCGCAGCCTCGATAGCGTGATCGGCGCTCGAGAAGTGCAGGCCGCGGCTCAAGTCCACATGCTCGGCGCCTGCTGCCCGTAGCCAGTCCA
>JAEYPL010000290.1 GCA_023410905.1 Pseudomonadota bacterium
CTTCCACAGCAACCAGATTGTCGCGGTGTGGAATGCAGCCGGTGAAGATCGGAATATCGTGCTGTACCAACTGCCGCGCTGGGAAGGTGGTCAGTCCGCCAATTACATCAAGCCGTCGCAGTTCTGGTCGATAACCTCGACCTCGGCCCACCCGGAAGAAGCCGCCAAATTCATCGACTTCTTCAGCAACTCGGTTGAAGCCAATGAAATCCTGCTGGCCGAACGCGGTGTGCCGATTTCGTCGGCTGTCCGTGAAGCGCTGATCCCGCTGCTGGGTCGGGCGCAGGTCGAGATGTTTGAGTATCTGGAACGTGTCGAGGCCGATAACAGCCCCATTCGCCCGCCGGATCCCCCTGGTCATGCCGACATCATGGCGAACATCTACTTCACCGAATTCATTGACCCGGTGCTGTATGGGTTCCTGCCGGTGGAGGAAGGTATCGCTATCTTCCGCGAAGAGGCCAATCGCATCCTGGCCCAAAACGCCGAATAACCTCAGATGATTGTGTTGGGGTGGGGATAATCCCCCACCCCTTTTTGTCATAGGTGTGTTTTACTTCGGGTGATGTGAAATTGTCCGTGTCAGCAACCCCCATCCCCCGTCCCCTTCCCCCGAATTCAGGGGAAGGGGTGACCTGCAAGACTGAGGGCAAAGGATAAAGCTGGCGTGAACTCGCTTTGAAATACACCTTTTTGTCATTCGATGACCGTTGACCATTAGCAGGGTTTATGTAATGAGTGAATCGATAGCCCCGACACCTGTACCCGGCACGGCGGCCAGCCGACTGCCAATTGCCCGCCACCGGCAGCGCGAATTTGGACAGAATAACCTCATGGGCTATCTGTTCATCGGGCCGTGGCAGATCGCGTTTATTTTGTTTACCTTCATCCCCATGATCGCCTCGCTGGGGCTGTCCTTTACGGATTATGATATCCTGGGCGATTGGAAATTTATCGGCCTGGAGAATTTTGAGCGCATGTTTACCCAGGACAGGCGCTACTGGAAAGCGGTGGAAGCCACGGTGAAGTACGCGCTGATCTCGGTGCCGCTGCGGCTGATCTTCGCGCTGGGGGTAGCGATGCTGCTCAACACCAAGCGCCGGGGAGTCTCGTTTTACCGGGCCATCTACTATGCACCGTCGATTATCGGCGGCAGTGTGGCGGTGGCGGTGATGTGGCGCGAGTTGTTCGGCAATAATGGCCTGCTCAATTTCCTGCTGGGATCGCTGGGTATCCCCAGTGTGAACTGGCTGGGTAACCCGGACACGGCCATCTGGACACTGATTCTGCTGGCGGTGTGGCAGTTTGGCTCGCCCATGCTGATCTTCCTGGCCGGGTTGAAGCATATCCCGGAGCAGTTGTACGAATCCGCCTCGATTGATGGCGCGAACGGCTGGCAGAAATTTATCCGCATTACCCTGCCGATGCTAACCCCTATCATTTTCTTTAACCTGGTGATGCAGATCATCAGCGGGTTTATGGTGTTCACCCAGGCGTTTATCGTCACCGGGGGCCGCCCGCTGGATACGACCCTGTTCTATGCGCTGTATGTCTATAATCGGGCGTTTGTGACGTTTGAGATGGGTTACGCCTCGGCGATGGCGTGGGTGCTGCTGGTGGTGGTCGCGGTGCTGACTGCCTTCGTGTTCAAGTCGTCATCGTACTGGGTATTTTATGAAGCAGGGGAGACGAACTGACATGAGCAGTATCAACCTGGAATCACGCCGTGTGGGGCGACCCGTAACCCCGGCTCTCCCCCTGCACCGGCAGCGCTTCATTAAGGATGCGATCTATCACGGCGCGGTGCTGCTGGTGGGCTTCATGATGATGTACCCGATTTTATGGCTGTTCGCCAGTTCGCTCAAAGGGCCGGATGAAATCTGGACGAATCAGACGGCCATCATCCCCAATGAGGTTTACGTGCAGAATTACCCCAACGGCTGGGCCGGTTTTGGCGGCCTGAGTTTTGCGGTGTTTTACAAGAACTCGTTTATCTATGCCGGGGTGGGTACGCTGCTGGCGGTTTCGGCATCGGCGCTGGTGGCTTATGGTTTCGCGCGGATCAAGTTTGCCGGGAAGCGCTTCTGGTTTGTCATCATGATGCTGACGCTGATGCTGCCGGTTCAGGTGCAGATCATCCCGCAGTATATCCTGTTCAGCGAATTGGGCTTCCTGAATACGTTTTTGCCGCTGCTGCTGCCTAGAATCGGCGGGCAGGCGTTTTTCATCTTCATGATTATGCAGTTTATCCGTGGCATCCCGGTTGACCTGGACGAAGCCGCGCAGATTGACGGCTGTGGCAAGGCGGGGACGTTCTTCCGCATTATCCTGCCGCAGTTGAAGCCGGTGATTATCACGGCGGCGATCTTCTCGTTTTACTGGACATGGGAGGATTTCCTCACGCCGTTGATTTACCTCAACGCGCCCGACCTGTATACGGTGTCGCTGGCGTTACGCACCTTCGCTGACCCGTCGGGCACAACCGATTGGGGGGCGATTTTTGCGATGTCCAGTTTATCATTGGTGCCCGTGTTTGCGATCTTCGTCTTCTTCCAGCGCTACCTGACGGAAGGCTTCGCCACGACCGGTCTGAAAGGTTAATGCAAGCGGCTGGGCGTGCCACCCGGCTATGCCCACCGCGCCGTTATGATCCATTTAAATGATGAGCAATCCAGCCTGCTGGAGCAGGTGAGCACGTTTGTCCTGGCGAATATCCTGTGGCTGCTGCTGGCGGCGCTGATTATCCCGCTGCCAGCCGCGACTGCCGGGTTATTTCAATGCCTGATGCCAATGGCGCGAAGCGAGAACACCTCTTTTTTCAGCGATTTCTTCAACGGGATGCGCCAGCACTGGCTGTATGCCACGCTGATTGTGGTGATTGATGTGGTGGTGGGGCTGATCGTGTTCGCCAACCTGACGATTCTATCCGCGCCGGACTTTCCGCTGGTGGTGGGCTGGTTGGTGCGTGGGGTGACGCTGTTTTTCGGGCTGGCGCTGCTGCTCAGCAATTTTTATGTGTGGCCGCTGCTGGTGATGACCGAATTAAGCTTTAAGGAATTGTGGCGCATGGCCTTTCAGGTGGCGTTTGTGCATCTGTGGTGGTCGTTTGCGCTGCTGCTGATGGCTGCCGTGCCGCTGGTGATCGCGTCGATTTTGCCCGCGTTTTTCTCGCTGTTTGGCACTTTTTCCGCAGTGGCGCTCATCATCTGCTGGGGAG
>JAEYPL010000009.1 GCA_023410905.1 Pseudomonadota bacterium
AAGACTCGGTGTGAGAGGAGCGGGCGCGTCATCGGGAACCAGCGTTGTCATAGCTTAGTCCTACTCCGCGAGCTGCGGGACGGATGCAGGCTTGCTCTCGCTCTTCTCGGCCGGAGAAGAGCGCCAGCGCTCCCAGAGGTCGTTGAACTTGCCGAGAATGCCCTTCGGCAGCCAGATCGTCGTGACGACGAACAGCGCGCCGAGCGCGAAAAGCCAGTAGGGCGCGAGAAAGCCCGTCGTGAAAGTCGTTTTGGCGAAGTTCACGAGCACCGCACCGAGGGCTGCGCCTGCGAGCGTGCCGCGGCCGCCGACCGCGACCCAGATCACGACCTCGATGGAGTTGGCCGGGAGAAACTCGCTCGGATTGATGATGCCGACCTGCGGCACGTAAAGCGCACCGGCGATGCCAGCCATGATGGCCGAGACCGTGAAGACGAACGTCTTGTAGTGCTCGACGCGGTAGCCGAGGAAGCGCGTGCGGCTCTCCGCATCACGAATCGAGACGAGAACCTTGCCGAGCCGCGATGACACGATGGCCCGCGCCGCGAGGTATCCGAGAGCCAGCGCTATTGCCGAGGCTGCGAAGAGTGCCGCCCGCGTCGTGTTCGCCTGAACCGGAAAGCCCAGAATGTCCTTGAAGTCGGTCAGGCCGTTGTTGCCGCCGAAGCCCATGTCGTTGCGGAAGAACGCCAGCATGAGCGCGTACGTCAGCGCCTGCGTGATGATCGATAGGTACACGCCCGTCACGCGGCTTCGGAAGGCGAACCAGCCGAACACGAACGCGAGCAGGCCGGGGACCGCCATCACCATGAGGAAGGCAAACCAGGCGTTCTCGAAACCGTACCAGTACCATGGCAACTCTTTCCAGTTCAGGAAGACCATGAAGTCGGGGAGCTCGGGATGCGCGTAGACGCCCCGCGTGCCGATCTGGCGCATGAGGTACATGCCCATGGCGTAGCCGCCTAGTGCAAAGAAGGCACCATGGCCGAGCGAGAGAATGCCGCAATAGCCCCAGACGAGATCGAGCGACAGCGCGAGCAGTGCAAAGCAGAGATACTTGCCGAGCAGCGCGAGCGTCGCGGTGGAGATGTGGAAGGGTGATCCTTCCGGCACGGCGAGATGCAAAAACGGCACGACGACAGCGAGGCCGAGCACAATGGCGAGAAACCACTTTCCCGTTCGGTCGTCAGCGAGGAGGGCGCGCGTGATCATGCCTCGACGGCCCTTCCCTTGAGTGCGAACAGGCCGCGCGGCCGTTTCTGAATGAAGAAGATGATGGCGACGAGCAGGATGATCTTGCCGAGCACCGCGCCCGCGTAGGGTTCGAGCAGCTTGTTCGCCATGCCGATCGAGAGGGCGCCGACGAGCGTGCCCCAGAGATTGCCGACACCGCCGAACACGACGACGAGGAAGCTGTCGATGATGTAGCTCTGGCCGAGGTTCGGGCTGACGTTGTCGATCTGCGAGAGCGCGACGCCCGCAAGGCCGGCAATACCGGAACCGAGCCCGAAGGTGAGTGCATCGACGCGGCCCGTGCGGATGCCCATCGAGGAAGCCATGCGCCGGTTCTGCGTGACGGCGCGCATGTGCAGGCCGAGCGGCGTATAGCGCAGTGCCAGCAGCAGGCCGACGAAGATCAAGCCGGCGAAAATGACGATGTAGAGCCGGTTCCAGGTGATGACGAGGCCGCCGATCTCCATGGCGCCGGACATGAACTGCGGGGTTCCGACCTCGCGGTTCGTCGGTCCGAAGGCCGTGCGCACGGCTTGCTGCAGAATGAGGCTGATGCCCCACGTGGCGAGCAGCGTTTCGAGCGGACGGCCGTAGAGATGTCGGATGACGCCGCGCTCGATCGCAACGCCGACGCCCCCGGCTATGAAGAATGCGAGCGGAATGGCAAACACGAGCGAATAGTCGAAAAGGCTTGGCGCATAGCTGCGGCAGAATTCCTGCACGATGAATGTCGCGTAGGCGCCGAGCATGACCATCTCGCCGTGCGCCATGTTGATGACGCCCATGACGCCGAACGTGATGGCTAGGCCGATCGCGGCGATCAGCAGCACGGAGCCGAGCGATATGCCGTACCAGAAATTCTGCGCGTAGCCCCACAGCGCCAAGCGCTGCTCGATGGATTGGATCGCGCTGTCCGCCGCCGCGCGCGCAGGCCCGGCGGTGTCCGCTGGAAGGGTGCGCAGGATCGATAGCGCGTCGCGGGTGCCGCTGTCTCGCAGGAGCGCGATCGCCTCGAGGCGCTGCGACTCGGTCGCGTCCTTCTTGACGAACGTGACGGCGGCCCAGGCGAGCTGCAGCTCGGTGCGCACCTTGGCGTCCTTCTCGGCCGCAATTGCCGCGTCGAGTACCGGCAGTGCGGTCTCGTCACGAGACTTCATCACGGCCTGCGCAGCCTGGATGCGGCGCGCGGGATCCGGGTTCATCAGGCTGAGGGCGCCCATCGCCGCGCTTGCAGCGGTGCGGACGCGATTGTTCATGCGGGCCGCGGAAAGATTGGCCGGCGGCGCGGCGACGACGTCATTGCTCGCGGCATCACGCACGGCACCGGCGGTGTCGCGGTAGTAGATCTTCTGGTTTGCGGCATCGATGAGCAGGCGGCGATCCTGCAGCGCTTCGATCAGCGTCGCGGCGTGCGGCGCGCCCGAGCGCGCGATCGCGTCGATACCGGCGGCGGTGTCGCTGAAGCTGTCCTTGGCGATCAGGGCGAGGCCCGCGGCGAGATCCTCTGGGGCAGCGTTAGCGCGTATCGGGCCAACGAGCCAGCCGCCCGCGAGCGCAGCGAAAAGCAGGGCGATACGTATGAACCGGTGCATGGGCCCTCTTTATTCCGGTCGAGTACGCCGAGCGGTCGATGATCGGTTTTTCGAGACGGCCTCCCCGCCAACGTGGCGGGGAGACACATGCGTGTGCGTACAGATGTGACGTGGTGGAGGTCACGCCGATCAGTCGCAGACGTCAGGAGCCACACTTATTGGTCTTGGTATTGAAGTTGCCGCACTTCTTGCCAACCCAGTCGGCTTCGAGATCCTTCGAGCCTTCGAGGAAGTCGGTCCAGGCGTCGCCGGGGACGAGATCCTTCGTCTGCCACACGACGTCATACTGACCGTCGGCGCGGATTTCGCCGATCAGCACGGGCTTGGTGATGTGATGGTTGGGAAGCATCTTCGAGATGCCGCCGGTCAGGTTCGGCGCTTCGATGCCGGGGAGAGCGTCGATCACCTTGTCGACGTCGAACGTGCCGGCCTTCTCGACAGCCTTCACCCACATGGCGAAGCCGATGACGTGCGCTTCCATCGGATCGTTGGTTACGCGCTTCGGATTTTTCGTGAAGGTCTGCCACTTCTTGATGAACTCTTCGTTCGCCGGGTTCTTGACCGACTGGAAGTAGTTCCAGGCGGAGAGATGGCCGACGAGGTCCTTGGTGTCGAGGCCCGCGAGCTCTTCCTCGCCGACCGAGAACGCCACGACCGGGATGTCGGTCGCCTTGACGCCCTTGTTGGCGAGCTCCTTGTAGAAGGGCACGTTGGCGTCGCCGTTGATGGTGGAGACGACGGCGGCCTTCTTACCGCCCGAGCCGAACTTCACGATGTCGGACACGATCGTCTGCCAGTCGGAATGACCGAATGGCGTATAGTTGATCATGATGTCCTCCTTCGCGACGCCTTTCGCGAGGAGATACGCTTCGAGAATGCGGTTGGTCGTGCGGGGATAGACGTAGTCGGTGCCCGCGAGCACCCACCGCTTCACCTCGCCGCCATCCTTGCTCATGAGATAGTCGACGGCCGGAATGGCCTGCTGGTTCGGCGCCGCGCCCGTGTAGAAGACGTTGCGCTCGCTCTCTTCGCCCTCGTACTGCACGGGATAGAAGAGGATGTTGTTCAGTTCCTTGAAGACCGGGAGCACGGACTTGCGGCTGACGCTCGTCCAGCAGCCGAATACGGCCGAGACTTTGTGCTGCGTGATGAGTTCGCGCGCCTTCTCGGCGAAGAGCGGCCAGTTCGAAGCGGGGTCGACGACAACGGCCTCGAGCTTTTTGCCGAGTACGCCGCCCTTCTTGTTCTGCTCCTCGATCAGGAAGAGCATGGTGTCCTTGAGCGTCGTTTCGCTGATCGCCATCGTGCCGGAGAGCGAGTGGAGCACGCCGACTTTGATCGTGTCTTGGGCTTGAGCGAGCGGAGTGCCCGCCAACAGTGCGCCTCCCGCCAGTGCCGTCGCGGCTATTCCCGCGAGCACATTCCGACGTTGCAGCATGCTTTCCTCCTGTAACCGGTGAACTGACGGTTAACAGTGGTCGCAAGCCGTGTGCCAATCCGCGGATCGCGCGAAAAAGTGCGCATATTCAAATCGTTAGTTTGGAGGATGGGCCGCCTGCGATGGGGGGTGATCAGGCGTTGTTGATTATTTATTAGGCAGTCATGGGCGTGCGCCGCCAAATCAGGCAGGCAATCGGGGGCGGTCTGTCGAACGCCTGCAATCTGTGCAATCTTGAACGGAGGATTGCCAAACGCGCTGGCATAAACTCATGATTGATCACTAATTTTGGGCAGCTCGGCTCTGGAGCAGGGCCGGCGACGGGGAGGATGGCGCATGACGGAGCTCGAGGCCGCCGACGAGGTCGACATTCTCATTCTCGTCGACAACGTCACGGACAACCTTTCCTCCACGCCCGCCTTCGTCGAGACGGAGATCGCGGCCCTCGGGCGCCGGCGGCGCGGGGCCTGGGTGCTCGCAGGCGACTGCCTGTGCTGCGCCGCGCACGGTCTCGCGTGCCTGGTGACGATCAAGAAGGGCGGGACGACCCGCACGCTGCTGTTCGACGCCGGACCCGAGGACGGTACGTTCGAGCGGAACGTCTCGCGCCTCGGCGTGGATCTCGGCGTGGTCGAAGCCATGGTGCTGTCGCACGGGCATTGGGATCACGGTGGCGCCATGCTGCGCGCGCTGCAGATTGTGCGCGACCGCAATGGCGGACGCGAGGTCCCCTACTACGCGCATCCCGACATGTTCCGGGCGCGCGCCGCGAAGCTCCCCGACGGCTCGATGCGCCTCATGCAGGACGTGCCGAGTGTCGCGGCTCTGAGCGCCTATGGCGCGCGGGTGATCAACACGGCGGAACCGGGCTTCCCGCTCGACGGCCTCGCGTTCGTCAGCGGTGAAATTCCGCGCGTGACACCGTTCGAGACCGGTTTGCCGGGACAGCATCGCCGCACGCTCGATGGCAAGGGCTGGGAGCCGGACGAACTGCTCATGGATGAGCGCTACGTCGCCGTGCGTGTCGCGGGCAAGGGTCTCGTGGTGCTGTCGGCGTGCTCTCACGCCGGCGTCATCAACGTGCTGAAGCACG
This sequence comes from Pseudomonadota bacterium, assembly GCA_023410905.1. Classification (GTDB taxonomy): domain Bacteria; phylum Pseudomonadota; class Alphaproteobacteria; order Rhizobiales; family Hyphomicrobiaceae. The sequence goes on from JAEYPL010000009.1 coordinate 5,357, forward strand.
CGCGCGCGCGTTTCCCGGATGTGCCGCTCCATGCCGTGATGGGCGGCTTGCATCTTTCGGGAACGAACGAGCGCGTCATTCCGCAGACGGTCGAGGCGCTCAAGGAATTCGGCCTCGATGTAGTCGCGGCGGGTCACTGTACGGGCTGGCGCGCCATGACGGCGCTCGCCAATGCATTTGGCGACAGCAAGCTCGTGCCGCTTGCGGTCGGGAAGCGGTTCAGGTTCTGAGGTTGCAGGAAAAAGCCCTGAAGGAGAGGGCTCCTTCAGGGCTCGCCATATTTCGTAAGAGCGTCGCGCCGATCAGGCCGGCGTGAAGCAAACGATCTTGGTGCCATCCTCGCGGGGCTTGAAGACTGCTTTGACCTTCTGGCCGATCTTCACGCTGTCTGGATTGCAATCGACGATGTTGGTCATCATCGAGGGGCCTTCGTCGAGCGTCACGTAGGCAATGACGTAGACGGGCTTCGCGGGCCGCATGACGGAGTACGTGTAGACGGTCCCCGTGCCCTTCGCCTCGCGCAGCTCGACATCCGTCGAGAGGCACATCGGGCAGACGCCGCGCGGGTAGTAGTAGGACTTGTCGCAGGACTTGCAGTACCCGAGCATCAGCTTGCCGGCGTTGGCGGCTTCCCAGTAGGCCTCCGAACCCGGGGTCGCGGGAACGACCGGATAGATTCTCTCTTCACCTGACATCGTCGTTTACTCCCGCTCCATGATGACTGTCGCACCGACGTGCCGCGTGCCGAGCGAACCGCCCGTGCCGTGCGCCAGCGCGATATCGCAATTCGGAACCTGCACTTTCGGATGCGCCTCACCGCGGAGCTGACGCACCGCCTCGATGACCTTCGTCATGCCGCCGCGGTTGCCGGGGTGGTTGTTGCAAAGGCCGCCGCCGTCCGTGTTGAACGGGAGCTTGCCGACGCCCGAGATGAGATTGCCGTCCGAGACGAACTTGCCGCCCTGGCCGACCTCGCAGAAGCCGAGATCCTCGAGCTGCATGATCACGGTGATCGTGAAGCTGTCGTAGATCGAGGCGTACTTGATGTCCTTGTGCTTGACGCCCGCTTCCTCGAACGCGCGCGCGCCCGACCAGCGGCCGGCGGAGAACGTCAGATCGAGATCCTGGCCACCCATCTGATGCTTCACGGCCTCGCCCGTACCGAGGACCTTGACCAGCGGCCGCTTCAGGCTCTTGGCGATTTCCGGCTTGGTGATGATCAGCGCGCCGCCACCGTCGGAGATGACGCAGCAGTCGAGGCGATGCAGCGGATCGGCGACCATCGGCGAGTTGACGACGTCCTCGACGGTCACGACCTTCGGCAGCATGGCGTGCGGATTGTACTGCGCGTGATGCGAGGCCGCGACCTTCACCCAGGCGAGCTGCTCGCTCGTGGTGCCGTACTGGTGCATGTGCCGCATGGCGCACATGGCGTACATATTGCCGGTCGCCGGGCCATAGGGGAACTCGAACTGGAGATCCGGCTGGCTCGGGCTGCCCATGCGCGGGTTCGTGCCGGTCTGCACGCCCTCGGAGCGCGGACGGCCGGCGAGCGTGACGAGCGCGATGTTGCACTTGCCGGCAGCGATCGCCTGCGCCGCATGGCCGACATGGAGGAGGTAGGACGAGCCACCCGTGTCCGTCGTGTCGATGTGCTTGAGGCGGAGGCCCATGTAGTCGGCGAACGAGTTGCCGCCGAGGCCTGGAGTATCGCCGGCTGCACAGAAATACCCGTCGATGTCGTCCTTGCTGAGCCCCGCATCCTCGATCGCGCCCTTGGCGACTTCGGCGTGAAGCTGGGCGAGGGACTTGTCCGGCGCCTTTCGCGTCGGGTGCTCGTAGGCCCCGACAATGTACGCTTTGCCCTTGGTGCTCATCCGGCCATGCTCTCCCAGAACTCCCGTGATTTTCATTCCATTGGATGGGGTTGAACGTCTACGCCTCATATCGGCGGCGTCAAGCCCGGCCAGGACAAGGGCCTATGCAATTGACGCTCGCGGCGGCGGACTCGTCCGCGCAGGGATGGTTGAAACCTGCTGAACTCTTGCTGGGTTCGGGCCGATCCCTATAATCGCGGCAGGTGATCGCGGGGTCTATGGGGCGAGCGATATCATGTTGTTGCGCGTGTTGTTGATATTGGGCGGCTACGTTGCGGCGTGCATTGCCTTCGCTTTCGTTCTCGTCGCCTTCGTCTTCACGCCTGCGGACCTTGCGGGCGGGGAAGCGGGCCGGTTCTCCATGGCGGGCTTCCAGCTTCTCGCAAGCTCCATCCAGGTGTTGATCTTTGCCGCGCCGCTGGCCTTTGCCGCCGCGGCTATGGCGGAATGGCGCGGCATCGGCGATTGGATTTTCTATGCGCTCGTCGGGCTGATGATCGCAGGGGTTGGCTTTCTTGCGCAGTATGTAAGTGAGCTGCAGGGCGCCCCGACCATCGTCAACAACTATGCCCTGACGGCCTTCATGACGGGCGGTTTCGTTGCTGGATTGGTGTACTGGCTCGTGGCTGGCCGCACCGCTGACGAGCGCCGGCGCGCTGCCGAGCTCGAGGCGGCCAATGCCCCATCGAGACCGCGTCGCGCGCATGGGCCCGTCACCTAGGCTGGCGCGGACGCTCATGTCTTGATCGATTTTTCGCAGGCCGGAATGCGCACATGCGGAACCTGCGAATAGGCATCGTCGGCGCCGGCGTTGGCGGACTCGCCTCAGCGGCCTTCCTGGCGCGCAGTGGCCACGACGTTCACTTGCTCGAGCGGTTTGCCGAAGCGCGGCCAGTTGGCGCTGGCCTCCTTTTGCAGCCGACAGGCCTTGCTTGCCTCGCGCAGCTCGGGCTCGACGAGCGTGCGTGTGCGCTCGGCGCTGTCATTCATGATCTCGAAGGGCGCACCGCGCGGGGCCGCCGCGTCCTTGCCATGGACTACCGCCGGCTGCAGCCGCATCTGTTTGGTCTCGGTATTCACCGCGCGAGCCTCTTCGCGCTGCTGCACGATGAAGTCGTGCGGCTCGGCGTGCCCATTACGCCGGGCGTCGAGGCATCCTATATCGAGTGCCATGCGCATCGGCGTTCCGTGGTGGTCGATACGCTCGGCCGTCACCACGGGCCGTATGATCTCATTATCGATGCGAGCGGCATGCGCTCGCCGCTGCGCCATGCGCTCGGCGGGCGGATCCGTAACCGGCCATTCACTTACGGCGCGATCTGGGCGGCGCTGCCGATCACGGATGGCTGGCCTCATCGCACGACGCTCATGCAGCGCTATGACGGCGCGCCCATCATGATCGGCGTGTTGCCGATCGGGCGGCTGCCGGATGATCCGACGCCGCGCTGCGCCTTCTTCTGGAGTGTGCGCGCGGATCAGCGCGAGGCATGGATGGCGGCCGGCCTCGATGCCTGGAAGGCGCGCGTCGCGAAGCTGTGGTCCGAGGTTTCGCCCATTCTCGATGGCGTGAGGACGGCAAGCGACCTCTCGTTCGTGTCCTATGCGGATGTGGTGGTCGAGCGCTCGTACAGCACGGAGCTCGGTTTCGCGGTGATCGGTGATGGCGCGCACGGCACGAGCCCGCAACTCGGGCAGGGCGGAAATCTGGCGCTCGTCGACGCGATGATGCTTTCCACAGCGCTGGAAGAGGGCAGCTCGATCGAGGCGGCGCTCGGTGATTTCCACGATCAGCGGCGGCGTCACGTCGCATTCTATCAGCTCGCGAGTCGCTGGCTGACGCCCTTCTTCCAGTCGGATAGCCGCGTGCTCGGCTTGGTGCGCGATGCAACTTTCGGCCTCGCGTCGGTCGTGCCCTTTGCCGAAGGGCAGATGCTGCGCACACTCGCCGGCATCAAGACCGGACCGTTCAGCGAACTCGATCCAGGTGAATGGAGCGCGCGTTACGCCACGAGATCGCGGCGGCTCACGACTTTGCCGGCATCGTCGAGCTCGTAGACGATCGGTGCGCCGGTCGCGAGTTCGCGCTTGATGATCTCTTCACCCGTGAGGCCTTCGAGCTGCATGATGAGCGCGCGCAGCGAGTTGCCATGCGCGGCGACGATCACGCTCTTGCCGCTCTTGAGCTTGGGCCAGATCTCGGCATCGTAGTACGGCAACACGCGCACGGCCGTGTCCTTGAGGCTCTCGCCACCGGGCGGCGGAATGTCGTAGCTTCGGCGCCAGATGTGCACCTGCTCTTCGCCCCAACGCTTGCGCGCATCATCCTTGTTGAGGCCGGAGAGATCGCCGTAGTCGCGCTCGTTGAGACGCTGGTCGCGGACGGTTTCGAGATCCGGCTGGCCGAGTTCGCCGAGGATCAGGCGCAGCGTGTGCTGCGCGCGGGTGAGCGCACTCGTGTAGGCAATATCGAACTTGTGCCCTGCCTCCTTGAGCAGACGCCCGGCGCGCGTCGCTTCTTCAACGCCCTTCTCGGTGAGATCGGGATCCTTCCAGCCCGTGAACAGATTGAGCTTGTTCCAGGCGCTTTCACCGTGACGGACGAGGACGAGGAGATGGGACATGATCGCGGACAGTTCCGTTCGTTGATGCGTGTGGTTTTCTAACGGCTCAGTCGCCGCTCAGATCCCGAGAACGTCGGCCATGGTGAACAGGCCCGGCCCCTTGCCGCGCCCCCAAAGCGCAGCCTTGACGGCACCGCGGGCGAAGATGCCGCGATCCGTCGCGAGATGGGTCAGCACCACGCGCTCGCCGTCGGCGGCGAAGATGACACTGTGCTCGCCGACGACATTGCCGCCGCGCAGTGTCGCGAAGCCGATGTCGCCGCGCTTGCGGGCGCCCGTGTGACCATCACGCGAGCGGACGCTCGTCTCGGCGAGATCGACGCCGCGGCCATCGGCGGCTGCCTGGCCGAGCATGAGCGCGGTGCCGGACGGCGCATCGATCTTATGCTTGTGATGCATTTCGAGGACTTCGATGTCGAAATCCTCGTCCAGCGCCTCGGCGACCTTGCGAGTCAACGCGACGAGCAGGTTCACGCCAAGGCTCATATTGCCGGCTTTGATGATCGTGGCATGGCGTGCGGCAGCTTTGATCGCCGCCTCGTGCTCGCCCGTGAAGCCGGTCGTGCCGAGGACGTGAACGATGCGGGCGTTGGCGGCGAGGCCAGCGACCTCGACGCTCACCTCAGGGATCGTGAAGTCGAGAATGCCATCCACCTTGGCGACGATATCGAGCGGGTCGTCCGTGACGGGCACGCCGATCTTGCCGATCCCTGCGAGTTCGCCCGCATCCTGGCCGATGGCGTTCGATCCGGCGCGCTCTATGGCGCCTGCGACGACAGCACCGGCAACGACGGCGTCGCCGCCTGTCGCGTGCACGGCACGGATCAGCTCGCGCCCCATGCGGCCTGCGGCGCCCATCACGGCCAGCTTCATCGCGCTCATGGATATATGTCCCGATTGAAAGTGCTGAGGCCCTATAGCATCGGCCCAAGCCTGCGCGAAAGGGGCCGGACAGATCAGCCGCGCGCCACGTGGGCCGCGACGCAGAGCCAGCGGCCGTCCTGGCGTGCCCAGATGTCGGTATAGCGACCGGCGCCGGAGCTGCCGTCAGGCTTCGAGTAGACCGTGCGGGCGTGGATGATCGCGAAATCGCCGAAGAGGCGGATGTTCACGTCCTCCGGATGCAGGCCTGTGCCCCCCGCCGGGTTCGAAATCCGCTTCAGGAAGCCGGCGCGGTCGATGATCGTGCAGTCGGGGTTGGTATTGAGGAAATCGGCCGAGAGGTTCTGGTCGAACCAGCGCACGTCCGATTCGGCCACCGAGCGCACATAGTTCTCATTGAGAGCGTGGAGCGTCTCTAGGTCGTTCTCCGCCATGGTTTCCTCCGTTGAGTTCAAGTCGTTTCTTCGCCGGCAGGCTGCATGGAAGGTCTGTGCTTGCCAAGGGAGACAAGCGGGTCGGGGGCCGCTAGAAGACATCCGGCTCAGGTCCGGACATATGAGAATCTTTCAAGTTCGGTCACCTGATGCCCCGGTGCACCGGAAGTACCGCTGAAGTCGGCAGGGACATGGAGGGATCTGCAGACACGGCGTTGGTTTCCTGCACCTGAGCGGGCGCCCCATGGCGCGCCGCATCCGGCTGATCTAGGAGGAAATATTGAACGCTACGAAGTCTCTAGGCCTCATCGCGGCACTTGCCGGGGTGTGGACAATCCAACCCTCCCTCGCTCTAGCCCAGAAGTCTGGCGGAATTCTGCGGTCGTACGAGGTCTCCAATCCGCCGAGCGCCTCGATCCTGGAAGAAGCGACGAGTGCAACCACGCACCCGTTCATGGCGGTCTTCAACAACCTCGTCATTTTCGACCAGGCCGAGCCGGTCAATAAACCCGAGGTGATCCGCCCCGAGCTGGCCGAAAGCTGGACCTGGGATGAGCCGCGCACGAAGCTCACCATGAAGCTGCGCCAGGGCGTGACGTGGCACGATGGCAAGCCGTTCACCTCCAAGGATGTGAAGTGCACCTGGGATTGGACCCGCGAGGCCGACACGAAGAGCGGCTTCCGCAAGAACCCGCGCAAGCTCTGGTGGGACAACATCAAGGAGATCACGGTCAACGGCGATCACGAAGTCACCTTCGAGCTCAATCGCCCGCAGGCGTCACTGCTGACGCTCATGGCGTCCGGCATGTCACCCGTCTATCCGTGCCATGTGCCGGCGCGCATCATGCGCACGAAGCCGATCGGCACGGGGCCGTTCCGGGTCGTGAACTTCGAGGCGAACAAGTTCGTGCGTCTCGAGAAGAACCCGAACTACTGGCGTCCGGGTCGGCCCTATCTCGATGGGCTGGAGTTCCAGATCATCGGCAGCCGCGGCACGCGTCTGCTGGCGTTCGCAGCAGGTGAGATCGACAAGACGTTCGTGTCGGATGTCACCCGGCCTCTGCTCCCTGACGTGCAATCGCGCTCGCCGAATGCGATCTGCGAGTTTGCGGCAACGGGCGTAAGCGCGAACCTGCTCGTCAACCGCGAGAAGGCGCCCTTCGACAATCCGAAGCTGCGCGAAGCCATGATGCTGACGCTCGACCGCGACGCGATGGTGAAGATCGTCTCGGGCGGTGAAGCGCTGATTGGCGGCGCCATGCTGCCGCCGCCGGCCGGCGTCTGGAGCAAGCCCGTCGAGGAGTTCAAGAAGCTCCCGTCGTATGCCGGTTCCATCGAGGAGCGCCGGGCAAGGGCGGTGAAGATCATGGAGGAGCTGGGTTACGGCCCGAACAACAAGCTCAAGGTGAAGGTCGGTACGCGCGACTATCAGTCCTACAAGGACCCGGCCGTGCTGCTCGTCGATCACCTCAACCAGATCGGCTTCGATGCCGAACTCGAGATCATCGAGACCTCGCTCTACTACGGGCGCATCACGCGCGGTGACTATCAGGTTGCTCTGAACCTGACGGGCACGGGCGTGGACGATCCTGACGTGACGATGTTCGAAGGTTATCTCAGCGGTTCCAGCCGGAACTACACGAACTACAGCAACCCGGAAGTCGACAAGCTCATTCATGCGCAGTCGGCGGAGCTCGATCCGGAGAAGCGCAAGGAGCTGGTCTGGCAGATCGAGAAGATCCTCGCTGAAGACGTGGCGCGGCCGATCATCTTCCAGAACCGCTCGGCAACGTGCTGGCATCCGCACGTGAAGGGCTACGTGCTGCACCAGAACTCGATCTACAATAGCTGGCGCTTCGAGGATGTCTGGCTCGACAAGTAAGCCCGATTCCTGATCGTCTTTTCGGTGAGGGCGGCCGGTGCACTGCACCTGCCGCCCTCACCATTTTCAGCCGCTCAGGGCTTTGGTGCGGTGCATTCGCCTTGATGAGGCGTCTATTGGGTGAAACACTGCCCCCGTGCCCGTCAACGAACGGGCGCGGACAGAAACAAGAACTGCATCTGGGAGGATATGATGACCAACCGCGTGAACCGCGGTGCGGCTGCATTTGTTATTGCAGCGTGCGCGCTGGCGCCATCCGTTGCCTTCGCTCAGAAGTCGGGCGGCATTCTGAGAACCTACAAC
>JAEYPL010000020.1 GCA_023410905.1 Pseudomonadota bacterium
CTTGTAGGTGGCGCGCATCTCGTGAATGCAGTCCTCGGGGCCGTTGAGGGCCGCGGCCGCCGCCACCTGGATCGGCGTATAAGCACCATAGTCGAGATAGCTCTTCACGCGCGCCAGCGCCGCGAGCAGGCGCTCGTTGCCGACCGCGAAGCCCATGCGCCAGCCGGCCATGGAGTAGGTCTTCGACATGGAGGTGAACTCGACGGCGACATCCATGGCGCCGGGCACCTGCAGGAGCGAAGGCGGCGGGTTGGCATCATCGAAGTAGACGTCGGCATTAGCGAGTTCCGAGAGCAGGATCAGCTCGTTCTGCTTCGCGAACTGGACGAGCTCGCGATAGAAATCGAGGCTTGCGACGTGCGCCGTCGGGTTCGCCGGATAGCACACGACCAGGGCGATCGGCTTCGGGATCGAGTGCTTTACGGCGCGCTCGAGCGCCGGGAAGAAGGCCGGTGTCGGCTCGGCCGGCACGGAGCGGATGACGCCGCCAGCCATCAGGAAGCCGAAGGCGTGGATCGGGTAGCTCGGGTTCGGCACGATCACCACGTCGCCCGGCGCCGTAATGGCCTGGGCCATGTTGGCGAAGCCTTCCTTCGAGCCGAGCGTAGCGACGACCTGGGTATTGGGGTTTAGCTTCACGCCGAAGCGGCGGCCGTAATAGGCGGCCTGGGCCTTCAGCAGGCCGTTGATCCCCTTCGAGGCCGAATAGCGGTTCGTCCGCGGCTTACCCACGGTCTCGACGAGCTTTTCCGTGATGTGGCGTGGCGTCGGCAGGTCCGGATTGCCCATGCCGAGATCGATGATGTCGGCGCCGCGAGCTCGAGCCTGGGCCTTGAGCTTGTTCACTTCCGCAAAGACGTAGGGCGGGAGGCGCTTGATGCGATGAAAATCCTCGATCACGGCGGAACCTCGGTTTTGCTCAAGGGGTATACGATGGCCGGCCGCCGCGCGTGCGGGTGCCGGTCGGGCACGGTCTACTCTATTGCGCGGATTCCCGCCAGAGTGAGGCGGCGACGGCTGACGAAGGTGATATCGTAAGCATGGAGCCGGCCCGCGATTGCCAGGTCGGGGGGGCACGGCTAAGAGTTGACTTAACGTGCGCTGATTAGTCCCTCGCGCTATTCGCGGGAATCACCCTCAGTTGAGAGGTGGCTCCAGGTGATGGCGTTTGCTCTCCCGGAATGCCTGCATGCCCAAAAAATCCCCGGAAGTGCCCGCAAAGTCCCCTACAACCCGAGTGGACTGGACGCAGTACATGGTGAACGATCCGGAAGCCTTCACGCGCAACATGGTGCGCCTCGTCGAGGAGGGCGGCAAGGCCTGGGCGGCCTTGATCGAGCGCTCGGAAAAATCGGGCGGCGCCATGAGCCCGCCGAGCGACATGAACGAGGCGACGCACATCGTCGGCGAGATCATGCGCCAGTGGTTCAGCGACCCCGTGCGGGCGGCAGAATCGCAAAGCGAGCTCATGCGCGGTTACATGGATGTCTGGAACACGACCGTCCGCCGCATGATGGGTGAGGAAGTCGAGGACGTTGCGAAGCCCGAGGCCGGTGATGCCCGCTTTCGCGACGCGGAGTGGACGAGCAACCCGTACTTCGACTTCTGGAAGCAGGCCTATCTCGTGACGTCGCTCTGGGCCGAGAAGGTCATCGACGACACCGAAGGCTTCGACGAGCGCACGCGCCAGCGCGCCGAGTACTATTTCCGGCAGGTCGCGAGCGCGCTTTCGCCTTCGAATTTCCCGCTGACGAACCCCGAGGTTCTTCGCGAGACGTTCAAGTCCAACGGCGAGAACCTCGTGCGCGGTGTCGGCAATCTGCTCACCGATCTCGAAACGTCGGGCGATCTCATCAAGATCAGCCAGACCGACACGAGTGCCTTCGAAGTCGGCCGCAATCTCGCGATCACGCCCGGCAAGATCGTCTTCCAGAACGATATCTTCCAGCTCATCCAGTACACGCCCTCGACGCCCAAGGTGCGCGAGGTGCCGCTGCTGATCGTGCCGCCGTGGATCAACAAGTTCTACATCCTCGATCTCACCGAGCAGAAATCCTTCATCCGCTACATCGTCGCGCAGGGTTTCACGGTTTTCGTCGTGTCGTGGGTCAATCCCGACAGGCGTCTCGCGAACAAGACCTTCGAAGATTACATGCGCGAAGGCATTCATGCCGCGACCGATGCGGTGCAGCGCGAGACGGGGCAGGAGAAGATCAACATCGTCGGCTATTGCGTCGGCGGTACGCTGCTCGCGACCACGCTCGCTTATGACGCCGCGACCGGGCGCGACAACTACAATTCCGCGACGTTCTTCGCCGCGCAGGCAGATTTCACCAAGGCCGGCGATCTGCTGCTCTTCATCGACGATGCGCAGCTCAAGGCGCTCGAAGAGATGATGGCCGAGCGCGGCTATCTCGATGGCTCGCGCATGGCGACGGTCTTCAATCTGCTGCGTCCGCGCGATCTCATCTGGCCGTACATCGTCAACAACTACATGCTCGGCAAGACGCCCTTCCCGTTTGATCTCCTGTACTGGAACCAGGACTCGACGCGGATGCCGCCAGCCAACCACAGCTTCTATCTGCGCGAGTTCTACAAGGACAACAAACTTGCCAAGGGTGAGCTGAAGATCGGCGGGATCACGCTCGACATGAGTAAGGTCAAGCTGCCGATCTACGAGCTTGCCGCGCGCGAGGATCACATCGCACCGGCGAAATCCGTCTTCATCAGCTCGCGCCTGTTCGGTGGGCCGGTCGAGTATGTGATGTCGGGATCGGGACATATTGCGGGCGTGATCAATCCGCCGCTCGAAGGCCGCCCGCCCAAGTACCAGTTCTGGACGAACCCGGACCGCGTGGACAAGCTCGAGGAATGGCTCGAGGGTGCCAAGGAGACGCCAGGCTCGTGGTGGCCGCACTGGATGGGCTGGCTGAAGAAGCGCTCGGGCAAGGAAATTGCTGCGCGTGAGCCCGGTGCGACGCTCGGCGCGATCGAGGATGCCCCCGGCTCGTACGTACGCGCGAAGTCGTGATCTCCCTCTCCCCATTCCTTCAATGGGGAGAGGGTCGGGGTGAGGGGCGGCAGCAAACGCCGACGACAGCACCTGTGGCGGGCCCGCCTCCCGGCCGTG
>JAEYPL010000033.1 GCA_023410905.1 Pseudomonadota bacterium
CGCGCTTTCGTTGACAACCCCCCGCGCCGTCCTTATCTCTCCCACGTGCCGGCTGGATGCGTGCCCGGTTGGGTTGGTAGGGCCTTTTGGCGGCTCGATCGCCGGCCTCTTCCTCTTCGAAGCACAACCTGATCGCAGCAGCGGCCCGACGGATGTCGGTGCGATGATGCGTACATCGACTTCGCAAGCTCGGGGCCCGGCGAGGCCCGCCCCTGGCGACTGGATTTGGGGAACGGTTCATGCTGTCGCTCGCTTCGATTGCCTCCAAGATCTTCGGCTCGTCGAACGATCGGATGCTGAAGTCCTTTCGGCCGAAGGTTGCCGAGATCAACGCGCTCGAGGCTGAGCTCGAAAAGCTCTCCGACGCCGATCTCAGGGCACGCACGGAGATGTTCCGCAAGCAGCTCGCCGAAGGCGCGACGCTCGACGATATTCTGGTGCCCGCGTTCGCGACCGTGCGCGAGGCGGCCAAGCGGACGCTGAAGCAGCGCCACTTCGACGTCCAGCTCCTCGGCGGCATGGTGCTGCACTCCGGCAACATTTCCGAGATGAAGACCGGCGAAGGCAAGACGCTGGTCGCGACGCTGCCAGTCTATCTCAATGCCCTTGCCGGTCGCGGCGTTCACGTCGTCACCGTGAACGACTATCTCGCCAAGCGCGACTCCGAGTGGATGGGGCAGGTCTACAAGTTCCTCGGCCTCACCGTCGGCTGCATCATTCATGATCTCGATGACGAGCAGCGCCGCGCGGCCTATGCCTGCGACGTGACCTACGGCACCAACAACGAGTTCGGCTTCGATTACCTGCGCGACAACATGAAGATGCGCGTCATCGACATGGTGCAGTTCGGTGGCCGGCCGCCAGAGCTTTCGGGCCATGCCTTCGCCATCGTCGACGAGGTTGACTCGATCCTGATCGACGAGGCCCGCACGCCGCTCATCATCTCGGGGCCGGTCGAGGATCGTTCGGAACTCTACAATGCCGTCGATGCGCTCATGCTCAAGATCGAGAAGACGGATTTCGATCTCGACGAGAAGCAGAAGCAGGTGGCTTTCACGGAAGCAGGTCAGGAGACCATCGAGCGTCTGCTGAACGAGGCAGGCCTTCTCAAGGGCGATGGCCTGTACGACATCGAGAACGTCACGGTCGTCCACCACATCAACCAGGCCCTCAAGGCCCACAAGATGTTCCACCGTGACCGCGACTACATCGTGAAGGACAACGAGGTCGTCATCATCGACGAGTTCACGGGCCGCATGATGCCGGGCCGGCGTTATTCCGAAGGTCTCCATCAGGCGCTCGAAGCCAAGGAGCACGTGACGATCCAGCCCGAGAACCAGACGCTGGCATCTATCACCTTCCAGAACTATTTCCGCCTCTACGACAAGCTCGCCGGCATGACGGGTACGGCGATGACCGAAGCCGACGAGTTCCTCGACATCTACAAGCTCGACGTGATCGAGATTCCGACCAACGTGCCGATCGGCCGCGCCGATCTCGATGACGAGGTCTATCGGACGGCCAAAGAGAAATACGAAGCGATCATTCACGAGATCGAAAGCGCGCAGAAGCGGAAGCAACCCGTGCTTGTCGGTACGGGTTCGATCGAGAAGAGCGATATGATCTCGGAGCTGTTGAAGCAGCGCGGGATCAAGCATCAGGTGCTCAACGCGCGCTACCACGAGCAGGAAGCCTACATCATCGCACAGGCGGGCGTGCCGGGTGCTGTTACCATCGCCACCAACATGGCCGGCCGCGGCACGGATATTCAGCTCGGCGGCAACTTGCAGATGCGCGTCGAGCAGGAGCTTGCCGACGTGCCGGAAGGGCCGGAGCGCGAACGCCTTATCCGCAAGATCGCCGACGAGATCGAGACCAATCGCAAGCTGGTGCTGGAGGCGTCGGATACGGTCGAGATCGAGCCCGCAAAGGGCAATCGTCCGGCCAAGACGGTGACGTATCCCGGCGGCCTCTATGTCATGGGCACCGAGCGTCACGAGAGCCGGCGCATCGACAATCAGCTCCGTGGCCGTTCGGGCCGTCAGGGCGATCCCGGCCGCACGAAGTTCTACCTGTCGCTCGAAGACGACCTGATGCGCATCTTCGCCGCCGACCGCATCGACGGGATGCTGCAGAAGCTCGGTCTCGAAGAAGGCGAGGCGATCACGCATCGCTGGATCAACAAGGCCCTCGAGAACGCGCAGAAGAAGGTCGAGGCGCGCAACTTCGACGCCCGCAAGTACGTGCTCAAGTACGATGACACGATGAACGACCAGCGCAAGGTCGTGTTCGAGCAGCGTATCGACATCATGGGCGCCGAGGATGTCAGCGAGACCATCGACGGCATGCGCCACGAGGTGCTGCAGGAGCTGGTGTCGAAGCACATTCCCGAGGGAGCCTATTCCGAGCAATGGGATGCCGAGGGGCTGAAGGCGCGCATCGAGGAGATCTTCGGCATCGATGCGCCCATCTCGACATGGGCCGACGAGGAAGGCATTGCCGAACAGGAAATCCTGGAGCGGCTGACCAAGGCTGTCGACGAGAAGTTCACGCAGCTTGCCGAAGAGGTCGGCAAGGGTGTGCTTGCCGGCTACGAGCAGGCCAAGGGCATGGTCGGCTTCGTGCGCAGCGAGCCGGATCTTCGCTCGCTCGCCGACGGTATTCCGAACGAGACCACCTTCGAGCGGCTCGGGCGCGCGCTGCTCGATTCGAATCGTGAAGAGATCCGCATCGAAGGGCCGAGCCGGCAGGAAGCCGAGACGCAGCTCGCCGGTATCGGCTACTCGTTCATGCGCGAGTACATCGAGGCCAAGGGGCTTGTCGAAGCGATCGAGGCCGCGCCCGATAAATCGGCGGCGGCAATCGGCCGGCTGCGCCTGCGCGACATCGAGAAGTCCGCTCTGCTGCAGACGCTCGATACCCTCTGGCGCGAGCACCTCGTCGTGCTCGAGCACCTGCGCACGGTGATCAACTTCCGCGCCTACGGACAGCGCGACCCGGTGAACGAGTTCAAGTCCGAGAGCTTCACACTCTTCGAGAACATGCTCTCGAACCTGCGCGAAGCTGTGACGACCCAGCTCATGCATGTGCGCATGTCGGCAGGGAACGTGCCGGAAGATGTCGAGGAATTCGAGCTGCCGCCAATGCAGGCGCATCACCTCAACCCGATGACGGGCGAGGACGAGTTCGAGCTCGCCGAGGCCGCGTTGACATCGGGCGCGCACGCGCCAGCTCCGAGCCGCGCGCGCCCCGAGCCCGTAAAGTCGCGCGGCAAGAACGGTGCGGTGGATCCGGCTGATGAAGCGACCTGGGGTCGCGTCTCGCGCAATGCGCCGTGCCCCTGTGGCTCGGGCAAGAAGTATAAGCACTGCCACGGCAAGCACGCCTGAATCGCTGACGGCGGATGTTTCGGCGGACCTTCAATCAAAAGAGCCCGGCACGAATGCCGGGCTCTTTTGTTTCGTGTGACGGCATGAGCGCCAGTACGCTTGGGCGCATAACGCGGGGCGAGGCTCAGTCGCCGAGAACGCGCCTGCGTGCATTCATGCGGTCACGATCGGGGACGTGCAGCAGGCCGGCGACCTGACGAATGAGCTGATCCTCGAAGGCATCCAGATTGCCGTCGGCATAGGCGATGCGCCACAGCATCTCGATGACCTCGACCTTGTCGTCGATGCTCATGTTGGTGTTGAGGCTGTTGGTGAAAGGAAAGTACTGCGCGGAGTTGCGTGCACGCGCCTCGGCGCGCCCGATCAGTTCGTCGGCCTCGTCCGCGGAGAGTGCAAAGCGGCGCGAGAGCAGGTGCGCCGTCGTAGCCCGCTCATCGGCACTGAAGTCGCCGTGCATGAGGCCGGCTTCGACGAGCAGTACGGCGACGGCCAGATGGGGCTCCTCGGTGGCGGGGGCTGAACTGCGCCCACCTCCCTGCAGTATGTCGAGCAGTCGATCCAGCATCTGTAAGCCATCCGGTGGTTCATGGGGCCCGCCACGGCCCTTCTGCTAATTGTAGATGTAGGTGATCAGAAACACGAGATCATCAGGCTTGGCTTTGCGCGGCGGGAAAGGATAGCTCGTCTGCTTTGTCGCGAACACGACGCTGAGATCGAGCCCGGCGACATTCGAGGGGCGGACGACCTGCGTACTCACGACACCGCCATCCATATCGAGCGTGATGCGCACCGTGACGCGGCCGCGCGTATTCATGAGCTGCGGCATGGTCCGCTGCAGCGCGCTCACGACGGCACGCGCGAAAGCGTCGTTCTCGCCGGAGCGCGTGATGCCGGGCGGGCGTTGGATGCCGGCGCCTCCGCCACCTGTTGGTGCCGAAAACATCGGGGGTGGTGAGAGATCGAGATTGGCGGTCTTTGGACGCTCGGGTTTGGGCGGCTGATTGCGCGGCGGCGGCTCTTTTTTTTGCGGTTCGGTGGGCTTGGCTTCGGATTTCCTTTGTGGCGGTGCCACGAGGTCTTCCATGGGCTTGAGCGTCAGCGCGTCATCGGTGACGGTCGTCTCTGGCGCGGGCTCGGGGGCAGGCGTCGGTGGCGGTGCTTGGACGGCTGGAGGGGTCGGTGGCGACGGTGGCTCAGGCGTTGGTGCCGCCTCGGCTGGCGGCTGGGGTGGCGTGGGCGCCGGTGCGGGAGCCGCTTCGGTTGTCGGTTCAGGCGGTGGCGCTGGCGGTGCCGGCGGGCCTTTAGGTCTCGAGTCGGGCACGGAGGAGAGGCTGCGCAACTCCGCGTCCGTGACGAGCGCCACGTTGATGGCATCCGGACTGCCACCCGGATCGCCGATATTGCGCGGCGGCGAGCTGTAGAAGCCCGCAAACAGGAGGCTGTGCAGTGTGAACGCAAGCGCAAGGCCGACATAAAAACGCCGATCGTTCCTCGCGACGGCTTCGTCGCGTGGTCCCGCGTGCAGATCGGCGATCGCGACGCTGGCCGCGTCGGCGTCAGTCACATCTGCATTGGCAAGCGGAGCCGCGTCGCTCATGTCAGTCCAAGTCGTCGGCGCCCTGATCACGTAACGCTACAGGACTGATTACACGGACATTCTTGGTGGGGCTGTGGCCGACGCACCGTTCTTCACTGATTCGTTATCGCGCGGATTGTCACGCGGCGCATTTCACGCCGGTGCGCGACGATATGAGCCCTATTTTCGCACCCTTTTGTCGCCTACGAGCCGCGGTAGTGGAAACAATAGAGCATGGTTTTGCGTGAGTCTTATCGTAAGACGTTCAAGAATAAGAAAATTTGGAGTTTTCGCAGGTAGAGACTTCAAGGCCGGTGAACTGATCTATCGCATGAGCGGCAAGCGGATGTCGTGGCTGCGGTGTGCTTCGCGATTTCTGACGCGCCGGGCAAGCGGCAGTGACGTCCTTCAGATCCGGCGGAATCTGTATATTCATCTCGATGCGCTATCGAGACGCTTCAATCACAGCTGCGAGGCCAATGCGGCCCTCCATCGCTCGAATGCGCTCATCGCGCTCGTGGATATTCCAAAGGGCGCCGAGATCACGTTCGATTACGCCGTAACGCGTGTGCCGGCTTTCTGGTCGCCCTATCGTCGCGCGCGCTGCACGTGCGGAACGGCTGACTGTCGCGGCCACATCCACGATATCGATTCCGTGCCGAATGCGGTCCTGCATCGTCATCAACAGGTGAGCGCGCTGAACGACTACGTGTGCGAGTATCTTCATACTCGCAGTGAACACGCGGCGCAGAAGACCCCGGCAGCAGCCCCGGCTTTGAGCGCACAGCCCGCATCAGGAGTCAGCGCGATCTCTGGCGACAATGGCTTTCTGCTGAAGGGCGGCAAAGTCGGCGCTCTACTGCTGCATGGGCTCGGCGGGACGCCCAATGAAATGCGAGAGGTGGCTGAAGGGCTCAATGCAGCCGGCATCACCGTTCTTTGTCCGGAGCTCGCTGGACACTGTGGCACCTACGACGATCTCAAGGAGACGCGCTGGACGGAGTGGCTGCGCAGCGCTGAAGCTGGCTTGCTGCGCTTGCGTGCCGAATGTGATTTCGTTGTTGTCGGCGGGTTATCGAATGGCGCTGTCCTGAGCCTCTATCTGGCCGCGGAGCACCCCAATCTGGTGGATGGCGTAGTGCTCTATGCGCCGACGATCTGGCTGAATGGCTGGGTCGTGCCGCCACATGCGCACTTGTTCCGACTGGTGCGGCACAAGGCGCTGGCCGACCGGTTCGACTTTCCCGATCTGCCGCCGCACGGGATCAAGGATCCTGGCATCCGGCAGCAAATTCATGATGCCATGCACAGCGGCGATTCATCCCTCGCGGGCGTACCCGTGACGCCGGGAGCAGCCGTGCTGGAACACCGCAGGCTCGTCAAAGCGACGCTCGCTCGCCTCTCATCAATTCACCAGCCAACGCTCGTGATGCACGCCCGCGAAGACGACTACGCGGACCTCAACAACGTCCTTCATCTGATGCGTAATCTCGCGGGGCCGGTCGACACCGCAGTGCTTGAGGACTCGTATCACATCATTACGGCTGATCGGCAGAAGGACGTCGTCATCTCGCGTTCCGTCGAGTACATCGAGCGGATATCAAAGCATCATCGACAAGCGCAGCACGTCCGGCCCGGAGCCACCGCATCCACGATCGGCATTCAGGGGCGGCAGCTTCGTCCGGCGTTCACGGCGAACAGGAATGACTGTTAAGGCACAAAACGCGCGCGTCTGAGTTCAGCGAGTTGCTCCAGTATGCGCTCCTCGCTGTCGAAGCACTCCGTAAAGCCCAGTTTGCGGGCTCGCGTCGTGTCCGACATCTGGTCCCACGTGGCTTTGAACACGTAATTTCCGAAGCCCCAATTGGCTGCTTTTTCAAAGGGTACGGGCATGAGGTCGTGTTTCTCGACCATGCGCTGCCAGAGAGGGCCCTTGTCGGCCATGAAGGCTACGAGATCGATGGTCTGAACGGGGCCGGCCTTCATGCCGAACAGGTCGGCTATACGCGGCCAAAGGCTCTCCCAGCGGAAGAAATCGCCGTTCGTGATGTTGAACGCCTGATTGGCGCAGGCCGGTGTCGTCGCCGCCCAGTGCGCCGCGCGCGCGAGAAGGCCGGCGTCCGTCACCTGATAGACGGAGCGATAGTGCGCTTCGTGGCCTGGGAATTTGAGCGGCAGGCCAAGCTCTTTCGAGATCGCGGCATAGACGGCAAGTCCCGCCAGGAGGTTCAAGGGATTGCCGATGTTGAAGCCCATGACCGTGTGCGGCCGCAGGCAGGACCACGTCCAGGATTTCCCGGCCTGGAGGTCCGTCACATAGTCCTGCTGGTCGAAATAGAAATTCGGCGCCATGTGGCGCGGGTCGTCCTCCTTGGCCGGCGTTTTGAAGGCGCCGATGTGCGAGCCGTAGTATTTCGTGCCCTGCATGACCTGGATGTGCGCGAGCCCCTTCGAAGCGTCCGCCACGGGCTCCACGGCATTGGCGAGGAGGGCAAGATTTGCCGCGACATTGCCGTTGGCCGGGAGGTGCAGCTCATCGGGCCCGAGCGGCAGGAACCCACAGTAGAAAATATGGGTGATCTCGGCGAGGCCGCCGAGCTTGGCCTTGGCATTCGCCTTGTCGAGCAGATCGACGCCGATCCAGCGCACGTTCGGACCTGATTCGCCGGGCGGCCGCCGGCAAAGTCCCGTCACCTTCCAGTCCGGCCGGGCCGCCAGATCGCGCAGGATGTAGCCGCCGGTGATGCCGGTGGCGCCAATAATCATCGCGTGATTCATGTTCGTTTTCCCCGATGCGGCGCCGCGGCCCTTGTATATCGCGCTATGACCGGGCATTTCTCTCGGACAGGACCATAGCCGGCCCGGCAAGGCACGAGAGGCGCATGAAAGCCCGTATCCGCATTACGCTCAAGAATGGTGTCCTCGACCCTCAGGGCAAGGCCATCCAGAACGCGCTCTCCAGCCTCGGCTTCAAGGGCGTCGAGGAAGTGCGCCAGGGCAAGTACATCGAGGTCGATCTCGTCTCGACGGATGAGGCCGCCGCGCGCGCGGAGGTCGATCGTATGTGCCGGGAGCTGCTCGCCAATCTGGTCATCGAGGACTATGCCTTCGAGCTGACGGCGAAGTGAGAACGGGGACAGATCGATGAAGAGCTCGGTAATCGTCTTTCCCGGAACGAACCGCGAGCGGGACGTAGCCGATGTTCTGGCCGACGTCACCGGCACCGCGCCGCGCATCGTCTGGCATGGCGACAGCGAGGTCCCGCAGTCGGATCTCATCGTGCTGCCGGGTGGCTTCTCCTTCGGCGACTATCTGCGCTGCGGGGCCATGGCCGCGCATTCGCCCATCATGCGCGACGTCGTCGCCAAGGCGAAAGCGGGCGTGCCCGTGCTCGGCATCTGCAATGGCTTCCAGATTCTCTGCGAAACAGGCTTGTTGCCGGGCGTTCTCCAGCGCAATGCCTCGCTCAAGTTCATCTGCAAGGATGTCTGGCTGAAGGTCGAGAATACGCGTACGAATTTTACGCGTTGCTACAACCAGGGCGAAGTCGCGCAGATGATCTGCGCGCATGGTGACGGCAATTACTTCGCAGATCCCGCGACGCTGGACCGCCTCGAAGGTGAGGGGCAGGTCGCGTTCCGCTACTGCGATCCGGCCGGCAATATAACGCCCGAGTCCAATGCCAACGGCGCTCAGCGCAATATTGCAGGCATCTCGGATGCGACGGGCAGAATCCTCGGGATGATGCCGCATCCCGAGAACGCCGCCGAAGCCATGCTCGGCTCGGTCGATGGTCGCAAACTCTTCGAGAGCCTGCTGGCGGCGGCGTGAGGATCGCGCCTTCGGCGCGAGCGAGGCCCATGCCTCTGGCATGCTTTCAGCCTGACCTCGCGCTCCGCTCGGGGGACACCGCCGGAGCCCCCAGCGAGCCGCGAGTGCGACAGGTCCCTTCTCCCCGTGCTCACGGGGAGAAGGTTAGGATGAGGGGCGGCGGCAAACGCCAGCGTCGAACAAGCTCCCGCC
>JAEYPL010000050.1 GCA_023410905.1 Pseudomonadota bacterium
GCGCGATCTCGCGCGCGACCGGCCTGCCGCTGATCGTCGATGGCGATACGGGATATGGCGAAGCGCTCAATGCCATGCGGCTCGTGCGCGAGCTCGAAGATGCGGGCGCCGCGGCGGTCCACATCGAGGATCAGGTGCTGCCGAAGAAGTGCGGCCACCTCAACGACAAGACCATCATTCCCACCGAGCAGATGGCCGCCAAAATCGCGGCTGCACGCAAGGCGCGGCGCCATCTCACGATCATCGCGCGGACGGATGCGGCGGCTTCCGAAGGCCTGCAAGGGGCGATCGCGCGGGCGCGGGCCTATGCGGCGGCGGGCGCCGATGTGGTGTTCCCCGATGCACTGACGAGCCTCGAACAGATCCAGGCGTTCGCCTCGGCCGTGCCCGTGCCGACGATGATCAACATGACGGAGTTCGGTCGCACGCCGCTGATCGATGCGGCCACACTCGAGGCTGCAGGCGTGCGCATTGTCATCTGGCCTGTATCCTCGCTGCGCATTGCCGCGCAGGCCATGGAGACGTTCTTCGCGGAGCTCGCACGTGACGGCACGACTGCACCGCAGCTCGACAAGATGCAGACGCGCAAGCGCCTCTATGAGCTGATCCGCTATCACGATTACGAGGCGCTCGATGCGTCGATCGTGAAGAGCATCGCGCCGGAGCAGCCGGGTTAGCTGTTCAGCCTCCGCGCATCTTGCGCAGGTGAATGTAGAGCGCGCCGCTGCCACCATGGCGGACATGGGCGGGTGCGATGCCGGCGACGCAATCGCGCAACTCCGGCGCTTCGAGCCATAGCGGAACACTGCGGCGCAGTACGCCTCGCTCACTGCGCCCGGAGGTGAAGTGTCCGCCATCGATATCGCGTTCTGCACCCTTGCCCGTGATCACGAGAACAGTGCGCAGGCCATCGGCGCAGGCGCGGAGCAGAAATGTACGCAGCCGACGCTCGGCATTGGCCTGCGTGAGACCATGCAAATCCAGACGCGCGTCGATCTCGACATGGCCACGGGCGATGCGGCGCGCGGTACGCCGTTCGATGGCGACGAGTGGCGGCGGCGCCTTCGGCAGGGGTGCGCGCTTCGGCTGAGGGGGCGGTGGCGTACGTCCAGCGTTCTGCGGTGCGCCGGTCTTGGGTGATGAGAGTGGCCGAATGGGCGGGGCCTGAGATGTCGGCTTCGTCTCTTCGGGCGGCCCGACGTCGGGTACGCGGGCCTTGGCCTTCTTGAGCGGCGTCACCGAGCTTGCGGTGTGATGCCAGAGCGCTAGATCCTCGGGCGATGTACCGCCTTTCGCAGATCTACGTTTGCTCGGGCCGGCGCTTACATCACGGCCGTGCGGCGGCCGCTTCGTCATTGCTTTGCCTGGCGCGAACGGCCACCGCGTTTGGTGCTGGCCTCGATCGCGCCTTCGCCCCGTGGCAGCAGGACGAAGAAGCGGCCGGGATGCTTGGTGATGCCGGCGAGCTTGCCGGCTT
The DNA here is from genome assembly GCA_023410905.1 of Pseudomonadota bacterium. Classification (GTDB taxonomy): domain Bacteria; phylum Pseudomonadota; class Alphaproteobacteria; order Rhizobiales; family Hyphomicrobiaceae. The sequence goes on from JAEYPL010000050.1 coordinate 1,478, forward strand.
TATCGCCCGAACCGAAGTAGATGTCGCCGCGTTCGGGTCCGCGGATGGCTGAGCCGACATCGTGCGCGATCATCAGGCGATGAAAGCCATCTTTCTTCGTGCGCGAGGCGTGCGTGAGCGCGGTGGAGGAGACATAGACGGGCGTGCCAATGGCGTGCGTCCCGGCGTCGACGGCGAGACTGCGGCCGGCGACGAGCGGGATCGAGAGCACGCCGAGCGGCCCTCGGGCTTCCTCTCCCTGAAGCTCGCGGAAGAAGACGAAGGATTCATTCTGCTGCATGACTTGGCGGCCGCGATCCGGATCCGCACGCAGCCAGCGACCGAGCGCCTGCATGGTGATCTTGTCGGCGGCGAGGATGTTGTTGTCGATCAGATAGCGCCCGATGGACGTATAGGGGTGTCCGTTCTTTCCGTCATAGTGCACGCGCACCATCGAGCCGTCCGTGAGACGGATGCGGCCTGAACCCTGGATGTGCATGAAAAATGTTTCGACGGCATCCGCGAGATAGAGAAGCTCGAGATTCTTGCCCCCGAGGGCGCCAGCTTCAATCTCGGCGCGTGTCGAATAGGGGTCGGTTCCGGTCGCGGTTTTTCGTGCGTGGGTGAGCTGGCTGGCTTTGGCGCCGCGCTCGGCCTCGTGCACCAGATTTACCAGATCAGCCGGACGCCGATAGATGGGCGTCGCGAACTTATCGTCCTTGAGGCGCGAGCCTTCGAGCACGGGCTCATAGTAGCCGGTCAGCAGCCCTTGCTTCGCGGCGTGGACGACGCGGTGGGGCTGGAATTCACGCTCGAAGAAGGCGCGTGCTGCGGCACGTGTCACAGGTTCGGCGAGCGCCGCCGCAGCATCACAGGTGGCCAGCAGAGCCGGAGGCAGCGCGATCGCACCGGCGCGATTGCCTGCACGCGCCGCGGCCTTGAGGCGCGGACAGGATGCGCGGAAAGCCTTGAATGCCGCGAGATGGTCGTCGGTATCCCAGCCGGGGAGATCGGCGAACGTGACGGGTTCGAAAGATGCTGACGGGGTGGTGGTCGTGCTCACTGGTGCTCCGCGCGGCACTTCAGCACTCCCCTTCGAGCAGGCTGGAAATACGAGAAGACTAGCACCAAGCGCAGCACAGGAAAGCAACCGAATTGCCCGGCGTCGTCGTCCTCCTGAGGCACATGACAGCGCGAAGCGCTTGCACCGCAGATGCACGATACCCCCGTTTGATTCCAGTGTTCCCTCGCTCGGCCTGCGCCGCCCCCGGCGGGCTGCCCTGCCTCAGTTCGGCGCCTGCGTGGCGATCAGGCGCCAGTTCGGGTCGCGCGAGGCGGCCTCGCGCGCGAACGTCCAGATATCGACCACTTCCTTGATTTTCTTCGCATCGCCGGAAATGACCGCGCCGGCCTTGTCGCGCGTCGCAGAAATGAGCTCGCTGACGAACTTGACGGTCACATGGGCCGTGCCGTTCTTGATCTCGGCTTCCAGAAGGTCCGCCTTGTTGATGCCGACGAAGCTCTGGTCGATGATCTCACCGCGCGCCTCGCGATCGCTGATGGCGCCGGAGAAGCCGTCGAAGACCTCCTTGCTCAGCAGCGCACGGAGCGCCTTCCGGTTGCCCTCTGCGAACGCCGTTACGATCATCTCGTAGGCTTGGCGGGCACCTTTGATGAAGCCGTCGGGGTCGAAACTGCGGTCGGCGCGCACGATCGAGAGGAGCCCCTCTTCGAGATTGCTGTCGCCGCCGGCGAATGCGCGGACCCGCTCTTCTGCAGCCACGCTGGCCGCCGCTGTGGCTGTTGCCTCGCCCGCCTGCTCCGGGCGGTCCCGCCGGGGGAGGGCCACGACCTTGTCGTTCGTGCCGTTCTTGGCCGAAGCCTGCGCCCGCTCCAGCGCTCGCTCGCGCTTGCGGTCGATCCGCGCTTCGTCGTCGCCCGTGCGTCTGCCGAGGACGCTCCTGAGCTTCAGGATGATCACCACCGCCAGAACCAGGAACATGATGGTGAAGATGTCGATCTTGCCGTCCATAAGGTCAGCCGCTTTCCATAGAATAGGCCTCTCGCCAGCGTAGGCCGCAGTCCTATGATGTAGGAGTAACCAAGTCTCTGGTCCAGGCCTCCACCTGCAAGCATTGCAGGGGGCTCCAGACCTCAGGGACCGCCTAAGGGACCGCCGCCGCTGGTATTCTCGCCGAACTTACGGCATTCATGGGGTGAAGCCAACCGGAATGCGATGTCCAAAGTAGCCTCATTCCGGCCATATGCAGCCCCAAATCCCGCTGGGAAACACCCTATGCGCTTGGCACTGTTCGCGCTGCTTACCGTACTGCCGCTGCTGGAAATCGCCGTGCTCGTGATGTTCGGGCAGTGGGCAGGTGTATGGGTGACGCTCGCTATCGTTGTCGGCACCGCGATCCTCGGTGTCGGCGTCATGCAGCGGCAGGGGCTCACCATGATGCTCCGCACCCAGGAGGCGGTCATGCGGGGTGAGCCGCCCGTCGGCCCCATGATGGAGGGAGCCATGACGGTGATGGCCGGTTTCTTCCTGATCATGCCCGGCCTCATTACGGATACGCTCGGATTTCTGCTCCTCATCCCGCCCGTGCGCAAATTTGTCGCCGGACGGCTGGCCGCCGGCATGTTCGGCGCCGCGGACATCGATGTGGAGGTCTATGAGAACGAGCGGCGACACGAGCCTCGCGCCGGCCAAGGCAATTCCGGTGTCGGGAACGGGGGGCCGGTCATAGAAGGCGACTTCGAGCGCCTCGACGAGCGCCCGGTCGATCCGCGTAAAGGCCGCCCTGGCGAAAAGAGCTGATTGCGTCCCCTCTGAACCCGCTTCGCGCGGGCTTCCTCATGATCTGGAGAAGAGCTGCCATGCCGACCGCGGGGCCACTTGCGTACGCGATGCCGATACTCCTGCTCGTCGCGTCGAACATCTTCATGACGCTCGCCTGGTATGGGCACCTGAACTACAAGTCGAAGCCCCTGATGCTGGTCATTCTCGTCTCCTGGGGCATTGCCTTCGTCGAGTACTGCCTCGCCGTGCCAGCCAACCGCTACGGCCATGCGGTCTACTCGGCAGCACAGCTCAAAACCATCCAGGAAGTGATCACGCTCATCGTGTTCGCGGGCTTTTCCGTCGTGGTGCTCAAAGAGGGGCTCGGCTGGAACCATCTCGTCGGCTTCACACTGATTGCGGCAGGCGCCGCCTTCGTCTTCTTCGGTAGGGGCTGAGCCGTGGATACGGGGGCATTGGCGCTGCTGGGGCTCGGCGCGCTGGGGGGCGCGGTCGTACAAGCGGCGACTGGCTTTGGCTTCGCCATCGTCGCAGCGCCGCTGTTTTTGGTCGCGATGAACTCGCACGCCGCGCTGCAAGTGCTTGTGGTGGTTCATCTCGTGCAGACGGTCATGATGCTGCGGGGCGTATGGACGCTCGTGCCGCGCCATATGCTCAAGGTGCTGGTCATCGGCGCACTCGTCGGCTGCCCTCTCGGCCTTCTCGTTTTCATGCGGCTCGATGTCAAAACATTGAAGCTCACCGTCGGCGTACTGATCCTGCTGTTTACGGCGCTGCTCATTGCCCGCGAACTGGGGTGGCTCGGGCGTCGGCCGCCGGAGAGGACCGCAGGCGAGACTGGTGACAGGGCGACATCGCAGTCGCCTCTCGCCTATCTGACCGGTGCGACCTCAGGTGCCATGACGGCCCTCCTCGTCATGCCCGGTCCGCCGCTCATGCTGTACCTCTCGCACGCACCGCTGCCGCACGCCAATGCACGTGCGCTGGCCGTGGCATTCTTCGGCCTCTGCTATCTGTTTGTGACGGCGCTCAATACGTTCTGGGCCGGCATGGGCGAGGGTGTGTGGTGGCTCGCTTTGGCTCTCGCGCCCGTCGTCTATGTCGGGACGCTGCTCGGGCTGCGGCTTTCGCGGTATCTCACGCAGGGCGCCTTCCGCATGGCGGTTCTTATGCTTTTGGTGCTCTCTGGGCTCGGCGCGGTGCTCTCAGCCCGATAGCGGAACCGCGCAGCCCGCGTCCGCGTTCGCTGGTCAGCGATCCACCGCCCTACAAGCCCTTCACGATGTTGCCGATCAGCAGCACGAAATACGCGCTGATGGCGAGCCAGTATTCCTGATGCGGCAGATAGCGCGGGATCGCGACGAACCCGGTCTTCATGAGCATGGCGAGGGTCGCCAGGACCAGCGCGATCAGGAAAACCGGGATGGACGGAGGATTGAGGCGCATCGCGTGCTCTTAATGTCGATCGGGACTGCGATGCCGCCGGGACACGGTGCAATGCCGAATGGTGCTCCGTGGCCTGCAGTATCGGAAACCTCGCATACCATGACCGAGGATGGTTCGGTTTGGAATGGGTTGTTAATCAAATGGTGGGACCGTTAACCAAGACACATATTCGACGCAAACGCGGCCTACCTCGTAAGTGTGGCTGATGGGCTCAGTAGCGTCTTTCGGTTCGGCTTGTTCTGTGGAGTTGCGGGCAGCGTCATGGCCACCAATTACTTGTTGAAGTCAGTTCGCGTCTCCGCGATATCCGCCCTAGGCCTTGCGGCTCTTTCGACCATCGCGATCACGCCCGCGGCTCACGCTTCGGAGCCTTGGCCAGCCGAGATCCAGGCCAACTACCGCATCCAGTTCAACGGCTTTGAAGTCGGCCAGTTCACGTTCAATTCGAGCGTGCACGGTCGCACCTATGCCGTCTCGGCCAATGCCGACATTTCCGCCCTGCTGGGGCTCGTGCGCTGGAATGGCGCGACGCGCGTTGCCGGCGCGCTTGCTGGTGACGCACCGCGGCCATCAGGCTTCTCCTTCGACTTTCGAGGCGGCTCGAAGTCGGGGGCAGTGCGCATGGCCTTCGCCAATGGCGCCGTGAAGACCATCGATTTCAATCCGCCCATGCCGGATCTGCCGGGCACGGTTCCGGTCCAGCCTGCGCACATGCGTGCGGTGCTCGACCCGATGAGCGCGATGCTCGCGCTGAGCCGCCCGAAGGACGGAAATCCCTGCAATCAGCGTGTTGCCGTGTTCGATGGCAAGGCACGCTTCGACCTGACGTTCTCGCCCAAAGGCGAGGTTCCTCTCGCCGAGAACAAGGCGGGAGCGACACCCGAGACGCTGAGCGTCTGTCGGGTTCGCGTCCTGCCGATCGCGGGGCATGTGGATGACGAGAAGGCACAGGAGCTCAAGCGGAACCTCGGTATAGAGATCGCCTTCCGCGCCGTTCCGGGCGCCGGGCTCTTCGTGCCGCACCGCATTACCATGCCGACCTTTGCCGGATCGGCCGAGCTCGTGGCGCAAAGCCTCACCATTCGCACCAATCGCGAGCAGATCGCGCTCGTGAACTGAAGTGCAATTCGCAGGCTGACCGGACATCTGCGTGTCCGCCCGGCGCTGCCGTGGCGCATTCCGCTTATGCACGGCAGGCGGGCATGGCTTTGGCGTGGCGGGCGCGAGAGCGCGGCGCAGCTCTATTCAGCGGGTGCGGCCGGCCGGGCTATCCGTTCCCGGGCCACCATAGGGCGGGAATATTTCGGCCATTCGCCGAATTCATCGCTTGATTGCCGCACACCGGTCTGCGATGCCTGCCGATGGCACGCGAAGTTCGCCAGGAGTGGATATGCCGTTTGAGACCCGCATCCGCAATGTGACGGCCGTCCTCGGCCCGACCAACACGGGCAAGACCCATCTCGCCATTGAGCGCATGCTCGGTCACGAGAGCGGGATGATCGGCCTGCCGCTGCGGCTCCTTGCACGCGAAGTGTACGATCGGATCGTGGCCCGCGTTGGCCCGGGCAATGTCGCGCTCATCACGGGCGAGGAAAAGATCAAGCCGGAGCGTCCGCGCTACTGGGTCTCGACCGTCGAGGCCATGCCGCGGGACGTCGATGTCGATTTCCTGGCGATCGACGAGATCCAGCTCGCTTCCGATCCCGATCGCGGTCATGTCTTCACGGATCGCCTGCTGCATTCGCGCGGCCGTTCCGAGACGCTGCTGCTCGGCGCCGGCACCATGCGCGATGCGATCAGCGATCTCATTCCCGGCGCGAACTTCATCTCGCGCCCGCGCCTCTCCAAACTGACCTACGCCGGCCAGAAGAAGCTCACGCGCCTGCCGAAGCGCACGGCGATCGTCGCATTCTCAGCGGCCGAGGTCTACACGATCGCCGAGCTGATCCGGCGCCAGATCGGCGGCGCCGCCGTCGTGCTCGGTGCGCTCTCTCCGCGGACCCGCAATGCGCAGGTCGCCCTCTATCAGTCGGGCGATGTCGATTACCTTGTCGCGACCGACGCGATCGGCATGGGCCTCAATCTCGATGTCGATCACGTGGCCTTCTCGGCGACGCGCAAGTTCGATGGCCAGAACCACCGCGATCTCACGCCCGGCGAGCTGTCGCAGATTGCGGGACGCGCCGGTCGTTACATGAACGACGGCACGTTCGGCGTGACGGGCGATGCCGAACCCTTTACGGCGGATGTCATCGATCGGCTCGAGACGCATTCGTTCGACAGCGTGAAAGTTCTGCAGTGGCGCAATCGCGATCTCGATCTCGCGACGATCGAGCGCCTGCGCGATAGTCTGCGAGAGGCACCGAGCGAGATCCGGTTGCAGCGCGCGCGTATGGCGGATGATGTGCTGGCGCTCGAGAGCGTCAGCGCGGATGCGGATGTGCGAGCGAAGGCCCAAGGGCCGGCGGCCGTTGGACGGCTCTGGGAAGTCTGCCAGGTGCCCGACTATCGGAAGATCTCGTCGCAGAGCCACGCCGAGCTCATCGGCACGCTCTATAAATTCCTCATGTCGCCGGAAGAGCGCATCCCGACCGACTGGTTCGCCAATCAGGTCGGCCTCAACGATCGCACCGATGGTGATATCGATACGCTGGCGACGCGCATCGCGCACATTCGCACATGGACGTTCGTCGCCAATCGCGCCGACTGGCTGGAGGATCCGGTCCACTGGCAGGAGCGCACGCGGGCGATCGAGGACAGCCTCTCCGACGCGCTGCACGAGCAGTTGACGCAACGCTTCATCGACAAGCGCACGAGTGCGCTCATGAAGGGGCTGCGCGACAAGGACGAGATGAACGCCGACATCGCTGCCGATGGCGCGATCGTGGTCGAGAACCACTATGTCGGGCGCCTCAAGGGGTTCCGTTTCTCGCCGGACGCCAATGCTGAAGCGCAGGGCATTCACGGCAAGGCCGCGCGGAATGCCGCCGCACACGTGCTGGTGAAGGAATTCGCGATGCGCGCGCGTCGCGTCGCCTCGGCACGCACGGATGCCTTCAAGCTTACACGCAACGGGCGCGTGCTCTGGCGCGACGAGGAGATTGCGCGTCTCGAGCCGGGCGAGGATCCGCTGAAGCCGCAGGTCGTTCTGCTCGCCGACGACAATCTCTCGGGGCCCGACAAGGAGCGCGTACAGTCGCGCCTCGATGCCTGGATCGGTGAGATCATCAACGAGCGCCTGAAGCCGCTCATCGAGCTGTCGTCGGCCGAGGATCTCTCCGGCATGGCGCGCGGCATTGCCTTCCGCCTCAAGGAGGGGCTCGGCATACTCGAACGGCAGGCCGTCGCCGACGATATTCGAGCGCTGGATCAGGCCGCGCGCGGGCAGCTCCGCAAGTACGGCGTCCGTTTTGGCGCCTTCAACATCTATCTGCCGCTGCTGCTGAAGCCGGCTGCTGGTGAATTGCGCCTCGTTCTGTGGGCCTTGAAGCACGCAGGCGAGCACAATCTCTCTCTCGATGCGCTCCCGGAGCCGCCGAAGGCTGGCCGCACGTCGATTCCGGCCGATCCGGCGCTGCCAGGCGCCTTCTATCGCGCGACGGGCTATCACCTTTGCGGTCAGCGCGCTGTGCGCACGGATATCCTGGAGCGGCTGGCGGATCAGATCCGCCCCCTCATTGCCTGGAAGCCTGGTTCGGGCGGCGGCACGCGGCCCAAGGGCGCAACCGGCGACGGCGGTTTCGTCGTGGTGCCGGAGATGCTCTCGATCCTCGGCTGTTCGGCAGAGGAGCTCGGTGGCGTCCTGCGCACGCTCGGTTTCCATGTCGATCGCCGGCCCGCACCGAAGAGCATGATCGATCCGGCGCCGATCACGCCTGTCGCGCAGGCTGCGACGACGCCTGCAGCCGACGCTGAGACCTCGACCACTGAGGAAAGCGCCGCCGCATCGGTAGAACTTGCCGCCGATGCGATCGAGGCCGCTGCGACGACGCCCACCGAAGCTGAAGCGGAGGCTGCTGCGGTCGAGCCAACCGAGGCAGCGCCCGCAACGCCGGAGCCTGCCGTCGTTGTGGAGGCCGAAGCCGCCGTGGCCGTGGCCGAAGCTTCCGACAGCGTCGAGCCCACCATCGCAGAAACTGCGCCGGAGGCGTCAGCGCCGGAAGGAGCCGAAGCCGTTTCAGCATCGGAACCTGCTGGCGAAGTGGCAGCCGCGCCCGCCGAGGAAATCCTTATCGAGATCTGGCGCCCGCGCCGCCGCCATCGCGGGGAAAACCGTGCTGTCGATGGCCGTCAGGAGCGTCAGGGCGAGCGCCATCGCCGTCATGGGCGCGATGGGCGTCGCGATGGCGGTAATCGCCAGCCCAATAGGCCAGAAGCGCCGGCAGCTCCTGCTGCGGCGCAGGCTGGCGGAGAGACAGCCCCCGCAGATGCCGCGCAGCAGACAGGCGAGCGCCGCGACGGTGGGCGCCGCGATCGCAATCAGCGTGGTGGTCCGCCCCGTAATCGCGATGGCGAGCGCCGTGAAGGCCGGCCCGACCAAGCGGCACGCGGTCCGCGCGAAGATCGTGATCGCCGTCACGGCGGTGGCAAAGGACATGGCGGCGAAGGCCGACGCGACGACCGGCGTGAGGATCGCCGTCCGCAGCGTGAGGATCGCTCGCAGGGCTACATGCGCTCGGCAGCACCTCCGAAGCGCGCGACCGTCGATCCGGATTCGCCCTTCGCCGCACTTAGCGCTCTGAAGCAGCAGCTCGAGAAGCGAGGCAACGAGACGGGCTCTTCATGACGCCAGACCACGGCCAAGGCACCGAGGCGGACAGAGCCCCTGCAGAAGGCGGCCAGCTTCGTCTCGACAAGTGGCTGTGGTTCGCGCGTGTGGTCAAGTCGCGCACGCTTGCTGCTGGCTTGGTCGAGGAAGGCAAGGTACGCCTCAACCGCGAGCGCACGACCAAGCCGAGCCAGATGGTTCGCATCGGCGATGTGCTCACCATCGCAGTTGGCCCGCGCATCAGGGTGCTCGAGGTGGTGGCGATCGGCAGCCGGCGCGGCCCAGCCGCCGAGGCCCAGGCCCTCTATGTCGATCGTTCGCCGCCGCCGCCGAGCACGGCGCCCATCCAGCCGGCTCGTGCAGAGAGACCGAGCGGCTCGGGCCGGCCGACCAAGCGCGACCGCCGTCTGATCGACCGCCTCACGGATCTGGACTGACCACCTATTTGATAGCGATCAAGGCGCGCTCGCACCGTGCGAGCCATGTAGTCTGCAGCAACTATGATGCTGCGGGCGGCATGGCACCATGCCCTCAGATCTGTTGAGCACCAACGCGAGGGCCACTCATATGTACAAGAACATCCTGATCGCGACCGACGGCTCTGAGCTTGCCGATAAGGGCGTGACGCACGGGCTGGCACTAGCAAAAGCTACCGGCGCCAAGGTGATCGTGGTCACCGTTTCCGATCCCTGGACGGCATTCGTCACCGGCGAGATCGGCGCCTCCTTCCCCATCGACGAGTACGAGCGGGCCTGCGAGGTGAATGCTTCGGCGATCCTTTCGGCCGTGGAGAAGCGGGCGGAGGCGGCAGGCGTCACCTGCCAGAAGCGCTACGTGAAAGATCAGTTCCCCGCCGAAGGCATCTTGGAGACGGCCAAGGATGACGGCGCCGACCTGATTGTCATGGCCTCGCACGGCCGCAGTGGCGTACAGCGCCTTCTGCTCGGCAGCCAGGCCAACACGGTCGTGACGCACAGCAAGGTCCCCGTCCTGGTCTGCCGCTGAGCGCGGCGTCCTCTCCCTCAACCGACACGAGCGCGGGCCTGGCTTGGGCCCTGCGCTGCCTTGCTGCTTGCGGTCCAGCGCAGAAGCAGGCTAGGAGCCTCGGGCCGGACGCAGATCCGGGTGAGAGAGGTATACACATGAACCCCTGGCTGCTGCTCGGCGCGTGCATTCTCGCGGAGGTGACTGCTACGCTGTTGCTCAACAAGTCTCAGGGCTTCGAGAAGCCCCTCTACGGCTTCGCGTCGCTGGCGATCTTCGGCGGTTGCTTCGTCGGGTTATCGATCGTGCTGACGCGCATTCCTGTCGGCGTCACCTATGCCATCTGGGCAGGGTCCGGCATCGCGCTCATTGCCCTCGCGGGCTGGTTAATTCTGCGCCAGACGCTCTCGCCGATACAACTGCTCTTCATCGCCATGATTGCCGTCGGTGCCGTCGGCCTGAAGCTCTCGACGCAGACGACGTAGGGCGTGCACACGTCAGTGGCTGGGGCGGGAGGGTTCGAACCTCCGCATGGCGGAATCAAAATCCGCTGCCTTACCACTTGGCTACGCCCCATCATGCCGATGCTGACGGATTGGAAACCCAACGACTTGCCGAGATCCGAAAACGTCCATCGCTCGGAGTTTGCCTAGATGATAGACACGGCTCAGCTGATGGACGACGTGCTGATAGCACCGATCCGTCCAGCCCTTCAAGATCCATGTCGATCCTTAGCGGGAGTGCCGCACGCGTGCTTATAGACGCTGCTCAATTCATGGGCTCGTTTGCCCTAATGAGAAGCTGGACGTTCGGCCAACTACGAGCCCTCGTTAGCGACGTGATCCGCGGTAAACGGCCATCCTCGGTTACCAGAACAATTAACGCTTCTGGTAGGTGCGCCGACAACCGGATAATCTTCTTTCATCATGCGCCCAGCGGTTCAGCAGCATAAGCTTGCCACCCAAGCGCCTGTCGATCTTGGCGCAGCACTTGCATAAGTGCGAGCGAGCGATTCGCCTTTCCGGTGCAGACGTAATGTTTACAAACGATTTTCATTGGTTGCCGGAGCACCCAGACTGGTCGACTGCCTTGCGGTCGGCAGCTGTCTCGTCCTGGGCCGATCTGCAGGCCCTGGCGAACACGCGTCTCGATTTCCTTCGAACCAACCGGCTGGACACTGTCTCGCAGCGGCTCTTTGGCTCTGAGCCGCCAAGCGAGCTCGGCACCAAGCCGATACGCCTTGCAGTGCTGAGCGGATCGACAGCAGATCACCTGCTGCCCGGTCTCCGGGTCGGGGCGATGCGCCGCGGCCTGCATCTCAGCACCTACGTCGGTAACTATGGTCAGTACTTCCAGGAGTTGAGCCATCGGAGTTCGCCTCTGCACGCTTTTCGGCCAACAGCCGCGCTGCTCTCCTTCGACGCAGTAAATGTTCTGGGGCCTCCGAATGCTGCAGCCGACGCGGATGCTGCACGAGGGATTATCGAGACTGCTATCGATCGTTTGCGCATGATATGGCGTCTCGCCGCGGAGGCTGGAGCAGGCCAGATAATTCAGCAGACCGTTATGCCGCTGGCACCTGCTCTGATGGGGGGGAACGAGCATAGGTTGGCCGGGTCGCAGCAGCGGATGATCGAGGTATTGAACACCAGGATCCGCGAGGCGGCAGATGGCGATGGTGTCGATATCCTCGCGCTCGATGATCGCATTAAAGAGGAGGGGGTTTTTGCGTGGCACGATCCTGTTCTTTGGCATCGTGCCAAGCAGGAAATCTCACCGAGAGCCGCACCGGGGTACGGCGATCTTGTAGGCCGTCTACTCGCTGCTCAGCAGGGGCGATCGGCAAAATGCCTGGTCCTCGATCTCGACAACACCTTGTGGGGAGGCGTCATCGGCGACGACGGCCTAGATGGCATCGTACTCGGACAGGGCAACTCGCTTGGTGAAGCGTTCGTTGCCTTTCAAATGTATGCCAAGGAGATGTCGCGCCGCGGTATCATCCTAGCCGTCTGCTCGAAGAATGATGAGGCTAATGCAGTTGCGCCGTTTGAGCGGCACCCCGACATGGTGTTGAAGCGTGCGGATATCGCTTGCTTCGTCGCCAATTGGCAGGATAAGCCCGCTAACTTGCGTACAATCGCGAAGACGTTGAATATCGGAGCCGATGCTCTTGTCTTTGCCGATGATAATCCATTCGAGCGTAATCTAGTTCGTCGAGAGCTGCCGATGGTAGCGGTTCCCGAGATGCCCGAGGATCCGGCATTCTACGCGCGCTGCATCTCGGGTGCCGGATACTTCGAGGCGCTGCGGATCACGAACGAAGATGTCGCGCGGTCCGCTCAATATCAGAACAATATCCAACGCGAGCGGCTGCGGTCGGCTTCGACCGATATCACGTCTTATCTCCGTGGTCTCGATATGAAGTTGGAGTGGCGCCGTTTCGACAGCATCGGACTGGCGCGCGTCGTCCAACTTATCAACAAGACCAATCAGTTCAACCTCACGACAAAACGCTATTCGCAGAGCGAGGTTGCCGCTCTTATGGGCGACCCCAACTCGCTGACGCTTCAGTTGAGGCTGACAGATATATTTGGTGACAACGGCATGATCGGCGTCGTAATCGGCCGATTGGCAGAAAACAACCGCGAGGACATGCAGATAGAAACATGGCTCATGAGCTGCCGTGTCCTCGGACGGCAGGTTGAGGAGGCAACATTGAACCTCGTGGCTGTCGAAGCCCGGAGGCTCGGTGCGCTGCAGCTCACTGGCCAATATGTTCCAACTGCGAAGAATGGCATGGTTCGAGATCACTATGAGAAGCTCGGCTTTACCCTCGTCGAGGGGGAGGCAGAGGGCGCCACGCGATGGCACTGCTCGTTGAGTGATTTTGCACCCAAGGAAACCTTTATCCAGATGGTGGAAGGCTCATCGTGACCGAAGCAGAGATTCTCTCAGGACTGACGTCGATCTTTCATGAAGTCTTCGATGACGACAGCATCGAACTGACTAAGGATACAACTGCCGACGACGTCGATCGATGGGACTCGTTCAACCATATCAACATTCTCGTGGCCGCCGAGGCGAAGTTCGGGGTTAAATTCAACACCGCCGAAATCGAAGGTCTGAAGGATGTTGGTGAGTTCGTTCGCCTCATCGCGACGAAGTCTACGAAGGGCGGGGCTGCCTAGATCTCGAACCGTATTGGCTGAGTATGCTCTTCAATTCGTTTGCCTTCGTCTTCGCGTTCCTACCGATATCTCTTTTCGGTTATTTTTATTTGGGCAAGATCAGCAATCGCCTCGCGGCGGGCTGGCTCGTTCTCATGTCGTTTGTTTTCTACGGGTGGTGGAATCCGCTATTCGTAACGCTTCTCGCGGGGTCGATCCTATTCAATTATTGCTTTGGCCTATTTCTCCAGGTCTCCGATAAGGACGAGCGCGCCCAGACTGCCATTCTGGCCGTTGCGATCAGCGCAAACTTGCTTTTGCTATTTTATTACAAGTACGTCGGTTTTGTTATCCTCAATCTGAGTCGAATTGGAATTTATGTCGATTTTGACGCCGGCGGAATTCTATTGCCGCTCGGCATATCATTCTTCACCTTCACGCAGATTGGCTATCTTATCGATTGTAAGACGGGCATTGCGAGAGACAGACGCCTACTAGACTATGCGCTATTTGTCACATTCTTTCCGCACCTCATTGCGGGCCCGATTTTGCATCATCGTGAGATGATGCCGCAGTTCGAGGATCCGGAGACTTATAAGCTCAAGGCGGAGAATATTGCGGTTGGCCTCGGCATCTTCATCATCGGGCTGGCCAAGAAGGTACTGATCGCCGATCAACTAGCGCCCGCAACCGGCGTCGGCTTTACGCACGGCACATCAATCGGCTTGATTCCGGCATGGACAGCCGCGCTGTCTTATTCAATACAGCTCTACTTCGATTTCTCCGGTTATACGGACATGGCGATTGGACAAGCGCGGATGTTCGGCATCCGCTTTCCCGCCAACTTCAATTCGCCCTACAAGGCGACGAGCATCATTGCATTCTGGCAACGTTGGCACATGACGCTGACGCGGTATCTAACCCTGTATCTGTACAATCCGCTTGCTCTTTGGGTCACGCGCCGACGCGTTGCGCAAGGAAAGCCTGTTGGCGGTAAGGGTGCTGCCACCATCGAAGGTTTTCTTATGCTGGTCGGTTTCCCGACAGCAACGACCATGTTCATCGCGGGGATCTGGCATGGCGCCGGCTGGACTTTCGTCATGTACGGGATACTGCACGGTTTATATCTTTGCGTAAATCACGCATGGCGCATCTTTGGCCCGAAAATCGACAAGAAGAAGTATAGCCGAAGCACCGCTCTGATTGGGGTCGTTACCAGCTGCGCCATTACATACATCGCGGTTGTGATATCTCAGGTATTCTTCCGCGCGCCGTACATGGAGACAGCTATTGGGCTTCTCGGGGGAATGATCGGACTGCGAGGGATGATGTTCGGCAACATTCCCCTGGACCATCCCATACTCATCCAGAGTATATCTTCCGGGCTTCTTGCCCCGTCGACGATAGTGCTGCTTCTGACGAGCATGATCATCGCATTCTTCGCGCCCAATTCGGCCGAGCTATTCGGGAAATATGATCCGATCATTCCGCGAATTCGAACAAATTTCCCGGAGCGTTTGCAGTGGAGGCCCAATTTGGCCTGGGGACTGTCGGCTGGCGTCGTAGCAGGGTTCTCGATACTCTATATGAGCGGCGCGACCGAGTTTCTGTACTTCCAGTTCTGACGCTCACTCTCGCTGGCTAATGAGAACTCAGATATTCTCAATTTCCTTTAACGCGGAGGTGAGTTCATGACGGGAGACGCGATACCGGCGAGAGTTTTTACGCAAGCCGATCAGCTGGCATTCGCGCATCTATCGGGTGACCACAATCCTATCCATGTCGATGAGCAAGCTGCGCGACGCACACAAGCGGGTGCGCCAGTCGTGCATGGAGTGCATGCGGCACTCTGGGCGCTCGAGCAGCTTGCGGCGATGGGCCATCCTATTGAAGGGGCGACATCGATCAGGGTGCAGTTTCCCAAGTTTCTTTATTTGGACATTGACGTTCAACTTCGCCTCGCACGCTCTAGCGAGAAGGCTATTAAGGTTCAGCTTGTATCAGGCGGCGTCATCACAACAATTCTAGACGTAAAGTTCGGACCGCAGCTTGCTGGGCGCGCGAGTGCTCTCGCCAATGTGCCGGATGCAGAGACAGTTGATCAACCGCGCAGGCTTTCGTTCTCAGCAATTACGAAAGGTGAGGGCTGGCTTTCGTGTGGCAATGACGTGGACGTAGCGGCGCGCTTTCCAGAATTGTCCCGTAGCTTGGGAGCAGAGCGGGTTCGTGGCATGGTTCTGCTTTCAAATCTCGTTGGTATGATCTGTCCGGGGCTGCACTCCGTGTTTTCAGGCTATGCAATCGACATTCTGGGCGATGGCGATCATCCAAATGGCCTGCATTGGCGGACATCGCGCGCAGATGATCGCTTCCATCTAATAACTATGGACATTCAGGGCTTGGGCATTGCAGGGCAGGTTCAGGCATTCATGCGCGCGGAACCAGTTGAGGCCCCGTCCGTGTCGGCCCTCCAAGGTACCGTCGATGCGTATGAGTTCTCGACACGTACAGCGCTCGTAGTGGGCGGGTCGCGTGGACTGGGGGCGGTAACAGCCAAGTTGTTGGCCGCAG
Source organism: Pseudomonadota bacterium (assembly GCA_023410905.1). Classification (GTDB taxonomy): domain Bacteria; phylum Pseudomonadota; class Alphaproteobacteria; order Rhizobiales; family Hyphomicrobiaceae. The sequence goes on from JAEYPL010000050.1 coordinate 17,196, forward strand.
GAGGTGCTCGGGTAATCATTACGTACGTCGTGGGGCGCTCTGATGCTGAGGCGCTGGTAAAGGATATTCAGGCAGCCTATGGCGCGGACGCGGCAGCCGCGATCCGCTTCGATGTTCTTGATGAAATCAACGCGCAGTTCGACTGCCTGCCGCGGACAATCACGCATCTGTATTATTTTGCTACGCCGCGAATCGCGCATCAGAGTGTGCAAACCTATTCGTCACGCCGGTTCGATGTCCTGGCAGCCGTCTATGTCAATGGCTTTGAGAAGTTCGTGAGCTGGGCCATGGGGCATCTGCTCGAGAGGCCGAGATCAATCTTCTACCCCTCAAGTGTATTCATCGAAGCGCGCCCGAAAGGCATGGTTGAGTATGCGATGGCAAAGGTTGCGGGCGAGGTCCTTGCCGCGGAGCTGGCGTCCGCGACGCGCGTGCCCATACTTACTCCGCGCATCCCACGCGTGCTGACCGACCAGACGGCAACAATGGTGCCCTTTCAATCGGACGATCCGGTCGCCGTTATGCTACCTCTTTTACGAGCCGAGCCGTGAGGACGATTGTTACGGGTAATCCTGCGGTTCGCTCACATTGATGGGTGCCTATTGATTAAGAGTGATGTATGATGCAATACGCAATCTCTTCAGCCGCGTACCCTTGCCAGCATGGGCATGCTTGTGCGTGCCTCGCGGCAGGGCTGAGGCATTGGCAGCCACTGGCTCTGGCTCATGGGGACGGCCTTAAACTTGCACGCGCGCATGTGATCGAGAGCGGCAATTTTCGGGACGCGTGTCTTGGATAATCCACTCGCGAACAAGCCAGATGCTCCGACACGAGGCAGCTCAGCAGAGCTTTATCGTTCGGGATTAAGGCGGTTTTTTCTCGGCTTGATTGTTGTCGTCGGACTGATGTTCGGAGCGGCTTGGCAATGGGCTATCAACGGACGCATTTGGTTCATGGATTTGGAATGGACCATGTGGACTGGAAAGATGCGCATGGTGGATCAATGCGCCTTGGGACGCACCATTATACTCGGTGACTCACGCGCAATGGCGGGCCTAATCCCCGCTGCGATGGGTGAAGACGTTACAAATCTTGCGCTCGGCGCTGGGACCCAAATTGAGAACTATCATACCGTTCGACGAATACTCGCATGCCCCCAGCGAGGCAGGCGCGTAGTGATAGCCTTCCTTCCGATTGATATATCGCGACCGCAGATGTATTGGGAACGGACCGCCTTGTTCGGCTTTCTGAATTTTCAGGAAATGGAGGAGGTGCGAAAAGTCTCTGTCCGTCTGGGTGATTCGCTAATCTATTCTTCCAGCTTTATCTTTACGATTTTTGATGTCATAAAGAATTACAGCTATCATGCGAGTTTCCCGCCATACTACTTTCCAGCCATGATGAATGCAGGATTTATCGGCCGGAAGGCCCGTAATGAGATTGGTATCGACGCCATATTACAAAGTCGCGGCCATCACTACTTTGGCAAGGCGAACTATTCCAATTCCTTGGCAGAAGACGCGAATCAGAGAGTATTCAGCGTTGAGCCGATTATGGAGCACTATCTTGAGGAGCTTCTTGAGCTTCTGAGGGACAGTAAAGTTAACGTATACTTCGTGACGCCACCGCTCAATCCGGCAACGTTTGAGGCTATGTCTCCCAATGTTGTAGTTGGATTCCGTCGGTACATCGCAGATCTCTCGGCACGATTTTCGAACTTTCATGTGCTTGGAGAGGTGATATATCGAGAAGCAGCGGACCATTTCGGCGACTCGGAGCACCTGAACAGTAAGGGGGCGACTGCCTGGGCAAGTAGTGTAGGTGGGCTTCTGGCTGAGGCCTCGCGGAAGGAAGCAGTTGACACTGGTGCCACTCCCCAAAAGCATTGAGGCGTGGTCGTAAGCGGTATGCCGCTCCCACCTGGAAGGTGGCTTTGCGGATTGAAGGCAGCGATAGTGCCGGGTTAGGCTTCTCGTTTCTGCAATCCACAATGACGTCACGAGTGACGTCAGCAAGCCTCATCGATCGTGCCGGATCCGACCGCCCGTTGACGTGTCAGTCTTGGGTGCCTTTGGCGTAGGCCCAAGCTATGAGTTCGTCGATGCGTGAGGCTGACCAGTGGTTGACGAGCTTGGTCCGCGTATCGGCGAGCTCGAGCCGTTCAGCGTTAGGCAGAATCTGGGATTCCCAAATCAGTGGGGTTCTGATGCAGATGTGTGCTGGATGTTGGAGGCCAGCACACATAGCAAAGCCTTACTCCGCTGATCTGCGAACGCGTCTTGCCGCCGCCATCGCCGAAGGCGAGACCTACCGCTCCATCGCTGAGCGTTTCGATATAGCGCCCTCGACAGTCGTCAAATGGTCGAAGCGCGTACGCGATACCGGTAGCCCGGCACCGGCTAAGTTCGCGGCTATCGGACATGCGTCCTTGAGCCGCATCGCGCCTTCATCTTCGCCGAGATCGAGAAGGTCCCGCATCTGACGCTGCACAGGCTGAAGGATTTGCTGGCGAAGCGTGGTGACATGGTCTCCCATGACACGGTCTGGCGCTTCCTGCGCCGCGAGGAGCAATCGTTCAAAAAAAACGCTCTTCGCGACTGAGCAGCAACGCCCCGATGTCGTCCGGCGGCGCGAGCGCTGGCAGCGCGCGAGGTCTCATCTCGATCCTGCCCGACCCGTCTTCATTGACGAGACCTGGATCAAGACCAACATGGCGCCGATCCGTGGCTGGGGGCAGAGGGGCAAGCGTCTGCTTGGCTTCACGCCCGACGGACGCTGGCGCACGCTCACCTTCCTCGCGGCTCTCAGGTTCGATGCGCTGACAAAGCCCTGTGTCGTCGACGGACCGATCAACGGGACTATCTTCCGCGGCTACGTCGAACAGTTCCTGGTGCCAACGCTTAGGCCGGGCGACATCGTGGTGCTCGATAATCTTGGTAGCCATCGCTCGCGCGCCATCGCACGGCGATCCTCGACGTCGGCGCCAAGCTCGCATTCCTGTCGCCCTACTCGCCGGACCTCAACCCCATCGAGCAGGTCTTTGCGAAGGTGAAGCATTGGATGGGGATGGCGCAGGCCCGAACCGCCGACGCCATCCACGAACGCATCGCTAAGCTTGTCGCCGACGTCTCACAAAGCGCGAGACCAACCTCAGGAGCGCTGGACATGATGCCAGCTAAACCTGAAGGGCTCTAGGCGTGCGTTCGACGATGTTGATGTCGATCTCGACGTGCCCATCATCGAGGACGCGGCATAGGCCCTGCCAGTGGCTCGTGCCGTAGCGTATGGCTTGAGCGATTGTTGAGCGGTCGGGGGGACGCATCAGAGCTGCTCGTCCAGCCAGATGCGAAGCGCTTCGACAAGAGCCCGCGTCCGCGCCTAGCGATCTGCGCGGCGCATTGCGCTGGCGGAGGCGAGAGGATTCGAACCTCCGGTACCCATTTCTGAGTACAACGATTTAGCAAACCGCCGCCTTAAGCCACTCGGCCACGCCTCCGTGGCGGAGAGCTATAAGCAAGTGCCCCGGCAATATCAAGCACGCGACCAACGGCCTCACAGTTTAAGGAGCTGGGCTGTGGCGCACGAGATGTGCTTGCTGCAACTATCGTGCGCGCATGTTAGTGGGGCCGCGGCCCGCACTCCTCGTAGCCGCTGTTACGTGCGGAAAGCGTCCGATTGCCCCAGCGTATGGTGCGCCCGTATCTCGAAAGGAGGGTGAGGAGACAATTCGAGCGTGCATGATGAGGCCGCAACGCGGTGCATCTTGCTGGAGACCTTGGACCCGGGTGGGGGCACGCCACCTGGAATATGCAACTGTTGCAATAATGATGCATGATTGCTGAGTTTACCTCGTCCGGCAAAAGCGCAAAACCATGGCTAATAATAGTATAAAGTATGTCCCATTGATCGATGATGGATGAATGATTCGTGAGCGGGACTTCAGTGTACTGCCTGATGTTGATCCGGGGTGAGTAATTGACAATGCGTACCTCTTCGCAGCGCTCGGTAGCCAGCAAGATCGCCCCAATTCAGAGCAAGCCGGATGCTCACAGCGATGCGCATCGTGCGCACGACGCACGTGCTCTTGAGGCGCGCGCGCATCTCGTGGCGGCAAGTGCCGAGCGGCCGTCCCCGGCGAAGGCAGTGATGTCGGTTGTGATCATTGAGCGCCGCGCCTTCGTGCGGGGCTGCATTCAATCGATCCTGTCGGAAGCGACGGCGCTCGCCGGTGTCGGAGTGGCGAGTGTCGAGGAATATCTGGCGCGGGTCGAACCAGTCAAGGCGGCAATCGTCGTGCTCTGTACGATCGGGCTCGATACAATAGAGGTGGACGCGCAACTCTCTCGTCTACAGGCAGAAGGCGGTGGTGTACCGGTTGTCGTGATGTCCGATGCCGACGACCCCAAGCTCGTGATGACGGCGATGGAAAGGGGTGCGAACGGCTTCATGCCGGCTGACATCTCAGTCGAAGTGGCAGTGCACGCTTTGCGGCTGGTCGCGGCAGGCGGTCAGTATTTTCCGGCCGAGAGCTTGGTCGCGGCGCGCAAGCTCATAGCGCAACAGCAAATATCGACGCCGAAGAACAGTGGCATGTTCACGCGTCGCCAGGTTGCTGTCATTGATGCGCTGCGCACGGGTAAGGCCAACAAGGTCATCGCCTATGAGCTGAACATGTGCGAGAGCACGGTCAAGGTTCACGTTCGCAATATAATGAAAAAGCTGAACGCGAAGAACCGGACGCAAGTCGCCTATCTCGCTAGCGGCCTCATGCAGGAACACGGCGCCTAAGCGCCGATGTAACTTGGGTCCGGCACAGGTTGTTCGCGGTGTGCTGCCCGTCAATTGGTCAGCGATTTTGTTTGATCGCTGCCGCGTGGCCCGCTCTTAACGAGGATCCCACGCGCGAGTAATCTTCGCAGATGGCTTTCGACAGGCCGTTGTTATGCGGCTGAGCAGGCTTGCTCGTTCACAGTGGTACTCCAAGCCAGGCGAGCGTGAAGGCAACGACCATTATTGTCCCTAGGACGAGACTTTGACGGTCTTTCAGAGCAAATGCCACAGGATCGTCATTCAGCTGGCCCCGCTGACTAATCAGCCAGATGCGGCCTATCCAAAGGAAGATGATGACCGGGAACAGCCATAACCAATGTGGGTTTGTGTAGATGTCCCGCTCGAAGGCATCGAAGATGAGAAAAAGCACGAGAATGAGAACTGACGCGGTGCCCGTCGCCAGCCCCAGACCAAGGACGAGCGGCGCATCCGACGTTACGTAGCCGCGGCCGGGCACAATTGTGTCCCCTTTCTCGGCGGTCCGCTGAAGCTCCGTGTTGCGCTTGGCGATTGAGAGCGACGTGAACAGAGCCATCGAGAACACGAGGAGCCACGGCGATGCAAACACGCCCGTTGCTGCGATGCCGATTGCAAGGCGAAGCGTGAAGAGTGTCGCGAGCACCGTGACATCGAGAATTGGCAGGCGCTTGATGTGAATAGAGTATGCAAGCGTCAAAACGAGGTAAGCGGTAAGCGCAGCGAGTACACCTAGACCCACTATCGTGCCGATGGCAAGGCCAGCCACGATAGAGACGGCCGCCGCGAAGATCGCTGTCCCAATAGGCAAGTGACCGGCGGCGATTGGCCGAAAGCGCTTCGACCAATGGCGACGGTCATGGTTGATGTCGAGCAGGTCATTGACGAGATAAGTGCCCAGTGCGACGAGACCGAGCGCCAGGAACGCGATCGTGCATCGGAGCAGGATATTCGGATCGACGATCGTCCCGCTCAGTATCGCGGGTACGAAGATGAGCGTATTTTTTGCCCACTGGTGAAGTCGGGCAGCCTTGATCAGGGCGCGCAGAGTGGACGTGCCTTCGATTATCGTAGTGGGCTTTTCGAGCGCCTGGACCTTGCGTAGCGTGGCTTTATCCGGAGCAATGGCAATGACTTTCCTCGCATTGCGCCAGACGTAGAGATCGGCGGCACTGTCGCCGACATAGTCATAGCCATCCGGAAACCGCTCATTGATTAGCGCAGCCTTGTGATTGCCCTTCAGGTTCCGTGTGCCGTCACTGGAGAAGATGCCATCTAGGAAGGGAAAGCGCGTGGCCATCTTCTCGGCGAGCAGCTCATCGCTCGCCGTGACCAGGTAGACTTGGCGCCCCTCGCGTTTTGCTTCGGTGGCGAGTGCGACGACATCCTCGTTCACCGGTATCAGCTCGGGGTCGAGATCCGCGCTTTCCGCCAGTTTCCTTTTGAGGTGGGCGCGCCCTTGTAGCGCCCATAGGACGGGCATGGCAACGCGAAGGGGATTGGAGGCGACATAGGATAGTGCCGTCTCCATCAGCAGATCGGTGCGGATGAGAGTGTGATCGAGATCGATGAGCAGGGGGACGGTCGAAGGTGCGTTGTTGGCCATGTCGTGCTGATGGCCGACATCTGTCCCAGTGCTCGCACTCAATGAGTTGTTCGACATAGGCTCAGCGAGAGTATCCATTTCGCGCCCCGTGCACATAACATGCCAATTGTGCACGGCAGCAGCACAAGTTAAAGCCAAATCGGCTTCGCCCTGCACGCATCCGGATGCGCGGGGCGAGTGCCGTGCGTCGGTGGCTGCGTAGGTCGGGTGCTGTCACTTACGCCACGTGAATATGGCACTAACCGCATAGTTCCATACGGCGCCTACTAGGACACCTGCGACTCCCGACAGCCACCAGGAATAGTTGCTCATAAACAGAAATGCTGCGACCCCCACGTTTGACGCCGCGCCGACTGCGCAGATGGCCTGGAAGGTCAACAGCCCGCGTACGATCGGCCAGAAACCTTTCAACCTCTTGTCACGATACGTGAGCGTGTTGTTTACGAAAAAATTAAAGGTCATTGCCACGATTGTCGCAATCGACTGACTGGCCACAAAGGACGCCTGCAGGTAGCGATTGGCGATCCAGAGCACGGCCATGTGAACGACGAGGCCGACGGCTCCGACGAGAGCGAACATGACAAATCGGACCGGGACATACCGCCCAACCGACTTGTCGAGTAGCAACATCAGATATTCCCACGTCACAGCAGCGTCGAGCTTGCTCTCCCCGTGGATGCGATTGCGAAAGACGTACGGTAGTTCGACGACCTTGAGCGAGGGGCGTGCCGATACCAGCACGTCGAGAAGGATTTTATATCCGAGGCTTGAAAGGCCGCGTACGGCCCGATCGAAAGCTTCACGCTTGACCATGAAGAACCCGCTCATAGGATCGGTCAGCTTCGTTCGCACGAGGGTTTGGGCGAGCCAAGTGGCGACACTGCTGACGATCTGCCGGCTTCTCTCCCAATCCTTGACGCCGCCCGTTTCAATGTATCGGGAGCCAACGACAACATCACAGTTCGGTGTGCGAAGGAGAGCCAGCATTTCTGGCAACAAGCGTTCGTCATGCTGAAGATCAGCGTCCATCACCGCGACATACGGTGAGGAGGTCGACTGGATGCCTTCAACGACAGCCGACGAGAGACCACGGCGCCCGATCCGATGTAGAAAACGGACGCGCGGCTCACGCTGTGCAAGCTCGCGTAGTGTTACGATGCTGCCGTCGGTGGAATCATCGTCGACGAAGACGACCTCCCAGTCGATGCCGGCAAGCAGGCCATCGAGGCGCGCCACGATCTCCGGAATGTTCTCCCGCTCGTTGAGCGTCGGAATGACGATGGAGAGCAGAGCGGCGTGCCTATCCCCGGCCGGCGAACGGGCGGCCACCGAGTGAGGCACTACTGAAGTGGCTGCCTGGGACATCACGAGGGCCTTAGGTTAGGCGATTGCGGAACACGGAAACCAGTTCCCAACGTACGAATTCGGCTTGATCTGGCGAAGAGAGTTCGCAGAACATTACCAAAAAGCCTAACAGCTGCGCTATTGCCCGATCGTTTATGCTAAACAGACGGTGTGGTCCAAGTGCAATTGATTGGTAGGCGAGCGGTGGTAGTTTGCTCGCGCGAACGATAGGATTTCCGGGGTACGCTCTCCTGCATGACCAGTGATACCTCCAGCGGCCTTATGAAAGGGCGACTGCCCAACTGGTCGCCTGCCGTCCCTGTCGCAGCCGCCTTCATCATATTCGCGGCCGCGCAACTATCGATCAATTCTGTTAACGGCTGGTGGAGCGACGAGCTTTACGCTTTGTGGGCATCCGACATCGCCGCGCCTTTCTCCGATGTCTTCGCGGAGCGCATCTATCCTGATACGAACCCGCCGTTGTATTTCTCCCTATTGTATCTGGCTCGCCTTTTGATCAGTGGTGATCGGGCGGCAGTCCTGGCGCTTAACATCGGCTTTCTGGTAGCCGCGGGGGCGTCGGTGCTGCTGATTTCCCGACCAGCGCGGCTGGTCGGGCTGGCTGCTATCTCCGTGGCTGCATTTGTTTTGAGCGGTCCCGTCCTTACTTACACCGCTGAAGGCCGGGCATATCTTGCCGCTCTCGCGGTGGCCTTTGTCGCCGCGTGGTGCGTCGCGCTAGCAGTCGAGAGGCGGGACGACCGTCCGAGTTTGCCAGTTTTCGCGGCACTCGGCGCTCTTGGCGCGCTTGTACACGTCTACTCTGCTCTTTTCTGTGGGACCTTGGCTGCTGGCCTGCTTATCTTGGCGCTTTGGAACTCGAGCCGACGAGACCTTATTTTGCCCGCCGTTGCACTCGGGGCGGCTGCATCGGTCGCTCTTGTGGCTTGGCTGCTTACGATCACGGGCTCTCTTGGCCGCGTGGATTGGATGGAGTTTTCACGCGCGACCGTCGTTGGTGCTGCGTGGTACGTCAAAGAGATCACCGTTGGACCGCGCCTGCTGGGTCTGCTTTTAATCTTCCTGTTGTTGCTTGGGCTCTTCCAAAAGAAGACGAGGCCCATAGTGATGGTCTTCGGTATAGCCTTCGGCCTATTTATTGCGCTGCCGCTGGTGATCTCGCTCAAGAAGCCGATGATCTCGGGTCGCTACTGGGTAATCGGCGCGCCAGGTATCATCGTCTTGCTGGCATTTCTCGCTCGCGCGTGGTGGAGCCAACTGGCCGATCGTGGGATTTTAAGTTGGCCGGCTGCCGCGGTTGCAGGCGCAATCGCTTTGGCCGTTGCAACAAGCATTTCCGGCTTTGTTACCGCACGTGAATTTGTTGCGACAAAGCCCACTTGGAAGGGGGCTGAGATCGCGCGGCCCCTATTGGGCGGCTGCCCCCCCGCATCGGTCCACGTTGGCCGAGGGAAGATCGAGGGGGGGGATGCCTCGATCCACGCCTTCAGCAAGGTCGGAGAGGTGCCGGCGGCGGTCTTTATCGACGCTGGGTATGCTTCCACACAACCGTTGACGCCTTCTGGAGCCAGATGTCCCGTCCTTGGCTGGGCGGAACATGTGCTTCTAGGAGATGGTTTCCCCTCGCGCGCTCCCGAAAGCGAGCTACTCCGCGTACTCAAGATCCAAGCCGAGCCTGGGGAAATCGTAGTCCATCGGCACAGAACGGGCTTCGTGCTGCTCAAGCGACCGTGAGCAGCTGGCCTTTGCCGTGCATGAGCATGAGCAAACTCGGCGCGAGATATTAAGGCGACGAGCCGTATGACTGATGACTGCGGCGATGATATGTTTTCGATCTTGCGCCACGGCTATGGCGGCTGGATGGCCGCAGGTCCGCCGTCGCGGAGAGCTGGGAGTTAAACAAGTGCATGATGGTGGCAATGCTGCTCCACGAGCGCCGATGGACGATCGCGATGCCTACAGCACGTTTGGGCGACTTAGCATAGTTGACGTATTCGACTTCATCGGTCGCTACTTCAAGCTTGTCATTGCGACGACGTCGGCGACACTCTTCCTCGCTCTTACCTATATTCTTACAGCAGTGCCGCTCTATACCGCGGCGGGCCAGCTGCTTATCGACGTGAGGGTGCCCTATCTCGCTCATGAGCAGTGGCGGGAGGTTGGTATGGTGCTCGACAGCCCCCAGATCGAGAGCCAGATCGCCGTTCTGAGATCAGAGCCGGTGGCACTCGCTGTTGTTTCGAGGCTGGGTCTTCAGAGCGATGCAGAGTTTAATACTGCATCGAGCTCATCCCCTCAGATTACTGCTCAGCCCTCGAATGTGTCAGGTGCGGGAGCCGCGTCGGCACCTGAGGGTGCTGGCGTCGGGAAGGCGGAGCCCGATGATGAGATGGTGAGGGAGATGGCAGCGCGCGTTCAGCGAGGCCTCGGCATTCGTCGTATTGGGTACTCATACGTGCTCGAGATCTCATATACGTCGTCCGATCCCGCCAAAGCAGCGCGCCTCGCCAATGGGTTTATGCAGGCGTACATCGACGACCAGATCTCGACACGCACCGAGGCGGCGCGCCAGGGTAGCGAATGGCTCGAAAAGCGCATTGAGACTCTTCGTCTGCAAATGAACACGGCGTCATTGAAAGTTCAGGAGTTCAAGGCTCGGCGGGACTACAGCATTATGGGAAAATCGTCCCAGGTCGGGAGGGCGGCGGAAGGTGGTGACGCTCTTCAAAAGGGACTTACAGAAACGCTCGACGAACTCGAGGCAACCGCGCTGACCTATCGGAAGATGTTCGAGAGCTCCCTGCAAGCCTATACAGAAGTGGAGCAGCGTCAGTCTTATCATGCAAGCAATGCGCGCGTCATTGCGACAGCATCCGTCCCCATGGACAAAAGCTTCCCCAAGCGGAAAGAGGCATTGGCCATGGCTTTGGCGGCAGGGCTGATGCTGGGTCTGGGTATAGGGCTCTTGCGGGATGGGTACTTCTATGCGCGTGCCGCCCACGCAAGGCGCGATGGAACGCAAGTCTGACCCCCAGGCGGCGGACGCTCCTAGTTTCAGTCTCCCTCTCTCTCTCTCTCTCTCTCTCTCGGGGACGAGCGACTCACGTAGTGAAGAAGAATTTGAAATTCGTCACGAACAGCGCCAGTGCGAACGTAGAGGCGAACGTTGTCTTATAGGGAAATTTGGAAGCCTCGAAACTCTGGAACAGGACTAGTAGAAGAGGGAGGACAATCACTCCGCAATACAAAATGGCCTCAACGGGGTTGAAAGCGAGCACGAGCAGGAAACGCAATAAAATAAAAGTAGAGAGCCCCACGGTGAGACGCGTCATTCGGCTCGCTCTGATGAACGATATTAGCCAGACATAGAGCGCGAGAAAGATCGTCGATATAGTTGAGGTCAGATATGAAAGCGGCGAGGGATCAAAAAAGCCGCGATACTGCGGATGGGCCAGTAGTGGCGCATAAGTCGTCTCGTTCTGCGGCGCTCCGATGGCATAAAAGAAGAAGTTCATTATCGCGCCGGTCAGGTCAAATTCATACATGTGCCGGGTGGCGATCGCGTTTGGGATCGGCGTATAGGCAAGGTAAATATTGAAGTAGTGAGCAAATAGATCTTTGGACAGTGAGTTCTGGAATAGGAAAATGCTCACAGCGGCGGCGTGAAGGAAGACGAAGCGTCTTCCTTGGGGCGTCGAGAACAATACAGCCCGATAGATGACAAGCGGGATGATCGTAAGAGCGACGATGGATATGTCGTTGTACAGGGCGATGAGCAGGATCATTGCCAAAGCGGCGCTTGGTAGCGTCTGAGGTACGGGTGAGCGTGCCAGGAAGATCAATCCCAAGATGTACCCAGAATAGAGTAGTGTGGTCAGCGCGTAGCTTTCAGGAACGCTCGCAAAGTACCAATGGCTCAACGCGAAGCCGAAACACGAGCCGTAGATCGTGCTGCGTACGTCGAAGCGCTGCCGCAAGCTGGCGAAGGCCGCGATCGCCACTGCCACATTCGCCGCCCCGATCGCAGCAAAGGGCGCCTTCGCCGCAATTCCTTCAAACGGTACGCCGAGTAGGCCGAGCAGCTTTCGATAGCCGCTGAAAAACTTAGTAGTCAGCCAATGGCGATCCCACATACCTTGGCCGTGTAGATACGTTGCGACATCCGAACCGAACGGATAATCGGAATTCTCCGTTCTCGCGATGGTATCGATATTTGAGAGCAAGAAGAGCGCGAATTGGCCGGCAACTATAGCAACTGCCAGGCACAGAATTCTGCGCCGATCACTGATTGGATTAGTCGCTCGCGCAATAACTCTTTGCTGCGTGCGCATCTTGAGTTCTCCCGCTCACTGCACCAAGTCTCCCGGACTATCTCTGCGCTTGCAGTTGATCGGCGCGCGTTCGGGGATGATGTCGGAAAACACCCCAGAACTTTCTATGCGCACGCTGTCCGGCGCGGCCGCGAGCAGCGCTTGGCCGTCCCATTGCCAGCAGACGGGCCCAAGCTCCGTGTATATCGGGCCAACCTTTGAGGGAGAGGAGCGCCAGGACGGAGCCGAGCCGGAGGCAATTACCAACGTGGGTTTATTACCCGGCCGGACGTAAGCGAGCATGTCTAGCTGGAGAAGGAGCACTTCCGCTGCCGTCATGTAGTGCGGTTCAATGATGTGCTCGGCAGAAGGCATAGCACGCAAGTGGGCCCAAGCGCCGCGTGGTGTTTCATTGTAAGCGCTCGAACCCCATTGCGCGAGTTGTGGCGATTGCGTGTGGGACAGAAACCAGTCGAGGCGCTCGCGTGCCGCCCGCGTGTTGCCGGCATAGAGAAGTTGATGAGCCAGCGCAACAGCAACAGCGGGCTCGGCATGGCGCTGCACAGGTGGCGTCCCCCAATCTGCAGCGTGCTTCTCGGCGAAGGTAGTGGCCAGTGTCGCTCGCGAGCGCGCTCCGACCCATGTCGGCCACAGCGCCGACTGATCGAAGTAATAGCTACAGGTGAAGCATCCGACGGTCTGTCCGCGGGACTGCGCGAGTACCCTCATGTTGAGCATCAGGTCATCACCGAGCCAATCGATGGCCCGTGCTCCCCAACTGAGTACTTCACGATTGTTGCTGCGCGCGCCCAGAGCTGAGTTCCAGGCCGTTTCCATCTTCTCGGCATACTCGTTCCACAGAGTAGCTTGGTCTTCATGTCCGAGGGCTCGAGCGATACGCGCGGCAGCAGCGTAGCCGGCCTGAGTAAAGGCTGTCGCATGGGATAGCGCGACCTGAAGTCCGATCTCGCCGGTCACAAGCCCCTTGAATGGAGGGCCGCACACAAAGCGATGACGCGGATAAATTGTGGGGCCGGAGGTTAAGCTGAAGAGGCCTTTGGCGTTGGGATCGGTGCACCGATCCATCAAATCCACTTTCCGAAGCACGTGCACCCAAGCCTCGTCCAATAGACCACGGTCATCCGTTCGACGGGCCACTTGGTCGAGCGCCCACAGGGACAAACCTGTTGCGTGCGCTTCGCTGCCATAGTCACCGTAGTAATCATTGGCGAGCGCAGCGCGCACGATGGCCTTGGCGAGGTCGGACTGTCCGGCTGCGGCGAGAGCGACTGACGTGTAGGCGCTATCCTGCGGCCATGGTCCGTCTGCATAGAGCGGGTCGTATGGGCGCGTTTGATTTGCGGAAACGGAAGCGGCAAGTGTCAGAACCTGCGTATTGAGCGACGCGCGAAATACATCGTCGTCGAGCGCAGCCGAGGGCAGCGGCGCGAGTGCCATGCCAAGCGGCTCTCGGGTGGCGGCGCGCACCGGTTCGATTTGGAGATCGAGAGCATGAGGTCCTATCGTGATGAGTGCTTCAATCCAACCATCGTGGCTTGTGAACGCATCTACGCGAGAAGATGGAGTGCCGATTTTTTCGTCGCGTGCCATTAGTGGCCCGGCTGGTGCCGCGAACGTGAGCCGCCAAGTTTGATTGAGCAAGTAGCCGCGGTCGGAGAGTCGGGAAATCTCTCGCAGGGGTCCCCCAGCAGGCCCGATGCCGCGCAAGCGCACGACAAATCTTTCAGATGCCTCCGACGGCTGAAAGCGATAGCGCCAAGCGCCGCCGGTCAGAGGCTCGATCTCCACATTTCCTTGTGTGCTGGCTGCTCGATATCCGACGCCTGCGCCGATCGCCGCCAGGCTTTCGCTGGATGGTGAAGCGTCGGTCACATCCACAATGGAAAGCCCGAATGAGCCCGGTGCAGGGCTGAATGTTCCGCCCGGGCTTACAATTCCCTTCTCCTCGATAGGAGCGTTAAGGGCGCCAATGAAAACGCGCCCGCTGCGAGCGGCTGTGAAGTCTGCTGGACGACGCAGAATTTCTTGTCGAATACGTACTGCCTCTGGAGTCAGCTCTGCGACGTGATGCAAGCTGGAGTCGAATGCAGACAGATTACTCGGCACAGCAGCGATGATCGCAGTCGCTGCTAGCCCGCGCGCAATCCATGCAGCTCTTGTCGAAATGCCGCGCATAGCCTCAAGTGCGAACACGGCCAGGAAGGGGGTGAAATGCAGCGCGTATAGGAAGGGTGATTCACCGTAGAGAAGATGCAGTGCACACTGGAAAAGTACGAACAGCAGCACAACTGTCACAGTACGTGCGCGACTAGGGGCCGACCAGAACTTAAACACAGCCAGTAAAAGGAGGCCCGCCCAAGCAATCCACCCTAACCAGCCGAGGAGGCTGATCTTAACCCCCCAAAGTGGTTGCAGCATGTTCAGGACCGGTGGACTCCAGATCGCGTCAAGTGGTGGGGACACGACTGGTGCGGGCGAGATCTGAGAATAGAGAAGGATGGTCGCCAATTTGTTTAGTAGCAGGTCTAGGCCGGGTATCGTGATGTAACGGGTCTCGTTGATAAGCCAGATCGATGGGGTGGGCGCGTCCTCGAATGCCAATCTCTGGAGAAGAATAACGATCACTGCACCTGCGAGCGTCAGACCGAGGACAAGTGTGCGCTTCGTCCAGCTCTCCCACCAGAGCCCGATCAGCGCGGACATCCAGTTTGTAATCGTCATGCCGAGCGAGATCATCCCCGCGGCGACAAATGCGAAGACGCTCGGCGGCTGATCTTCCTCGTTGCGGTGCAGGATGTGTAAGGCGAGGAAAATTGAAAGAGCGCCCCAGGCGAAGGTCTCCACAACAGACGTAAAAAAGAGAAGTGAAGCACTGGTCGCTACCAGAAGTGCGCCCAACACGACGTCCAGCGGATTGTGATTGAGCCGCGTCAGGAGCGTTGCCAATGCCAGTAGCATTGCGAATACGATCGCGTGCTGCAGCAGCATAGCCGCTGTGTGGGCATCCAGCCCCGTCAGCGCCATCAGCGCGCGCGTGGGAGGGTTCGTGACGATGCCGTAGAACGGATGCACATTGTTTCGCAGTTGTCTGTCGGTGGTCTGTGTCTCGATCACGCGCCAGGGATCGCTGTAGTACCAGCTATGCGACCAAGCCTCCTCGTCGATCGCATCGGGAGCAAGACGCTTAGCAGCGGGAAGCACCAGGATAAGATACACGATGAAGGCAACTACCGCGGCCGCCCCGGCGCTAAGCCAGTAGCGAGCGCGAGGTGTGAGCCGTCCGGAGAAGTGAATGGCGTTCCCTATCATTATTTGTTCAACGCCTACGCCACAGCCAATCGTGTTGGCTGCAATGTCCGCGCCACTTGCGGTAAGCCAGCTGTACGGCTCGAGCCGGGCGAAGGCGAATGAGCGCGAGCTTGGAGCGCGGGGCTGTATTGTTGATTAAGGGGAACGCGCGAGCCGGTAGAGATCAATAGCGTCATAAAGCGTTTCTCTAAACTGGGCGGCCGGCAGGTAGGAGCAGGGATCGTAAGCGAAATGGATTTTCGTTACAACCAGGGGGCGGGCGAGGCGGAGGACCAGCTGAAGGCTGTAGAGGAAGGAATGGGTACGGCAACAGTCTAAGTGACTAGCAGTGCAGATATGGAGCATTGGGCAACTCGAAATAAGGCTAACGCTCGCTTTCAGCATTGTTATGGTTGCTCCGCGATGTGGCTCGCAGAACATTATTCGTCTGTTACCGATCGTCGGCTAAAACGTATACCAGTCCCGCGCCCAGGCTCCTGGCCGGCCTCAGTCTATGACTTCGGATGAATTGATGGACCGGCATCAGAAGTATGGCTTCTAAGAACTCAACGGTAGATGTGTGTGTTCTGCTGGCGACGTTTCGTCGTTCGGATCTGTTGCGACAGACGCTCGCCTCCATTGCTGATCAGCAGCTGAATGGTCTTACGCTGGCGGTCATCGTTGTCGACAACGCTTCGGATGCCGCGACGAAAGACGTGGCCGAGGCATTCGAACATCGTATCACTGGACTTCAATACGTGGTTGAGACGCGGCCAGGTAAGAGCGCTGCGATCAACCGCGGTCTCGATGCCTTGCCATCGTGTGAACTGCTTGTATTCACGGACGACGATATCGTCGCGCGGCCGGACTGGATTGCGCAGCTCTGGGCGGCCATGCATCGGTGGCCAGATGTCGATATCTTCGGCGGCCGGATCATCGCAAGATATCCGCCGGATTCACGAGGGCTCGATCTTACGAGCCGCTGGCTGCGCGAAGCGCTTGCTGTCGAGAACGAAGACGGTCCTGAGCGAGAAGTGCCGCCCGTCAACCTTTGGGGGCCTAATCTCGCGGTGCGCGCGCGGGTGATGAGCGGAGGCATCCGATATGACGAGGCGCGAGGGCCGGCGCAGGGAGAATACATAACTGGATGCGAGACCGAGTTCACAAACCGGCTCGCCAGCATGGGTGCGGTGTGCGTTTTTGTGCCGCAAGCAGTAGTTCAGCACGTGGTTCGCCAGGAGCAACTTGAGACCGCTTGGCTCTGTCGTCGCTCGTACAAGCACGGTCGAGAGCACGCTGCGAAGGAGGCGATGAACGAGCGGAATTTTCTACTGGGCGTGCCGCGCTGGGTTTATCGCAAGCGCGTGGAGTGGCTGATGCGTGGTTGGATTCGAACGCTCAGTGGTGAGTCCGTCAAGGCAGTCGAAGCAAAGATGATTCAGGAGTTTCTCCGCGGCACGACCGCATATTATCGACAGCATCGCCCCTGAGCATCCAACGCTGCGTAGCGATCGATCTTCCTGAGATGTCTTGCTGCTACTCGGACGCGCCATGTGCTGCCGCTCCGGAGGGACTGTCTTTTGTGTTATTCGACCGAAGGGTGGATATGAGTCGCCACGCTTCGATGACCTCGTGGCGATGGAAGAACAGGATCCATGCGCAATACGTTGCGGCGCCAGCGCCTGCGAGGAAAAGCAGACGCCAGAGGCCAACGTCTACCGGCACCGCGAGCTTGAGTGTCAGGACAGTACCGGCCATCACCAAGCCCGACAGATAGGCTGGCATGAGAGCGTAGACCAACTCCAAGAAGCGCCCGCCCAGCATTCTTACCTGCACGAGGGTCGCAATGAAGCGGCTCGAGCCAACCATGACCAGTATCACGATCTGCGTGTAAACGGGGCCATGGAGAGCGGTGATCCAAACGGCGGGAATGATGATGCACAACTGTGCAACTGAAAATTTGAGCGAAAGATCCGTGCGATCCAGGCCGGCGAATATGAGATTGCTGAAATAGCCGACCGAGATCGTGAAGCCCTGCAGGCCGACTACGACCAGAATGCTTCCGACTACACGATAGCGTTCATCGAGCACGACAGCGACGAGATCGTGGGCGACGAGGGCCAGTCCGACGAAGGCGGGGACGACGAGCAGCGAGGTGAGCTGCGTGAGACGTAGAAACAGTTGCCAGCACTCGGATTTGTCCCTCCGAAGGGCAGAAAGGACCGGCACCCACAGCGACTGGATTGGGCCGGTGAGAGGGCCATGTAGCGTGGTCTCGAAACGATGCGCGACCGTAAGCAGGCCTAAGGATGCAGCGCCGCTTCTTAGCCCGATGGAAGCGTGTGCGACGCGCCAATGCATGGTTGCGAGGACACTCGCGGCCCAGAGTTTCAGGGCTCGTCCCAGAAAATCGCGGGCTACGCTTGTGCCGAATTCGAGCGTGGGGCGCCATCGAGTGAAGAGGAATAAGGCAGTAAGGATGGCGGTCGAAGCCGTCAGGCGCTGAGCCACAAGCGCCCACTCCAGCGCCGGGCTAAAGGCAACTGCGAGCCCAACGGTGCCGCCGGCGATCATTCCAGTCATTGATCGGATCGCGTGGCCGCGAAAATTGAGCTGCCGGAGGATGAGCGCATCCATCACTGCAGTGGCGGGCATGATCAGGAGTGTGATGGCGAGCGCCGGGAGGATCTTGGCGATACCTGGCTCGTTCAGGAGTGTAGCGGCCCACCCGGAGCTGATCGCTAGTGCCGCAAAAAGACAGGCGCATACGCCGAGAAGGCTGAAGAAAGCTGTCGAGAGTGTCCTTGGTGAATAGTCGCGACGCTGGACGATGGCATCAGTCGATGCCCATCTGCCCCATTCACTTACGAGGTCGACGACCAGGGCTGCAAGAGCAAAGACGCCGAACGTAGTCGGTGCAAGCGCGCGCGAAAGCACGATGAAAATCAGGAGGCTTGCCCCCTGAGAAACTGCGAAGTTGATCAGGTTCCACATGTAGCCGCGCTTTACTGCGGCGCCTACCTGCGGCGCGGCGTCCTCCTTTGGAGGCGCTGCGACGGGATCCATCACGATCTATGCTCTTTCAGTGGATGCTCACGCTGAGCCACGCTCTGTCGTCTGCAGCCCGGTCGACATTGGGGTGACGGCCACCGCTATCTCCATCGAATGACGTATGCCAAATCATACCATTGCACAGCGGCTCTTGTGCCGCTGCGCCAAGAGCGAACTACAATCTCTCGGGGCTCGCGAATCTAAGCCGATCCTGCGAGTGCGTACTACTTCTCGTGCGCAGTAGTAGGCAGCATCTCAGCATTAGCTGCTTCTGATGTTTGATAGAGCCCGTTCTTCGGGCGAACTGCGCGGGATATCAGCAAGGATCGCGCCATCCAACGAGACAGCATTTGACTTCATCCACGCCAACTAACGAGTGTGTCGGCCTACGAGGCGCTGCCTTCAACGGCGGCACAGGAAGTGGATATCGCGTAGCGGTCCAGGCTCAGAGCGCACAAGAGATGTGGGCGTGATCCCCGGGGGATCAACACGCACACGCTTAGCTCAATGTATGATCTCGATAGAGTATGCGACCTGCCGCGTTTCAGCGCCGTACGCTTGAGCGAGGATCCCCAACCTGCTCGATCGCTGCCCGATGTGGGGCATTTGGGGAGTGCGCGGTGTTGGTCTCCTTCGGCAGACTGCGCCACGGAATATCGACTTGTAAGCTACCACCAGCGAAGTCGCCCTGGGGTTGGGCAAATGTGACCTTTATTGTGTCGCCCGGCTGAAGCTGAGTGGCTTCCGTTGCCTCGATTTCGATCACGCCGCCTTTAACTTGGCGAATGATGGCGTAGCTGATCTCCGGCTTGCCCGAGGCGTCCGTGCCGCCCATGCCAACCAAGCGCATCGGCGTGGATGCTGCTTGGCTCCGAGTCTCAATGAGCAGCTGTTCGGTGACAGCAGTCTCTTGGTGAACTTCCTGCAAGCGCGTCTCGGCGTTCTGGAGTTCGATGGTCAGATCATTGGCTCGCTTGTTGTCGAATTCGATTTTGGAGAGCATGACCCGGCTCACTTCCTGCCGAGCCCGCGTGCGCTCGCTCTCCATCCGGAGCCTTTCGCCTTCGAGCTGTGCGAGGTTCCGCCTGAGGCCGAGCAGCCGCGGCTGCGTTGCCAGCCCTCGATCGGAGAGATGCTCAATGCCGTTGAGCTCTGACTTCAGCAGGTCAATTTGAGTCTGATGCGCGTCGAGGCGCTTGCCGAGCATATCGACTTCCTGCACGAGGAAACTCTGGAGCTGCTGCAGAGCCATCACTTGAGTTTCATAGGCTTTGCGACGCAACTCGAATACGCTTTGCTCCTTCGCCATCAGCGATGCCGTAAATTCGACCTTGTAGGGACGGCGCGTCATGCGCAAATCGGCCGGGAAGGCAATACGGTCAGCGTGGGCAAGTTCGGCCTCAAGGCGAGCTCTACGTGCAGTCAGGCGCTCACGCTCCTGAAGGAGGCGATCATAGTTACCTGATGTGCTGACGAACTCACGCTCCAGGCGAAGCCCGTTCGCTGCGCTTCCTTTATAGAGACCGCCGCTGCGACTCACGCCCTGAAGCACTGTCATGCCGGGGGCAAATGGATACTCGCCAGCGCGTTCGACATGACCCGTAACGAAGATGGGGCGGAACTCGGTAATCTCAACGCTGGCGTGAGGCACGGCGCCTAGGTTTAGGCGCTTTGCCAAGTTGTGGGAAATCAACGTAGCCAGCTCTGAGGTAGTATAGCCGGCGGCCTTCACTTGACCGAGTAGCGGCAGCGACAGCGTGCCAGCAGGATCGATCGTGTAAACTTGGTTCAACGCAGTCCATGTGAACAACTCGTCACGGGCAGGGCGCCACTCGAAGACCTGAATGCGAAGCTTGTCGCTGATCCCAAGACGATAGTTATCGCCAAGGACCACGTTTTCGCCGGCCTCAGCCTTTGGCGGCCCCGATGCACCCGCCGAAGAAACCGGCTGCAGGGCGAAGCAGGCGCCGGCCAATATGGCTAAGGCAGTGCCACGAGCGAGAACGCTCGTGAACTGCGCAATTCCGCCATTCGGCGAGGCTTGGCGATAGTTCTGCTCAATGAGCTGTGACATGGCTCAGGACTTTCCCGCTTAGTCCAGTGCTGCATAGTTGCGAAACGCACAAATCGGCGAATGCGAATTTCGTGCCATACTCTGTGTTGCCGGCGACGCTATCCGAGGTGTCAACTATAGAAGCGTGCACTCTGAACTCGGCGACTTGCTACTGACAACACACAGCCAGGCTGAAACTCATCTTCGCTCAACTTATCCCATCGCAACGCAAGCAAGGGACAGAGTGCGACGCTGGCAAAATAGCACGTGGGCCAACCATCCCCAGCTCGCCATAAGGAGACTGTTGGGTAGCTCTATTGATGCGATGCAACACTGAGTTCGCCTTAAGGGGTACGCACATCTACGCCTTAGGATTAGATCTCCCAAAAAGGCGCTATGAGGCGCACACGCCGCAAGCGCCATCACTTGTAAGGTGCTCAGCTGGGGAGTGGAGCCCCTCAACCAGAAGGTAGGAAATTATTAGCGAAACTTTGTTGGTGAACGGCTCCGACGTTAATTGCCTTCAAGTGCGATGTGTGTAACCTATATCGTCGGGTAGTCATTTAAGCGGATCTGCCCCAGCTAGGTGTAGCCGACAAAAATTCTATGATTGAACTATGCGAAATCATCGCATGAGGCGCTTTCACATTGTCTCAATGCGTTCCGAAACATCGGTGGCCGATGTCGGGCGCCAGAAAGTGCTCAGCCAATTAAGGGCGGCTCTAGTTGGCACGAATTGGGACGCTAACTGGCTAAGGTTCAATCGACCGGATCGGCGTTGGTTAGCCATTGGCCGCGGGGTCGTGCGTTGGATTGGCGCGGCGCTTCGAGGACGCGTCCTGCCGCTGCAGAGTTGCCTAGCGCTTCAAGGCGAATTCGAAATCCCGGAGGCCTCCGCTATAAGCCCTGACAGCGATCCAGTCGTATATATCGATGGGGTACGCCTGTCCCATCTTGGCGTGCCACTGAAAAGGCAGCTCGGCGCGCGCTTGATCGTCGATTTCGATGATCTCATGAGCAGGCGCGTAAGCCGAATGAGGAAGCGAAAAGAAACATTCTCCTCGGGCGCTTTCCGGGATTTTTTTCCAGCGTTCGCCGAGCCAGCGTTGGCCAAAGGTCGGCCTATTCTGAATTTGCTCTATTACGCTGAGAAGTGTCTATTACGTAGATCCGAGATATGGGCCTCACGGGAAGCAGATGCGATCGTGTTTGCATCACCTTTCGAGGCGCGTTTGTTCGAGCGATTCTTGCGCCGCTATGCGCCTCCGCCTGCCTCGCTGCAGTTACTCGTTCTGGGGCCTTGTGTTCGCGACACTGCGCAGGTCAAGTCAATTTTCCAAGCGTCCGAACCGGATCTCCGCTTCGTGTTTATCGGATCCGATACGTTCGAACAGAACAGGGTGGCGGTGAATGAAATAATTCAGCTGGCAGAAGCTGGGAGCTTGGCCGTGTCGACATTCATCGGCGGGCGGATGGTAGGGCACTATCCACCTGCGCCTGGCGTGACCTTCTGCGGTTATATAGAATCTTTGAAGGATTTCTATCGCCCGGGAAGTATTTTGTTGGTTCCTAAGTCCGTGCGAGGTGGCTTGAAAACCAAAACATTCGAGGCCTTTGATTACGGCGTGCCGATTATCGGGTCATATGAGGCCCTGGAGGGATTTGAAGGCCATTATCCGTGGCGCCTAAGGCCTGATGACCTCCGGGCCCTAGTAGGTAATGCTCATGCGCTTCGCGCCGGGTATTCCGATGCCCTGGCCGCTGGGATGGAGATATGTAGCGAGCAATACTCTTTCCGGATATTCAGGCAGAGACTGCTGGGCTTCTTAAACGGTAGAGATAGCCAAGCACTCGGGGCCAGGACTGCCTAGTGTTCTCAATCACCGATTGGCAATGATTGAGCGGAGGCTCCAGAGCCAGCGCATGGCCCGCTCAATCATTGCAATATTTCGACCGGTTCAGGGAAAGCTGGAAGGCAACTTCGTCTTATCGATCTCGAAAGTCTTGCCCGTTGGGCCGTCGGCTACCACCGTCGCATAAGCTCTGAGAAATCTACCGAATGATGCGAGTTGCTCTGACGCACCATCGACGTCGATGCGTTGAGGTAGGGGCCTCGGGCTGACTGTGGCATCGAGGGCAAACACGCGTCCCCCTGTGGTCTTGAGTTTGAGCAGCATTTCCTTCGGTGTGAGTGCGACATAGGCTCCAACGTGCCAGCGTTGCACGAATGCATTTTGCCCATCAAAATACATGAAATTGAGGAATGGATCTTCCGTGCGATGGCTTTGCCGTCGAGCGATAGGATATCGGAGGATCCTCATCCTATCGAACCAATCGCTTTTCTCCCCGGTCGTTAAAATCCAATCTCCCTGATCCGCATTTGCACGGATCCATGCGCTGCGGGATGCGAAAAGGTCTCCCTTGTCGTTCCAGAAGATTCCGAGCCCCCCAATGATGTTATGGAGCAAAAGGATTAGCGCGGTCGCCGCCAAATAGGATGGCCTATCTCTCAGTGGCTCGAAGACGAATGCGGTAATAATTATAGTGGCTGGTACGAGCGATAATATCCATACCTCTCTTTCTGCGGGGTTGAGTATGATATTGACTGCGCCAGCAAGAATAAGCCAGGCAAACGCAAAGGTGATTGCCGCATCGAGCGGCCGGCGTTCCTTTCGCATTATGGCCGCGCTGATCATGAACGTAAACCAAGCCATGGCGAGAATGAAAGTAACGACGGCGGCGCTGCTTAGCGGATAATTCCGAGCGGCGAAAAAAATACTCTCCGCATAGTAGTGATGATACGGCATCTTTTGCGCGAGCATCGTATCGACGCCTGGAAGGCCGTATAGCGATATGATTGATGTAAAATCATGAAGGATAGCGGCGCCTGCCTTCACTAAGGAGGATGCGCCGAACACCGGAGGATCAAATTCGCTGCTTCGGGCAAAAATCAAAGCGCGAATATCGTGTGGTGTAGGGATGCGACCTGACGCTCCCCCGAGGGAGAGTGCTAGGATGAGTAGGTAGGTTCCAACGCCCGCCGCACCGTAGGCTAAATACTGCACATAGTAACGTCGATTGACAAATAGTACCGTAGCCGCAAAAAAAAGTGCCAGCGCGATGGGTTGATAATAACCCACAGCTATGCCACTCAGAGCTCCAAGAAGAAGGCAGCGAGTTGCTGTCAGGGACGGCTGTCGGATGTAGAAGAATATTAAATTTACGCACAGTAGCGTAAGAAATATGGCTCCTATATAAACCTCCACTTCATTTGCGTATCGCAGGAAGCCATACGAAAATGCGAGCGTTGCCGAGCCGGCGATGCTTGCCGGTTTGCTCAGCTCAAATGCGCTCCTGAAAAGCCTGTACAGGAGAAGCACCGATCCGGCGGCGAAGAGGGAGCCGAGCAACCCCAGGACTGCATAGACGCCCCAGTCCAGCCCCAAGAAGTCTAATGTTCGATACACAGCTCTATTGAGGCGGTAGAAAAGCAGAAGCCTCGCATCGTGATTATGCCAGAAGGGCGTCACTTCCGCGTCGGCCGAGAAGGCAAGTGTATCGACAGATTCGACCCTGTTTGTGACGCCGGAGGTGAAATAGAAGAGGACGAGAAAGCAAAACAGCGCCACCCGGCGGGTGCGGTCGAGACTCAGTATGGGGTGCTCGATGGTTGGCATGATGGGATGCTTAGCGTCACCTTCCGACGTCTAGTTCTGATGTTTTTCAAGGCGTGCCGGGGTCATTCAGCGAGTGTCAGTCACGTGCGTGTTCGCCGCAGGGCGCTGCATCCACTCATCGACAGGGCGGCCTGCGACGATGCCTGCGATGCGCTGGCTCGCGTGGCCATCGCCGTAGGGGTTGTGAGCGCGCGACATTTCCAGATAGGCCGACTTGTTGAGTAGCACGCTCGAAACAGCATCAACAATCCGGTTGCGGTTTGTTCCCACCAGACGGACGGTTCCCGCCTCGACAGCCTCTGGTCTCTCTGTGACATTCCGCATGACGAAAACTGGCTTCCCGAGCGACGGTGCCTCTTCTTGGATCCCGCCGCTGTCAGTCAGAATGACATGCGATTGTTGCATCAGGTAAACGAAAGGCAAATAATCCAATGGTTCGATCAGTCGTGCGTTTTTAACGCCGCCGAGAATCTCGCGGACTGGTTTCTGTACATTCGGGTTCAAGTGCACAGGATAGACAACCATCAAATCGTGAGTTCTTGCGAGTTCCGCGATTGCTTCGCATAGCTGTTGGAAGGGTTCGCCGAAATTCTCCCGCCGATGCCCTGTCACGAGTAGCAGAGGGCGACCGACTTCCAAGTATGGAAATTGAGCCCGAAGAGATGCGGACAGATCCGGACGTTCTTTTATGATCTGGGTTGTTGCAAAAAGCGCATCGATGACCGTGTTGCCGGTTACGTGTATCCGAGCGGGGTCGATATTTTCGGCCAACAGATTACTGCGGGAGCTACTGGTTGGAGCAAAAAACTGATCGGCGATTACATCCGTGACGCGGCGATTTACTTCCTCAGGCCATGGCTGCAATGGGTCACCGGAGCGGAGCCCTGCCTCGATATGGGAGACCGGAATCTTCTGGTAGTAGCAGGCCAGTGTCGTGGCGAGTGTTGTGCTCGTATCGCCATGAACGAAGACACGGTCGGGGCGCGCTTCCGACAAGACAGACTCAAGCCTATTGAGAATGGCGCAAGTGATGCCCGTCAACCCCTGGGCGGTGGTCATGATGTCGAGGTCGTATTTTGGCGCCAACTCAAACAATGAGAGCACTTGGTCGAGCATCTGACGATGCTGTGCCGTCACGCAGACCTCGACGGTCGCTCCTGGCTCCTGCTCCAGAGCCTTTACAACTGGCGCCATCTTGATGGCCTCGGGGCGCGTCCCGAAGACGACGAGAAGCTTCATGTCAGTTCCGTTCATGAAACGCCGGTATCGGGCGGCGCGCTTGAGCTAAGGCCATAAGGTACTCCGTATCTCCCCGGCTGTAGGGGAGCGGCTGCATTCTACTTCCTCGTTATCCGCTCGCTTAACGGAACCCCGGATGACTGCCCTTCCGAGATGCCCGAGAGCAACTTCGTTCCAAAATGGTGCAATTGGCTCCTTTCGATCCGAATTGTTGTGGGGCGGATTGATTCTCAGCTTAATTCCAAGTCACTGCAAAAGGCGTGTCATCTCGGAGCTTCAATCCAAAGGCCTGTAAGGCGAGCTATGCCCCTTTCTCCGCTTGTGTGTAAATAGCTTGCATGGCAATGTTCTGCATCATTGCGATAGCGCTGGTGGGCCGACAGGTTGGGAAGGCATTGATACCGCCGGTAGTGGCGGCACGATACTTGCGATCACGCCAGGAGCGTGAAGGCATGTCATTCGGGGGCATCCCAAGGTGCATGTGTTTGTGCTGATGGATCGCGTTGTGCGGTCCGTACGCGCGCGATGGGCGAGCTGAATTCAGTTTGTTTGAGCCTGAAGCACCGATCAAAGAGATAGGTTATAGGGGCTGCAAATGATAAAGTAGGTGCCCAGCAGGGCCGGAAGGAAATGAAAAATCACTCAATCATGATGCTCGCCGCCCGAGGTTTACGCCTGCCAGTTTTGTTAAAGCTGCAGAGTGCCTCTGGTTGTAGCACTGCGTTCTAACTCGGTTACTGGTGCATTTATGCAGAGTTCCAGCGTATCTCCAACGCCGCCGCGCAACATCTTGTCGGTTAACTTGGAGGACTACTTCCAAGTCGAGGCTATGCGAGAGGTGATCCCGCAGCGCTATTGGCCTCGGTTTGCACTGCGCGTTGAGAAGTCGACGATCGCAACGCTCGATCTCTTGGATCGCCACAATCAAAAGGCGACGTTCTTTGTTCTCGGATGGATTGCGGAGCGCTGCCCGGACTTGATCGCGGAGGTGGCGCGGCGTGGTCACGACGTCGCGAGTAGGGGCTATTTCCACCGTCACTACGCGCAGTTCTCCCAGGAAGAGTTCCGTGCGGACTTCGTGCGTTCTCGCCATGCGATCGAGAGTGCGTCGGGCCAGCGCGTCCTCGGCTATCGTATGGCGGCGGGCACCCTTCCGTTGGACGACCTGCGGCCATATGAAATCTTAGCCCAAGAGGGCGTGAAGTACGATTCCAGCGCGCGGCCATTCGGCATGGGCTTCATCGGTCGGCCGGAATGGTGCAAGATCCGGAAGATCGAAAGGAACGACTGGTCACTCACCGAGGTGCCGCTGTCGTCCGATATGGTACTTGGCGTTCCCGTGCCTATTACGGGAGGTAACTACCTGCGGCAGATGCCGAAGGCGCTCTACGATTGGCGCCTCTCGAGCTATATGCGGGGCAGCGCCGAGCCTTGGCATCTCTACTTCCATACTTGGGAGATCG
This sequence comes from Pseudomonadota bacterium, assembly GCA_023410905.1. Classification (GTDB taxonomy): domain Bacteria; phylum Pseudomonadota; class Alphaproteobacteria; order Rhizobiales; family Hyphomicrobiaceae. The sequence continues at coordinate 44,075 of JAEYPL010000050.1, forward strand.
ATCCGGATCAGCCACGCGTCTCCGCGGCAAAGCGACTGAGCCAGATAAGGCACTACCGCAATCTCGAGAAGATGAACGAGCGCATCGAGGGATTTCTCGCGGAGCACCGTTTCAGCAGCATTGCCGATCATTTGGCGCTTGTGTCTGAGCCGGCAGTCGCCCGTTCTCGGGGGGACGCGGCATCGCCGCCCGTAACGGTCTTGGGGGGCGGAACGAACATCACGATCGTCGTGCCCTGTTACAATGAGGAGATCACGCTTCCCTATCTTGCGGGCAATCTTGCGTCGTTCGCGGCCGAGACTGCGGGCCGCTTCGACCTTTCCTATATCTTTGTCGACGACGGAAGCGCGGACGGAACGTGGGCGAAGCTGCAGGAGCTCTTCGGGCACCGGAGCGACTGTCAGCTGATCAGGCATCCCAAGAACAAGGGCATCGCGGCGGCGACGATGACAGGCATTCGTGCCGCAAAGGACGAGATCGTATGCGGGATCGACTGCGACTGCAGTTTCGACCCACACGAGCTGGCTAAGATGATCCCACTTCTGACGCCAGACGTGGATATGGTTCAAGCGTCACCCTACCACCCAAAGGGCGGCGTCATGAACGTTCCTGGCTGGCGCCTTGCGCTCTCGAAGAATCTGTCACGCATTTACAATCGTATTCTCATTCACCGCTTCGCGAGTTACACGGCTTGCTTCCGCGTGTACCGGCGCTCGAAGATGCTGCCGTTGGAGGTCTCCAATGGTGGGTTCATGGGCATCATGGAGATGTTCATCCTGCTGGATCAGAGCGGCTCGAAGATCGTGGAGTTCCCCACAGTCCTGGAGACGCGTCTCCTCGGGGTGTCGAAGATGAAGACACTCTCCGTAATTGGCAATCATCTCGGTATGATCAAGGAACTCGTCTTCTCGCGTCCTGAGGTCCTGAGGCGAGCTGGTGTCGGCGGGCAGGTTCTATCTGCCGTCAAGCCGCAGAATGTATCGCGTGAAGCTTCATGAGTGCAGTTGAACGCTTTGAAGGCACCGCGCCCGATGGCAACTCGGCAGTCGCTCCTCTGTCTGCGAAAAAGGAGCGCTGGTGCATCGTAGGTGGCGGCATGCTGGGGCTCGCGCTGGCTCATAAGCTTGCGGCTCCTGATCGCGAAATCACCATACTGGAGGCCTCCGACAGATTTGGAGGTCTGGCAGACGCGTGGAAGCTCGGCCCTGTAACCTGGGACCGGCACTATCACGTGGCCTTGTTGTCGGACAGCAAACTCGGCGCGCTGCTCGCCGATATCGGTCTCGACAAGCAGATGAATTGGACGACGACGAAAACGGACTTCTACACCGGTGGCCATTTTTATCCGCTCAACAATGCGATCGACTACCTTCGCTTCAAGCCGCTAAATTTGATCGAAAAGTCGCGCTTGGCCTTCACGATCCTCTATGCGGCGCGTATCAAGAACGGCGTCCGGCTGGAGAGTATTCCCGTTGATAGGTGGTTGACTAAGCTCTCGGGGCGCGGCGCCTACGAGCAGGTATGGCGCCCATTGCTTCGCGCGAAGCTCGGTTCCAACCACAAGATCGTCTCCGCTTCATTCATCTGGTCCGTTATCAATCGTTTCTATGCAGCTCGCCGATCCGGCCTGAAGACTGAGATGTTTGGAACGGTGACGGGTGGATACGCGAACATCATCGACGCTCTAATGAAGAGTCTGGGGAGACGCGGCGTGGTGGCTCGCGAGAATTGCCCCGTGCAATCGATACGTTCGAGCGGTAGTGGTATCGAAATCATTGCCGCTGACTGGAGAGCGGCTTTCGATCACGTCGTTGTCACGGCTGCGGGCCCTCTGGCGGCACGCATGTGCCCGGATCTCAGCGCGCCAGAGCGGGATCGCTTAGCCGCCGCGCGCTATCAAGGAGTGGTCTGCTCATCTCTACTCCTCAAGAAGCCGCTGCGCGGTCGCTATCTCACCTACATCGCTGACGAGAACATCCCCTTTACCGGCGTGATCGAGATGACTGCGGTCGTCGATCCCAAGGAGTTTGGTGGGCGTTCCCTCGTCTATCTGCCGACGTACGTACCATCGGACGATCAGCTGTTCGAAATTTCCGACGAGGAGATACGCCGGCGCTGTGTTACCGCTCTTAGTAAGATGTACGCCACGTTCTCAGAGGATGACATCTCGGCGTTCCGCGTCTCGCGCGCACGAAATGTCATGGCCGTGCAGTCCCTCAACTACTCCCAGAAAGTCCCCCCTATGGAGACCACCATTCCTGGGCTCCACATTGTCAACTCGTCTCAGATCATCAACGGAAATCTCAATGTCGACGAGACGATTGGGCTTGCCGAGAAGGCTTACCAGGCTCTCGTGAAGGTCGACGCGATGCGATCATCATCTGCTCATGCAATGCCAGAACGCCGGTCAGCCTAGTCAGAGGTAGAGGATGTCCAGCTGGCTATTCCTAATACTCGCTGTCGTCGCCAACGTGGCGGCAAACTTTCTGTTCAAGACTGCGATGAGTGCATTTCCGCAGGACGTCACCGCGGCGGCTCTGCTGCGGTTCGCTTTCAATGGATACCTTTGGCTTGGGGCAATCTGTTGCGTGGTGCTGCTCGGCAGCTACTTAATGGCGCTTCGTCAGGTCGAGCTCGCGGTTTCGTATGCATTTGTGATCTCGCTTTCGCTGGTCGGTATATCGCTGCTCTCACCTTTTGTTCTCAACGAGCCGCTACGTCTTCAGACGCTTGCCGGTGCGGCACTTGTGATTGTCGGTATCCTTGTGATCACATCTACCAGCAAAGTGGCGCCGCGGTTGAGCGATGGGACGTCGAAGGTCGAGAGCCCCTATAAGCCTAAGGTTTGACTACGATCGGAATACAGGCGTAGCGAACGCGTGCGAGAAAGCGAGTGATGCGGTCAGAGGATCGAAAGGTCGATAAGCCAAAAGCAAGCATATCACTCGATCTCGATAACCAGTGGGCCTATATGAAGACCCATGGTGACGAAGGATGGCAATCCTTCCCTTCGTATCTAGATCTTGTGGTGCCACGCGTTCTAGACCTTCTTGCACGTCACAATCTGACAGCGACGTTCTTCATTGTCGGACAGGATGCCGTGCTGGAGAAGAACCGCACGGCCCTTCGCTCGATCGTCACGGCTGGTCATGAGATCGCAAATCATTCCTTCCATCACGAGCCGTGGTTGCACCTCTACTCGCCGGATCAAGTGGCCTCGGAGATCGCCACCGCGGAGGAAGCGATCGTTGCGGCAACTGGAGTTATGCCCAGGGGATTTCGTGGGCCCGGCTTTTCGATCTCGACGACCGTGCTGCGGACACTTAGGGCGCGAGGCTATCAGTACGACGCCTCGACCTTTCCGACATTCCTGGGACCGCTGGCGCGCGCCTACTACTTCTTCAATTCGAGTTTCTCGAAAGAGGAGCGTCAGAAGCGCGCCTCGCTCTATGGCTCTCTATCTGATGGATTGCGGTCCCTGAAGCCGTACGAGTGGCAGCTCGAGGATGGGCCGCTATTGGAGATTCCGGTCACGACCATGCCGGTTGTTCGCGCGCCATTCCATCTAAGCTACATCATGTACCTCGCCGGCTATTCGAGGCCGCTCGCTCGGACGTACTTCAGAAGCGCTCTCAGGCTTTGTCGTCTTCGAGGCATTGAGCCGTCCTTGCTGCTGCATCCACTGGACTACCTTGGCGGTGATGATGTCGAGGCGCTCAAGTTCTTTCCCGGCATGCAGCTTGCCGGAGAGGACAAGGTTGCCATCGCCCGGGATCTGTTTGCTGACTACGTAGATCGGTTCGATGTCCTTCCCATGGGCGAATACGCACGGACGATCAGGACACGGGGGCGTTTGCCACAGCGCAAACCGGTCTTTCGGCCAGCTGCTACGGCGACCTAGAGCCCTTCAGCGTTAGGCAGAATCTGGGATTCCCAAATCAATGGGGTTCTGCTTCAAGATGTGTGCTGGAGGTTGGAGGCCAGCACACATGGCAAAGCCCTACTCCGCCGATCTGCGAACACGTGATGCCGCCGCCATCGCCGAAGGCGAGACGTGCCGCTCGATCGCCGAACGCTTCGATATCGCCCCTTCGACAGTCGTAAAGTGGTCGAAGCGCGTGCGCGAAACCGGCAGTCCAGCGCCCGCCGAGTTCGGTGGCTATCGGACTTGCATCCTCGAGCCGCATCGCGCCTTCATCCTTGACGAGATCAACAAGGTTCCGCATCTGACGCTGCACGGGCTGAAGGATCTGCTGGCGACGCGGGGCATCATGGTCTCTCTCGACACGGTCTGGCATTTCCTTCGCCGCGAAGGACAATCGTTCAAAAAAACGATCTTCGCGACTGAGCAGCAACGTCCCGATGTCGTCCGGCGGCGCGAGCGCTGGCAGCGCGCGAGGCCACATCTCGATCCTGGCCGCCTCGTCTTCATCGACGAGACCTGGATCAAGACCAACATGGCGCCGATCCGCGGCTGGGGCCAGAAGGGCAAGCGCCTGCTCAGCTTCGCGCCCGATGGACGCTGGCACACGCTCACCTTCCTTGCGGCTCTCAGGATTAACGCGCTAACCGAGCCCTGCGTCGTTGCAGGGCCGATCAACGGCGCGATCTTCCGCGGTTATGTCGAGCAGTTCCTCGTGCCGACGCTCAGGCCAGGCGACATCGTGGTGCTCGACAATCTCGGTAGCCATCGCTCGCGTGCCATTCGGACTGCGATCCTCGACGTCGGCGCCAAGCTCGCCTTCCTCCCACCCTACTCGCTGGACCTCAACCCAATCGAGCAGGTCTTTGCGAAGGTAAAGCACTGGATGCGGATGGCGCAGGCCCGAACCGTCGACGCCATCCACGAGTGCGTTGCCAAGCTCGTTGCAGACGTCTCGCAAAGCGAATGCGAGAGCTATCTCCGGAATGCAGGATATGCTTCCAGCTAAACATGAAGGGCTCTAAGCAGAAGTGGAGCCAGCTTAGCTGCCCTGCCCCAGCTTGCGGTGCCAGGACTTAAGTTAGAGTCGAGCCGCTATCGGCCAGCATCTGGTCTGGCCGGAGCGCAGCGTAGGCGAGATCGGATGCTGGGGGCAAGATCGCTTCGGGGGCCGGTGGTCGATAGGCGAGCGAGGAGTGCGGCCTGACGGCACTGTAGTGCTGACGCCATCGTTCGATCAGAACCTGCGCCTCATAGAGCGTCGAGAACTGCTCGCTTGCCAGCAACTCGCCGCGGAGCTTGGAGTTGAAGCTTTCGCAGTAGCCGTTTTCCCATGGCGATCCGGGCTCGATGTAGAGCGTATTGACACCGACCCGCGCGAGCCAGGAACGTACGCGCTTGGCAACGAACTCGGGCCCATTGTCTGAACGAATATGCTCCGGCGGACCGTGCTCGCTCATGAGATCGGTCAAGCAGTGGAGCACCATCATCCGATTTGAGCCGTCTCGTGACTACGATCGCCAGGTAGCGCCGCGTGTATTCGTCAATCACAGTCAGCATCCGAAGCGGCCTTTTGTCCTCGGTCTGATCCTGCACGAAGTCGTAGCTCCAGACATGATTGGGCCGCTCCGGTCTGAGACGAATGCACGATCCGTCGTTGAGCCAGAGACCACGTTTCGGCTGCTTTGATGGAACTTTCAGCCCTTCCCGCCGCCAGATGCGATAGACGAGCTTGACGCTCACGCGCCAGCCTTCGGCAACGAGCATCGCCCGGATACGCCGATAGCCTTGGCGACCATAATGCTTGGCGAGCCGTACGATCGCCTCGGTCAGCTCCGAGACCGCCTTCTTCAGACGTTCGTTCCCGCGCTCCAGATCCTTAAGCCGCTTCGCCTGGTCGAGCTTCAGGCCGCCGTACTCACGCCGCCACTTGTAGTACGTCTACTCCGAGATCCCGAGGCCGCGGCAGATCTTGCCCACCGTCTCGCCTTGACCAATCCGCACCTCAGCTTCGCGCAGCGCCGAGATGATTTCCTCAGTCGTTCGTCCTTCCGTGCCATGTCCACGTCTCCGTTTGAGAGATTGAAAATAGCCCGATTCGAAACTCATTCCCGGTCTCACATCTGGGGAGCAGGCCAATGACCAACATCGCGATGGCCTCATCCATGCTGAGCGGCGGGCTAAGCCTTCGCCTCGTGAATAAGCCGCGCTCCCATGTAGCTGAGAGTGCGCGATGTCCCCGCGCCAATCCTCTGCGGGTCGGCTTGCTCGCTGAGGCCAGCCGCCAGATTGGCCCAGATTGACTGACCTATGTCGTGCTGGAAGAGCGCGCGATAGTCCCCGCCAGCCGCGACGGGGCGCTCAAGGCAGTTGGACGAACGCGCACGATCGCGACGGTCAACAGCTCCCGGTCGTACCAGCCGAAAGTCTAGGACTTTCCGACACTCTAGTTCCTTTGGCTTAGGCGCGCTGGCCGCTTTCGCCACTTGGTACACCCTTTGCGGAGATTGTGCAGGTGCGTCGCAATATCGGACAAAAGCGAACGCCGTGGCTGAACTTGGACTTTGACGTCACGCGATCGAGAGCAATTCAATGTCAATGGTTTCACCGCGCGACGTTGTGGTGTTCGCGCGAATAGATAATGCTGTCTCGAGATTTTTAGCGGCCTGCCGTTCCCTTTACGGACGCTTGTCTCGCAAGCCCCATTTGGATGCCGATTATGCAGCCAGCCTCAAGGCGGTTGTGGAATCAGACCTGGATGTTGGGTTGGAGCAGGCCTCAGAAGGGCCCAATGGCAGTGGCTTCCGCTTCAAGGAGCCCACTGACAATTTCCGGGTGTCCCCGGTTGGTGGCCGCCGGAAGCGACTCGTGGATGTGACGGTAGCTATGGTAGCACTGATCGCACTTTTTCCAGCGCTCATCGCGCTCGCAATTGCGGTCAAGCTGAGCATGGGTGGTCCTGTTATCTATCGACATCGTCGCGTCGGTTTCGCTGGCCGGCAGTTCGATTGCTTGAAATTCCGGACTATGGTTACGAACGGCGATGCCGTTCTGGCGCAGTACCTGGAAGACAATCCGGCAGCAGCGGAAGAGTGGCGGCAGAGTCGTAAGCTTACCCTCGATCCGCGCGTCACACGCTTCGGCTGGCTCTTGAGGAAGACGAGTCTGGATGAGCTCCCGCAGCTGCTAAATATTCTTCGTGGCGACATGAGCTGCGTGGGGCCGCGCCCGATTGTCACCGAGGAGCTCGAGCGTTACGGCGCCCATGTCCATGAGTATCTCCGAGCGCGCCCCGGTGTCACGGGATCCTGGCAGGTCAATGGCCGCAACAGCATCAGCTACGGTGATCGCGTGAGGTTGGACGCGGAATACGTCCGCAGATGGTCCTTCGGTCTGGATTTTGTCATTCTGGCGAGAACAGTTCCCGCCGTTTTCAAGATTGATCAGGCGGCCTGACGCGCTCAGCCGTCTCACAACCGGACAGGGCGTTTCGAATTGCTCCGTCGTCCGGATCGCGCCAGCGGGTCTTGGCGCATTGCGCTGGGGCGTCATTCCATCTCTGCTCTACTTTAAGCCCGTTGTGGCTCGGAATTTGTAGCCTTACTACGCGCTGTGAAGAGCCTCACCCAGCCCATTGTGCTCGGAGCCGAGCATGGGCTGTGTTGGCACGATTCTCGAAATTGGATTGCTACGCGTCATCGTCGGAAAGCGGTTTCGCAGGCTGATTGGTGGCTTAGACCTCGGAGGGTGCAAAGTGCGCTCGGAGGATAGTCAATTTGCGCGACCGGCAGAGACGCATCGACTGCCCACAAAGTAAACAGTGTTGCAATAATGATGCACAAAGACTGTCATTGGAAGTTGTAGAAAAACCGGCTAAACCATGGCTAATATTGGTATAAAGTACGTCCCATTAGTAGCGGCGTACACACGATCCGTCGCGATAGATCATAGTCGCTAATGTCTGCGTGCAGAGAGGATTAGGGAGTAAAAATGCGTACCTCCTCGCAACGCTCGGCATCGAGCAACATCGCTTCGATGCAAGAAAAGTCGGTGCATCCGAGTGGCGCGCATCGCGCGAATGGCACGGCTGGCAGAGTGGCAGGGAGCTCGGGGCCTATCGAGGCGTCGCCATCGCTAGCTCCCTCAAGATCAGTGGTGATCATTGAGCATCGCTCATTCGTTCGGGGTTGCATTCAATCGATCCTGTCGGAGGCGACGACGTTGCATGGGGTCGGTGTGGCGAGTGTCGATGCGTACCTGTCGCGGCAGGAAAAGCAGAAGGCCGCAATTGTGGTCTTGTGCGCGATTGGCGTGAGTGCGCGCGAGATAGGGGTGCAGTTGACGCGCCTCAGTGCCGCTGGCGGCGGTGTTCCTGTGGTGGTCATGTCCGACGCAGATAATCCCGAACTTGTTATAACAGTCATGGAAATGGGCGCGAACGGGTTCATACCTGCGGACATATCACTCGAGGTTGCTGCGCACGCGCTGCGTCTGGTGGCGGCAGGCGGTCAATACTTCCCAGCCGGAAGTCTATTGGCTGCGCGCCAGTTGATTACCGATAAGCGGACGTCTGCGCCTAGCCCAAAGGGATTGTTCACGCGTCGGCAAGTTGCCGTCATCGATGCGCTTCGCAAGGGCAAGGCGAATAAGATCATCGCTTACGAGTTGAACATGTGCGAGAGCACCGTGAAGGTTCACGTACGCAATATCATGAAGAAGCTCAACGCAAAGAATCGTACTGAAGTCGCCTACCTCGCGAGCGGACTTATGCAGGAGCACGGCGCGTAAGGCTCGTGCGTGTTCACTGAGTTGGGGCTCAGTATAAGCGGGTAGCCTCAGGCGTTCGAAGGATCACGGGCTGTCGCCGCGCGCGTGCTGCCGGTCTCGAGACCGTGGCGCCGCGAGTGCGAGTTGCGGACTTACGCGAGCATGCAGAAAGTCAATGAGCGCCCCCCGACACCGCTGATCGTCCGCAAGCTAGCCTTCTTTGCTCATGACGCGAACGAGACCGTGGTTATCAAGCGCACCAAGGCCTTCCAGTCGGCTGGCGCCACGGTAATCGGTTTCATGTTTCATCGGGAGCGGGGCGAGGATCTGCCCTCACCAGCTTGGCAGAACATTTCTCTTGGAAGTACCATCGACCGCAATTATCTCGCACGGCTGCCGAAGCTCGCGATCGGTCTATGGCGCGTGCTCCGAAATCGACGTGAGCTGCGCGACTGCGACGTCATCTATGCACGTAACTTCGACATGATGGCGATAGCGACAGCTGCCAAATGGCTCACGCGCTCGTCAGCACAACTGGCCTACGAAGTTCTAGACGTTCAGCGCGCGTTTGTTGGAAGGGGTGCTTTGCCTTCATTGTTTCGATGGTGCGAGCGGCGTCTTCTCGCGAGTTGCGACATGCTGGTTGTCAGCTCGCCGATGTTCATGACGCGCTATTTTGTGCCACAGCAGCAATACGCTGGGGCCTGGTACTTGCTCGAGAATAAGGTGCCCGCATCGCTACTCGCGAACATTCCAGAGGTCGCTGTCCAACGGCCGGCGGTTGGTCGGCCCTGGATCATCGGTTGGTTCGGAAGGCTTAGATGTCCGAAGAGCTTGGAAATTTTGAGCCGGCTCGCGACAGCCCATCCCGACAAGGTTACGGTCCAGATCCGCGGTGCGCCTTCGGAGGAGGATATCAGCAAGGAGACACTGACCGCCATGACGTCCGGCCGTACAAATTTCCAGTATGGTGGGGCTTACGAAAGTCCGCGTGATCTCCGCGCGCTCTATAGCCAAGTTCACTTTACGTGGGCCATCGATTTCCTTGATGAAGGCTCGAATTCGGATTGGCTGCTGCCGAACCGGCTGTACGAGGGGGGGCTTTTCGATGCGATATCGCTCGCCCGTGACGGTACAGCGACCGGTGACATGATTGCGCGCGACGGACTTGGAATTACATTGAGAGAGCCTATCGAGGAGAGCCTGTCGGAGTGGCTACTCTCCATGGATGCAGAGAAGTTCCGGATGCTTACCGAGGCGGCCCGCAAAGCGCCGCGCTCGCTCTTCGTTGAAGACAACGACACCATTGCCTTACTCGGATTACTGGCGGAACGCGCGCGCTGCAAAGGCGCAACATTGGACTGAGCCACGCTCTGACATTGTCGGAGCTCTTAGGGCGCGCGCTCGGTAACCTGAAACGGATGGATCACAAGATGTTAAGCAAAGCCTGCTACCGTGCAGATCGCCTGCGAATTCAATGTTACCATTAGTTGGGACCGAGACGGAGCGCGTAGCTTGCGCGAAGCCGCGGAGATTTTCTGTTTCGGCCGTATCAAAATCACGCGGAGATAGCTGCTTCAAATGCTGCACGATTTTTTGCGCGCCATTGGGGCGGGGCGAGTGAAGACTGGCATCAAGCTGACGATTGCCCGCCACCGCGATGCATTACCGATACGACTCCTTCATCAAGCGGCCACTTTCATCGAGCAGGCGCACGCCAATGAGGGGGCGGACTTCGCCACGAACGGCGAGCAAGAACTGCTGAGTAAGCTGAAGCAGGCGGATTTCCGCACAGCGATTGATGTCGGAGCCAACAGGGGCGACTGGTCTATTGCGGCGATGTCGACGTGGCCGAATTGCCGCGTTCATGCCTTCGAGGTTGCGCCCAACACGTTCCGTGAGTTGCAGGCCAGTATCCGGGCGACGAGATACTCAGACAGGATCGTGATGAACGATTTTGGTGTATCCGACGGAAGCGGCACGCGGACTATGTACTACTATCCCAACATGCCGGAGTTCACAGGCGAAGCTCGTCGACACGCAGATCAAGAGGCCATACCCTTTGAGGCGCGCCTCTCGACGCTAGATGCATATTGCGTTGAGCAAGGTATCGACCACGTGAACTTCCTAAAGGTGGATGTTGAGGGGGCTGAGCACAGGGTCTTCAAAGGTTTTTCTGAATTCTTGAAAGGCAAGCTCGTCGATTGCATTCAGTTCGAGTACGGAGCCTTCTCGATCGAGACGCGCTTTCTACTCGCCGACTATTTTTCGATGCTCTCGGATCGCTACTGGATGGGGAAGATTTACCCCAAGTATGTGGATTTTAGAGAATACAATTGGCAGATGGAGAACTTCAAGTTCTGCAACTACATTTGTGTGTCTCGGAACCGTCCCGACCTCAAGAAGCTTCTCGAAGCATAGAGCGCGAGAGGCGAGCGTTGCCTGATGCAATCCGCGATCGCTGAGCGCGCGGATTGCAGTGGTAGGGCCCTCACTTCCGGTTGAATTCGTCCTTGCCGAGCTGGCACACGACCGACTGCGGAAACTGACAGTCGTCGCCAAGCTTCGTAAACGCAATTCGCTCATAGCTGGCGACAAGCCGTGTGCCCGGATATCGGAATTCGCCGAGCCAAGAAGTCATCTGCGCGGTTCCGCTCCAAAGGCTGATGTAGATCTTGCTCGGTGTGATTGGAAATGGCTCGCCTTCGGTGCGCTTGAACTCGCGTAAGAGCACACCATTCGCGTACCACGTCATTCGGTCGGGGCCCCAATGGAAGGCATAGTCATTGAAGCCCGAACGAGGATCGAAATTTAAGGGGGCGGACACGACATTCGGGCCCTTCGAATGGGCAAAGAACGCGACGTCTACGTTCCTCGGCCGCATTGCAATGAACTCGAAATCGATCTCGTCATGCGGGTTCCCGTGCGGCTGTCCTGTGTACGTGAAGAATGCCGACACTATGCCAGGGTTCAAGGCCGCCGGCCGCATCCGAACTTCATAAGTGCCGTAGCCGTACATGGCGCGGGATTGGAGCTCGGCGCACGAGAACGAGCGATCGCCGCGAGAAGTATCCGAAATGGACAGATCCATCCTGCCATCGACGACACGAACATGGTCTCTGGACCACATGCAGCTCTGGTGGCTGCCGTTCGACCATCCGTCGGAGATCTGCCAGCGCTTGTGATCAAGGCGATCGAAAGACTCGACGAACGAGCCATCGGCTGCAGCGGCTGAGTTGACCCCAAGGACTGCACAGAACACGCAGGAAAGAATACGCATCGGATGCTCGCTTGTCGGATATCGGTCTAGCGACGAGCCGCTGCGGCGGCAATAAACGCCACCAGCCACATGCTGTGATTGTACATTAGCGGAACTTGCACAGGTGCCTGAATAGTAATCTGAATGATGATGAGAAGCGGCCAGATTTCAATTGGATTTCGTGCGTGAAATGCGCGACGTATGCTGCGCGCGCCAGCGACAAGCAAACCCGCAACGAGAAGAATGGGCCCTGTTGGCCCATACGCAACTGCCATCTCCAGGAAGTTGTTGTGGAAGTGATGAATTTGCTGGCCAAAGGCATAGTAGACATCGATCATCTCGGCAGGTGGACGTACCCAATAGGCGTCAAATCCGTATCCGAGCCAGGGCTTCTCTTCTATTGCACGCCCGGCCATCTCCCAAAGGATAGTTCGGCCGGTAAGCGTGGGCCCTTTGCCGACCCATTCGAGGACTGCTTCGATCGGATCGAAGCCCATGAACGACATGGCTAAATAAAGGCTCGATCCGACAAAGATCGCCACCAGGAGCGCTATGCCAAGAAGACTGAAGAATTGACTGCGACCGCGCAATAGTGCGTAGGCGAATGGCAGCGGTGATAGTGTCATCATGACTGACAGCAGCGGCGTTGCCGCACGGGTCAATAGAATAAGGCCAAAACCTAGGGCAATTGATGTTGCCGTAAGAAGTCGCCACCGTCCTTGGAGAAAGAGGCAGCTGGCGCTGACGATGAGCATTACCATCGCATCGCCCATTACATTCTTGTGCGGAAATCCACCTCGCCAATTGCCTACGGGATCAATACCGAGAGGAGGCCAGAGGATGACCGTCGCAACTGCTATCAGAGCGGACAACAGCATCGCGAAGAAAATAATCTCGACAATTTGCTGGAGGCGGAACTGAATGCACAGCAGGAAGGCGATGAGTATGGTCATCACCAGCTGGGCACCAAGGTAGAGGCTATGTCCGGGAGCTACAGACCATAGCGCCGACACGCAGGCAATGAGCCCCCAGCTCACAAAAATCACATTGCCGAGCGCCAAATTGATGAACTGCGATTGATACCTGAAGAATAGAGCAACCGCAGTAAGGTCTGCTGCCAGCCACGCGACGCGCTGGGGCAATGTGTCGAAGACCTTCAAAACCGCCATGCTGGTGGCAAGGAAGAATAGAATCCAAGGAATGTACCTAGGATCGAAATCCGTAGCTGGATTAAGCGGCTCCGCCACAATCCGTGCGGTGCCGTCACCAGACAATGGCACTGTGGTCATCGTCACTGCCTGTAAAGCTTGTCTTAGTCCGATTTACAGCGGTCGGTCTATGCGCGCTGGGGCCGCCGTTACCTCAGGACAATAATGCCCCCAGCTCAACAGCGACTGCGGAGTGCGGTGTACGCTGGCCATGATCCTCGAAGGAACGGCAATTGCCAAGGGAAACGCACTCATGGCTGCGCCTTTGGTAATCTGAGGGTCGGTAGCAGCAGTTCATCAATCCGAGCGATCAGCATGTTGTTGTCGAGCGCGAGTTGCCGGAGCGCCTGGGGGACTTGGCTCTCGGGATCGCCATGCGGGAACTGTCCCGCGCCTAGCGGGCGCTCATCCAGAAAAATGGCACTCAGCGCTAGAGGTGCGAGTGTGTACGGAAGTGCCGATACGGCACAAGTGCCATCGGCGACGACGAGAGCGCACGATTTTGGTGCTTTGCTTGCGATGTAAAGCTGTTCCTCGCGGCTCCAGAGTTCGTGCGAGGACGAGGGAGGAGTTGGATCTCGCTTCTGCGTGAGATGCCCCATAATGGCAGAGACCGCGGCGCTCAAAAGGTGCCCAACCCCGGCTATGCGCAGACGTCTCCCGATTTTCCAGGTCCCGCGGATGTGAACGTCATTCAGCGCGCCAAATTCTCGCGGGAGCCGTAGGGTGGGGTGCAGACCGTTGCTCAGTGTTTTCGGAACAATGAGGGTCGTCCTGTACCCGCTATCGCGCAGTGTTGTTGTTATGACGGCCAAGTACGCCAACTTGGCCTCAGAGTTCTTGATCAGGCTATCGCCAGAAACAATGCAAATCCAGCTATCGCCGTCAACGGCGACGGACCGGCGGCGTGGCCTCCAGATGCTGCGCAGTTTAGCGATGAGCGGCAATGCGAGTAGGGGAACGGCGCTTGGGTTCTTGGCTGCGATCGCGCTGGCTTCCATCCACTTTCTTGCTTTGAGAGCCGAGATAATAGTCGAGAAAGCGATGGCGCGCTCAATGGATGCGCGGCGCGCATCGAAGGCACGTGCCACATCGTGCGCATCTTCCGCAAAGAGATGCCGCAAGCTCTGATCGGCGTCGGTCATGTGCTCGAGATTCTTTACCGATAGGCGATGTGAGATCGACTGGTCGTGCTTACGGTAGAAGTAACCAAGAGCATCCAGCAGTCTGAAGCGCGCACCTTTTGCGAGTAGCTGGATGATGAGATCGTAGTCTTCCCCAATCAGGAGGTCTGGCTTGTAGCGGATGCCATGGCGGCGCAACAATTCCGTACGGATGAGCGGTTTCAGGTAGCCGAGAGACGGTTCGCGCGAATAGATTCGGTCGACGAATTTGGTGACCGGTATCCAACCGAAACTACGCTGCCGTCGAGAGAGGTGGCTGCTTGGCGCGGCGCCGTTCTGAAAGACCAGTAGATCGTCGGCACAGATGTCTGCGCCGCTCGCCTCCGCTTCTCGCACGAGAGCTTCCAACCGCGATGGGTGCATCATATCATCGCTATCCAGGATCGCTATCCACCGGCCCCTTGCCACGGCGAGCCCATCGTTGCGTGCGCTACCGGGGCCTGACCTTACCTCCCGGGCAATAACCCTGATGCGATGATCTTTGCTGGCAAACTGGTTTGCGATTGCAACGCTCGAGTCCGTAGAGGCATCGTCAATGACGATGATTTCTATATCCTGAAGCGTTTGATGATGCGCCGAGGTCAGCGCTTCCAACAGAAATTTCTCGCCGTTGAAGTTTGCAACGATGACGGAGACGATGATATCAGGCCGCATCGTGAAATGATCCGTTTGGGTGCCGACGATTTTCGAAGATTAAGCGCGTGGAAGGGTGCCGTTCAGTCAACACCAACCACCTTCTCTCCTATGAGTTGCCGTGCGTGCCGTGTCTGCCCGTCCCTGCCAAAATGCCGACGCAGCCTCTCTGAGCGTGCTTGAACGAGTTTGGATGCGACATAGGCTGCGCTATGCGGCTGCTGCGCCAGGAAACGCAACGCGTGCCCGATGCCTGCCTCGCGCCTAATTTCGAGGGTCCGAGCAAGGGCCCACCGGTCGACAGTGGATCGCTTATGCGCAGCCAGGGCCGCTCTGACAGGCTTGCTGAGTGCTGTCGCTTCGCTGCATGTTTCATCGAATGCCAAAAGTGCGTTCAGATCTGCCGCAGAATGGGAGGAGCTGAGAGAGTTCGCACGCTCGATGGCAATGTAGCCGCAGAAACTAACGACCTTGAATTTAGCACCTGCCATCAGGGCGCGGACATAGAGCGCGTAATCTTCACCGAGGCGCATGGTGAGATCGTAGTTGAGGCCATGGTGATCCAAAAAGCTTCGTCGCATGAGAGGCTTCAGGAAGCCTAGCTCGGCGCGCGGTCGCCCTGGCATAACGATATTGCTCAACACGAATGCCTCGATATCGAGCTCGGTCAGGGGGATTGGGGACGCGTCAAAGCGTTCCGCCTCGTGAGTTCCGGCCAGTTCCTCGGGCACGATCAGGATGTCATCGGCGATGAAGTCCCAGGCGCCACTATCGGCCGCGAGGAGCCGTCCAATGCGGTCGTGCAGAAAGTAATCATCCGAGTCGAGCACGCAAAACAGGCTGGCACGCGACTGGGCCAATGCCCTGTTGCGCGCAGCTGACGGGCCGCCATTGTGCTCCATAGCGATAACTGACAGCCGGCCGCTGCCATCATCGCAGCCGCGTGCCTTCTCGACCGTTGCGTCGCGCGAGGCATCGTCGACCACGAGGACTTCGGTGACGTGGGACTGCTGCAGCGCCGAGGTGACTGCGCGTGCAATGGTGTTTGCGGAGTTATAGGCTGCGATGCAGACGCAGACGCTTTCGTTCAGGGTGATGCCCATGGAGTTTCGCGGAGTCCAATTCGGGAAGCAGTTCGAGGTAAGCTGCAGCGGCCTGATGCGTGTTGTGGCCGGCCTTGCGAACTCCTATTGCGCCGCCCTGATGCTTTCCAGAATACTATACCCGAACACAATGCGTATGCGCATTTGGTCGCGAAGTTATTGCGCGATGGATAATTTCAGCGCCGCTCGCGACCGACTCATATGTGTCATCTAAGATGCCGCGCGATCGTTGCGCGTACCAATTAACCCTTTGCACTTCCGGCCGTAAGGGTATTTCTACTTTATCTGCCCAATGTATGATTGTGAGCTAAGCAAGATTTCGAGCAGGAACTTGCGAACCGGCTGATTGAGCTGACCGCGTAGCGATGTGCGACACCGTCAATGTTGAAGGAAATTAGAATTCGTCGGGCCAGCGAGGAGTGCGAAGGATGAGCGGCCCCGGCCGGATGCGCGTCGACGTATGCATTTGCACGTTCCGGCGGACCTATCTCAGCGAAACGCTGCGCTCGGTCTCGGCGTGTGCTGACAGCGCGGTCGACATGCGTATCATTGTTGCTGACAACGATACGGTGCCGTCGGCGCAACCCCTTGTCGATGCGTTCGCCAGTGAAGTCGCGTTTCCAGTGATCTACCTACACGCACCCGATCGAAATATTTCGCTGGCCCGAAATGCCTGCTTGGACGCTGCATCGGCTGATTTCATAGCCTTTGTCGACGACGACGAACATGTCACGCCGCAGTGGCTCAAGGCCCTGATTCAAGCCGCCGAGACCACGGAAGCCGATGTCGTTCTCGGCCCTGTTACCGCAGTCTATAGCGACGACGCGCCGGGCTGGATGCGGCGGGGTGATTTCCACTCGACGGTCCCAGCCTACGTAAACGGATCTATCCAGACCGGATACACGTGTAACGTGCTTATGCGTTGCAAGGAGCCCTTCAGGGCGCTGCAGTTCGACATCGCGCTCGGCCGCTCGGGCGGCGAGGACACGGACTACTTCTATCGCCTCCGTGATCTTGGGGCATGTATCGTGTTTGCATCCGACGCGCTGGTCTATGAGCCGGTTCCGGCAGAACGAGCTCAGATGATTTGGCTGTTGAGACGACGGCTGAGGTCTGGTCAGACCTATGGCACACAGCTGATACGGTCATCGAAAAATAGGTGGACCTCGATCGCGCTTGCTTCTGCGAAGTCCGGCTACTGTCTAGCAATGGCTGGCTTGACTATCTTTTCCCCGGTTCTCTGGCGTCGCAACATACTGCGCGGAGCCTTACATATTGGCGTTATAGGCGGACTTCTCGAGGCCAAGCAAGCAGCCCTCTACGGTGACCGTGGAGTAGCGCCGGCCTCAGGCGATCGGGAGCAATGAGCCTGTTTGACCTCCCGTGCGATAAGCCAGCCGAGAATGAAGGCCGCGAGAACGGGCAGCGCGAAATGGATAATGCTGGGCTGCTTGTAAAGCCGGTAGGTGAGAGTGTGACGAAGGTCGCCAGAGAAGAAGCTCGGCAGTACGTCGCTGATGAGAGCGCCAGCCGTCATGTCAACGGCCGTAGTTGCGAAATTTATGAATACACTGAGGCTGAGGAGGAGCAGTGTAGCGCGCCGCAACCAGGGACCGAAGTAGGGCCAACTCAGGCCCAAAGCCAACATCGAAAATCCGATAGCTGGCGTCAGATAGCGGGGGCCGGAGGATGCGCCCCCCCTCCAGTACACGAAGCCGGCATTCAGGGCTAAGTAGAACGCAAAAATGAGGATCGTCACGATTGCCGGCACGCGAAGCTCGCTGTGCCGGAGCATCATGGCCATGGCCCAGGCCGACATGACGACTATAGGAGCGTACCATAGGACGCCCCGATCCGCGCCGACCAGCAATTGGCCCAGAACGTCCAATCGCGGCATGTTGATGCCGAAAAGACCGGAACGGGTTCCTTCATAGAAGGCAGCGAACCTGTAGCCTGTCGTAAATGGGGACCCAAAAGCTGCGTCGTGATAGATCAGCACGGGGACGAGCGCCATCAGCCCGGCCATACCTGCAATCGCCAGAAACTTCAGGACCGCCAATGGCCGGCCCCAGTCGCTTGTGATCAAGGCTGACGCGCCAATGATCGCGGCCGGTACAGCTGTGCTGTACTCGACCCCAATCGCGGCACCAAGCGAAAGACCACCGACTAGAGCGAGAGCAGACGCGGGTTCTCTGGTCGCTAACCGGCGTCTTGCTTCGTCAATCGTGACGAAGCCGATTACCAAGAGCGCGGCAGTCGCTGCATGGCTGAAGTATGATGTCGCCCAGCCCCAGACCGGCGTTCCCAGACCAAAAGCAATGCTCGAGATCAGAGCGGCATGAAGGTCCTTCGTGCGTAGGAGGACGTACCGGTACAGCATTACGGCTGCAACGGCACAAAGTATCCCGGATGTCGTCAGTGCAATAAGGTACAAGAAGGCTAGCCACACGCGGCCATAGGGTGTTTCGGGGGTTACGGCGGCAAATTGTGTGAACACAAGCGCGGTCGGGGCTGCGAGAAAACTCATGCCGGGGGCTTTGTCGCAGTAGTGGTTCCCTTCTCGGAATGCCTTGTCCCTGGTGAGGTTCTCGAAGCCGTTGATGTCGACGCGGCCGTTCTGCACAAGGTGTGCAGTGAGTGCCGCGCGGCAGAGCGTATTGTGGCTTATGACGTCTTGCGTGAAGAGCGCGTATGAGAGCGCAAACAGCGAGACGAGCAACAGCGCAAGCTTGTGGTGCCGAGGGCCAAGCACCGCCCTTATCGAGGACAAAGCAGTACCGGTTTCGCCATCCATGCGTAAACCTCCTTGCTCACTTGAAACTGGCACCGCTACGTCGCCTCTCGACCAATGATTGAATGCGAATGCCTGACGGCTCCAGACCTAACCACGGGCAGAGCGCAACTGAATAGCGTGGACGCATTAAGTTACAGAACCATGTCCTTCGAAAGGGTTATCTGGCGTTCCCATGCTTGCCTTGGTACGCAGCCATTTGGGGATCTGAAGGGCTGAGCAGCTGGCGTTCCTAACCGCTGGCGGGTCGCTTGCGAGCATCTATATAAGCTTATAATTAAAAGAGCGATCGCGGCATGACGCATCGTGCTACTCGCATTTGGAAAGTGCGCGCGACTACCGCTTCCACCCGGCGGTAGGACGCCTCAGGTTACCGTCATCTAACTTGCGAGGCTCCCCATGGCACTCCGTATCAATGATGAGGCCCCCGACTTCACCGCCGAGACGACCGCCGGCCAGATCAGCTTCCACGACTGGATTGGCGATGGCTGGGCTGTCCTCTTCTCACATCCCAAGGACTTCACGCCCGTCTGCACGACCGAGCTCGGCTACATGGCCGGTCTGGCGGGCGAGTTCACGAAGCGCAACACGAAGATCATCGGCATCTCCGTCGATCCTGTCGACAGTCATGTGCGCTGGAAGCAGGACATCAAGGACGTCACCGGTCACGCCGTTGATTATCCGCTGATAGGTGATCCCGAGCTCAAGATCGCCAAGCTCTACGAGATGCTGCCGGCAAGTGCGGGCAGCTCGTCCGAAGGCCGCACACCGGCGGACAACGCGACCGTGCGTTCGGTGTTCGTCGTTGGGCCGGACAAGAAGATCAAGCTCTCGCTTACCTATCCCATGACGACCGGGCGCAACTTCGACGAGATCCTGCGCGTGATCGACAGCCTCCAGCTCACCGCCAAGCACAAGGTCGCGACGCCTGCGCAATGGAAGCCCGGCGATGATGTGATCATCACGCCGGCCGTGTCCGACGAGGAGGCACAGGCCAAGTTCGGTGGCTTCACGCGGCCCAAGCCCTACATCCGCGTGACGAAGCAGCCCCAGGGCTGAACCGAGATCCCATGAAATGCTTCAGCCCCGACTGCTTGCGCGGTCGGGGCTGATTTTGTTTCAGCAGCGATCTTTGCGCGACTGCGCTTATTCCTTCCCGGCGCCTGTCCGCGACGACACGTTGTAGTCGACGAAGAAGTAATAGAAGATCGCGACCGGCAGCGAGCCGAGCAGCGATCCCGCCATCAGCGCGCCCCACTGATAGACGTCGCCAGTGACGAGCTCCGTCAGGATCGCGACCGGGACGGTCTTGTTCTCGCTGCTCTGGATGAAGGCGAGCGCGTAGATGAACTCGTTCCACGAGAGCGTGAAGGAGAAGATGCCCGCCGAAATCAGACCGGGTATGGCGAGTGGCAGTGTGATCTGCCGCAGGATCTGCAGGCGCGTGGCGCCGTCGATGAGCGCACACTCCTCGAGCTCGAAGGGGATGGATTTGAAGTACCCGATCAGCAGCCACGTGCAGAAGGGCACGAGGAAGGTCGGATAGACGAGGATGAGTGCCATCGGGCTGTCGAAGAGCCCGAGCTGCACGACCATGGTCGCGAGCGGGATGAACAAGATCGACGGTGGCACCAGATAGGCGAGGTAGATCGCCAAGCCAATGTACTGACTTCCTTTGAAACGAAGCCGCTGGATGGCGTAGGCGGCCAACGCACTCGCGAACAGCGAGAGGAAGGTCGCGCCGAAGGCCACCAGCATCGTAGTCCAGAGCCAGCTCGGGTACGAGGTGTTGAACAGCAGATGATAGATGTGATCGAGCGTCGGCGAGCTGATCCAGAGCGGATTGTGCGTGTTGAAGTCGTACAGCTCGGCGTCCGGTTTGAAGGCGGTCACCGTCATCCAGTAGAACGGAAAGAGCAGGATGATGAGAAAGCAGGTCAGCGGCAGCCACAGCACGACCATGCGCCGCGCCTTGCTGTCCCACGCCATGGCCTCGTTTTCCGGCGCCGTGACCGGCTTGTTCTCGGCAGGAGCGGCGGCGTCAGTCATTGGTCTCTCCCTGCTGCCACTTCCGCCGCGCGAGGGCGAAGTAGCTGAACAGTGTCGCGAAGACTAGGAAGGGGATCATCGACACGGCGATTGCCGAGCCTTCGCCGAGCTGACCGCCGGGAATGGCGCGCTGGAAGGCGAGGGTCGCCAAGAGGTGCGTCGAGTTAACCGGTCCACCTCGCGTAATGGCGTAGACGAGCTGGAAGTCGGTGAAGGTGAAGATGATGCTGAAGGTCATGACGATTGCGAGGATCGGCAGCAACATCGGGAACGTGATGTACTTGAAGCGCTGCCAAGCCGTGGCGCCGTCGAGCATCGCCGCCTCGTAGAGCGAGGGCGGGATCGTCTGCAGTCCGGCAAGCAGCGAAATGGCGACGAAGGGGATGCCGCGCCAGATATTTGCGGCGATCAGCGACCAGCGCGCCGGCCAAGCGGTATTGATGAAGTCGACGTTCGTCTCGCGCAGCCCCGTCTTGATCAGCACGTGCGAGATGATCGAGAACTGCGGATCGTAGATCCACCAAAAGGCGATGGCCGTGAGCACTGTCGGCACGATCCACGGCAGCAGGATGATCGCGCGCAGGAAGCTCTTGAACGGCAGATGGTTGTTCAGCAACAGCGCCAACCAAAGCCCGAGGCCGAATTTTCCGATCGTTGCGATCGTGGTGTAGAAGACGCTGTAGAAAACGGCGCTCCAGAATATCGGATCCTGGAAGAGATACGTGAAGTTCTCGAAGCCGACCCAGATACCGGCGCGGCCGATGGTCGTATCCGTGAATGCGAGGTAGATACCGAGCACCAGCGGATAGGTGAGAAACGTCATCAGGATGCCGATTGCCGGAAACAGGCAGAGCACCACCAGAAAAGGTTTCGAGTCGAACAGTCGGCCAAGCCAAGAGGGCTCGGCGCGGCGGTGGACCCAGGTGGAGAGCGAGGCGTCCGTCATGGCAAAGGAATCCTGAAGGAAGTCAGCGGCGCCGGGAGGGGCGCCGCTGGTGCCAATAGCCTAGCTGCGGAAGAAGCGGCGCGCGCGGCGCTCCGCTTCGGCGGCCGCAGCTTCGGGCGTCGACTGGCCCGAGGCAACGGCGGCGCACATCTGCACCATGATGTAGTCGGCGTTGGCTGCCGCGGAGGCCTGGCTGATCGGACCCTTGTAGCCGATCCAGAAGTTGCTCCGCATGACGTTCTTGAAGAGCGCAACCTTCGGATCGCTCTCCCAGACCTTGCTCGCGGTGTAATTCTCGAGCGGCTGCGACCAGTAGCCGAGGTTCGCCTGCAGCCACGGATCGTACTGCTCCTTCTCGAGCAGGAACGACAGCAGAGACTTCGCAGCGTTCGGGAACTTGCTGTGCTTGAAGCACATGGCGTTGAGCGTGAGGCCCGCCATGGGCGACACGTCGAGGCGGCCCTTCGGCAGCAGGCTGTGCTGCGTGTCCTCGGCGATCTCGGCGAGCTTCGGGTCCCGCTTCAGCGCGAAATACATCGACACGCCGTTCGCCGTCAGCCAGATTTCGTTGGCTGCATAGGCGCGGTTGTTGCTGATGTCGTTCCACGCGACGGTGCCAGGGATGAAGGTCTTGTAGAGCTCCTGAAGATACTTCAGGGCCTCGACCGTTTCCTTGCGGTTGATGGCGACCTTGTTGTCCTCGTCGACGAGGAAGCCGCCGTGCGACCAGATCAGCCAGTTGGCGAAACCATTGCCGTCGCCGACTGCGTTGCCGAGCGCGAAGCCCGAGGGCTTGCCAGCGGCGTGCAGCTTCCGAGAGAGGTCGAGATACTTGTCGTGATCATCGGGCGGCGCATCGTAGCCTGCCGCATTCACGGCCGACTTGCGCCACACGAGCGGACCACCCGAAGCACCGAACGGCAGGCCGATCCAGTTGTTGGTGCCGTGCTTCTTGCCGTACTTCTGGGCGAGCGGCAGCCAGCCGCCGTACTTCTTGCCGATGTACTCGGCGACGTCCGACAGCTCGACGAGTTTGTCGGTGTAGATGTGCGGTGCTTCGTTGAAGCCGATGATGATGTCGGGGCCAGCGCCCGTGTTCGCCGTGACGGCCGTCTGCTGGGTGATGTCCTCCCAGCCGACGAGGTCGACGCGAACCTCGACGCCCTTCTCCTTGGCGAAGCGCGCGCAGTTGGCGCGGAAGATTTCCTCATCCGGCGGCACGAAGCGAGCGGGACGCAGGACGCGCAGCGAGGCGCCCTTCTCGATATCCAGCTTCGGCGGCGAGGCGTCGGCGGTCTTGATGTCGGACTGGGCATTGGCGAAACCGCCCATCGCGCCGAGCGCGGCCGCGCTCGCGCCAAGCTGCAAGGCCGTACGTCTGGTAATGAGAGCCATTATGCTTCCTTCCCTAGATGTTGAAGACCGGGTTCTTATTGTTTTTATTGGCGTTTAGCTTGCGAGCCGTTGGCCCGAGCCGCCTGCGAAGAGGTGCACCAGGTCGAGGTCTGGCTGGATGCGGATGGTCTCGCCGGGGCCCGCAGTGATGCGCTCGCGGAAGGCGCACGTGAGCGGCGTATCGCCGATGCGGAGCATGACCTGAGTTTCCGAGCCGGTGGGCTCGACGATCTGGATGGTGGCGGGAATGCCGTCATTTGCGGCCGCGAGGCGCATGTGCTCCGGACGGATGCCATAGTACCCGACGCCGTTCTTCGCGCTCGGCGGCATCGGCAACACGGCGCCGCCCTCGGCAACGAAGCCGCCCTCGCCCGTGGCGCCTGGCAGAATGTTCATTGCCGGAGATCCGATGAAGCCTGCGACGAAGAGATTCGCAGGCCGATCGTACAGCTCGAGCGGCGCGCCGGTCTGCTCGATATTGCCGTTATTCATGACGACGATCTTGTCGGCCATGGTCATGGCCTCGATCTGATCGTGCGTCACGTAGACAGTGGTGACCTTGAGGCGCTGATGCAGCTCTTTGATCTCCGAGCGCATCTGCACGCGCAGCTTGGCGTCGAGGTTGGAGAGCGGCTCGTCGAACAGGAAGACCTGCGGATTGCGCACGATCGCGCGGCCCATGGCAACGCGCTGGCGCTGGCCACCCGAAAGCTGACGCGGGAAACGATGGAGAAGCTGCTCGAGGCCGAGGATTCTCGCGGCCTTCTGCACCTCGCGGTCCATGACCTCGCGGGGCGCCTTCGCCAGCTTCATGGAGAAGGCCATGTTGTCGAACACGGTCATGTGCGGATAGAGCGCGTAGTTCTGGAACACCATGGCGATGTCCCGGTCCTTCGGCGGCACGGTGTTAACCACGCGGCCGCCGATGGCGATCTCGCCGCCCGTGATGTTCTCGAGGCCCGCGAGCATTCTGAGAAGTGTCGATTTCCCGCAGCCCGAGGGGCCGACCAGAACGACGAACTCGCCGTCCTCAATGTCGACGCTGACCCCGTGCAGCACCTCGACCGAGCCGAATGCTTTCCGAACGTTGCGGATATCAACCGTCGCCATATTTCCTCCACCGGGCAGGCCGCTTTGCGGACCTATTTTATTATTTGAAACTGGTCGCTAGTGGAGCGATCGGTTCGCTTGAATCCCACGGCGGCAGTAGGCTGCTCTTAACAGGCTTCTCAGGCGAATGGAAGTAGCGCCGCGTGCAGATCGCTCTGCACGCTTTGAAGGTCAAATTCGATCGCGCACGTGAGCGCGGCGAACGCGGAGGCGCGCCGACGGATATCGCGCGGCTTGTGTGCCGCGCGCTGTCGCTCGCCGAGCACGACGAGACGGCGTTCGGTCACGACGAGGATCGACGCTGAAAATCAGTGAAACACCCGGCCCGCGTCGATGACGATCGTCTGTCCGGTCATCGTTTCCGTGCGGCACATGGTGACTACCATATCCGCGCAGTCGTCTTTGTCTGCGGGTTTCTTGAGCAGCGACGTTGCACCTGCGCGTTCGATCTGCTCGGCACGCAGATTAGCGGTTGCGCGCGTACCTTCGAGAAGTCCCGGCGCGACGCAGTTGACGAGCGTCTCTGGCGCCATCGCGACGGCCATGCATTTCGTCAGGTGGATGAGGCCCGCCTTCGACACTGCGTAGGCGATCGACGAGCCGCTTGGACCGAGACCAGCGACCGAGGAGATGTTGACAATGCGCCCGCGCCCTTGAGCCTTCATGACGGGAGCGACCGCCTTCATGAGCCTCATAGGACCTGTCAGGTTCACGGCCATGATCTTGTCCCACACCTCCTGCGTGAGACTGTCGAGGTCGGGGAAGGGGATCGCGATGTTGTAGGCCGCGTCGTTGACTAGGATGTCCAGGCGGCCGAACCGTGCCTGCACATCGCCCACGAGACGCTCGATTGCCGCGTGATCGGCGATATCGCAACCGAAGGCCGCAGCGTTGATCTGATAGCTCGATGCAAGTTCGCGCGCGACGCCTTCGGCCTGATCGCGGCTCCTGGCGTACATGACCGCTATGTGCACGCCCTCTCTTGCCAGCGCGTGACAAATGCGCTGCCCGAGCCCGCCGTTGCCGCCCGTCACGAGTGCCACCGCGCCCTTGAGATCCATTGCTGTCCTCCCGTTCTGCCGACCGCGGTCATTGTACCGTGCCGCTTTCCGGTGGCACTCTGGGGCCGGACCGTGGTCCGAGGCAAGGTATTGTCGGCGATCACGGCGCTGCGTTTACGGAATGCGCGGACAACCGGAGGAGGGCGAGGAATGCGTGCCGCGGTTGAGGATCTGCTAGGCGCATGGCGCCTCGAGGGCTGGTCGCTGGTCTATGACTACGGCCGTCCGCCGGAGTATCCGCTCGGCTCGGATGCCAAGGGGCTCATCATGTACACGGCTGACGGGCATGTCGCCGCGACGCTCATGAAAGCCGAGCGGTCCGCTGCGATGCCAGAGACGGATGCGGAAAGGGCGACCGCTTACACCGAAAGCTTTGCCTACGCCGGTCGTTACGAGGTGCGCGACGGGACGGTCCACCACTCGATCGAAATTGCGACGAATCCGGCGCTGGTCGGGATCAAGAGCACGCGGCACATTCAACTGGATGGCGGCCGGCTGACACTCTCCGGGCCTGATTTCGCGGTGGGCACATCGCGTACGCAGCGCATCGTGTGGCGGCGCGCTCTATCGCGGTAGGAGGCATCCTTCCTGTCGAGAAGCCGCAGCAGCGCCGGCCACTCGAGTAGGCCATAAGGGCGCACCGCGCCCGGCGCGTACATGGCCGTCGATTTTTCGATCACGGCGGGCGGGAGCACGTTGAGCTCGGTA
>JAEYPL010000128.1 GCA_023410905.1 Pseudomonadota bacterium
CGGTGATGGCGGTTGCCCAAAGCCCGACGATGAACGGCAGCTTGGGCCCGAGGCGACGGATGCTCACGACGGCGACAATGGCACCTGCCAGATAGCCCACGGCATTGATCGTGTTGAGCGTGCCGGCTTCGGTGTAGCTCCAGCCGAGATCATTCCGCATTGCCGGCAGTACAAGCGCGTAGGCAAAGCGCGCGAGGCTGTTTCCGACTGCCATGGCGAGTGAGAGGCCGAAAGCCGCGAGATAACCGAGCGCGGGGCTCGACGGCCAGCTTTCGAGGGATTTTTCGGAGACGGTATCCACGCGCGTCGTCCTCCAGATCCCGCTTGTTTCCGCGGGTTTGTCACAAAGATCAGATTTGAAGCTGGGGTGCGAGTGCGATAATCGCGGCGCGGGTCTGCGTCGCCTTCCGCTCAGGCCCGGTGGCTGATAAACCCGCGTGAACAGCGCCGCGCCACAATGTCGGGCATTCTCTCATCGTCGCGTGCGCGCACTGGAGATCGCTGCATGTTCACACTTCCCGAGCTCGAAGCCGCTGCAGAAGTCGTGGGCCGGCACATGCCGCCGACGCCGCAGCACAATTGGCCGCTGCTTTCGCGCCGCGCCGGCTGCGAGATTTTCGTGAAACACGAGAACCATACACCGATCGGTGCCTTCAAGGTGCGCGGCGGCATTACTTATATGAACGAGCTTCGGCAATCGGGCGCGAAGATCGGCGGTGTCATCACGGCGACGCGCGGCAATCATGGCCAGTCGGTCGCGCGTGCGGCGACGGCCGTGGGGCTGAAGAGCGTGGTCCTCGTGCCGCATGGAAATTCCCGCGAGAAGAACGCGGCTATGCGCGCGTTCGGCGCCGAGCTGATCGAGCATGGTGTCGATTTCGACGAGGCCAAGGACGAAGCGATCCGGCTCGCGGGCGAGCGCAATCTGCACATCGTGCCGCCGTTCGATGCCCGGCTCGTGAAAGGTGTCGCGACGGCTGGCCGCGAGATGCTCCGCGCGCTCGATGATCTCGACACCGTCTACGTGCCGATCGGCATGGGCTCGGGCGCGTGTGGCATGATCATGGCCCGCGATCTGCTCGGCTCGAAGACCAATGTGGTCGGCGTGGTCGCGGCCAACGCGCCGTGCATCGCGCTGTCGCTCGCGGCTGGCCAGCCGGTGATCACCAACACGGCGGCGACATTTGCCGATGGCATGGCGTGCCGCGTGCCGGACCAACAGGCGCTCGAGGTTTTGAAGCGCGGTGCAGCGCGCATCGTTCAGGTGAGCGAGGACGAGGTCGCGGACGCCATGCGCGCGTACTATGAGGACACGCACAACCTCGCCGAGGGGGCGGGAGCAGCGGCCTTTGCAGCTCTGATGCAGGAGCGCGGCAAGATGGCGGGCAAGCGCGTCGGCGTGGTTCTGTCGGGCGGCAATGTCGACCGCGAGGTCTTTGCCAAGGTGCTGGCGGGCGAGACGCCGACGGTGTGAGCCTGGGTCCGGGTGGCCGCTGAGCCGATTTTCCGGGTGCAGCCGCAAGTTACAGGCCAATTTGACCCGATATGGTCGGCGCGAACCCGTGCTATGTGCTTTGTGCCGAACAGAGGCTATGCCATCGTCGGCGGCCTCTCAATGCTGCAGCCAGTAACCTTCTGACGGATTGTTCGTGAAATACATCAGCACACGCGGCGCCGCGCCGGCGCTCGGCTTCGAGGATGTCCTGCTGACGGGGCTCGCCCGCGATGGCGGCCTCTATCTGCCCGAGCAGTGGCCGACGCTGACGCGCGAGGAAATCGCGGCGCTCGCAGGGCAGTCGTACGAGGATGTCGCCGTCCGCATCATGAAGCCGTATGTCGGCGGTGAGATCCCGGATGCGGAGCTCGCGGCAGTCGTTGCCGATGCCTATGCCACTTTCAACAATCGCGTGGTGACGCCGCTCGTGCAGGTCGGTCCGTCGGATTGGATCCTCGAGCTTTTCCACGGGCCGACGCTCGCTTTCAAGGACGTCGCCATGCAGGTGCTTTCGCGCCTCATGGATCGCGCACTCACGCGGCGCAAGCGCACGGCAACGATCGTTGGTGCCACGTCGGGCGATACGGGTGGCGCGGCGATCGAGGCTTTCCGCGGGCGCGAATCCATCGACATCTTCATGCTGTTTCCCGAGGGCCGCGTGAGTGATGTGCAGCGTCGCCAGATGACGACTCCGACGGAGGCGAACGTCCACGCCATCGCGGTCAAGGGCACGTTCGACGACTGCCAGAATATCGTGAAGGCGCTGTTCAATGATCTACCGTTCCGCGACCGGCTCGGCCTAGCGGGCGTGAATTCGATCAACTGGGCGCGCCTCATGGCCCAGATCGTCTATTACTTCACGTCGGCCGTTGCGATCGGGGCGCCGGGCCGTACGGTGAGCTTTGCCGTGCCGACAGGCAACTTCGGCGATGTGCTCGCGGGCTATGCCGCCAAGCGCATGGGCCTGCCGATCGACCGGCTCGTCATCGCGACGAACGTGAACGACATCCTCACGCGCATGCTGGAGACGGGCCGCTACGAGAGCCGCGAGGTCGCTGCAACCTTCAGCCCCAGCATGGACATCCAGATCTCCTCGAACTTCGAGCGCTTGCTGTTCGAGCTGACCGGGCGCAATGCCGAGCGCGTCAACGGCCTCATGCGCGATCTTTCCGAGCGCGGCGGTTTTGCTTTGACTCAGGGCGAGCACGGCCAGCTCGCCGATGGCTTCGACGCCGAACGCACGGATGAAGCAGCGACGCTCGCGATGATCCGTACGCTCGAAGCCGAGACCGGCTATCTCGCGGACCCGCACACGGCTGTTGCCGTATCGGCCGCGCGCCGCGTCGCACGCCGCGCCGATGTGCCGATGATCACGCTTTCGACGGCGCATCCGGCGAAGTTCCCGGATGCCATCTGCAAGGCTGTCGGCCGCGCGCCAGCCGAGCCCGAGGTCGTGACGCGCCAGCGCACGCTCTCGGAGCGCGTCACCGTGCTGCCGAACGATGCCGCGGCGATCGCCCGCTATGTCAGCGAGCGTGCTCGCGCAGGACGCGTGTGACATGCATCTCAACGAGACGCGCCTCCCGAACGGCCTGACCATCATTTCCGATCACATGCCGCATGTGGAGACGGTCGCGCTCGGCGTGTGGGTTGCGACGGGCGCCCGGCACGAGGGGACGCGCGAGCACGGTATTTCGCACTTCATCGAGCATATG
This sequence comes from Pseudomonadota bacterium, assembly GCA_023410905.1. Lineage (GTDB taxonomy): Bacteria > Pseudomonadota > Alphaproteobacteria > Rhizobiales > Hyphomicrobiaceae. The sequence continues at coordinate 3,211 of JAEYPL010000128.1, forward strand.
GCCTTCAAGGGCACGGCGCGGCGCACGGCCCGCGCCATCGCCGAGGGAATCGAGGAGGTCGGCGGCGAGCTGAATGCCGCGACAAGCCTGGACTCGACCGCGTTCTATGCGCGCCTGCTCAAGGATGATCTCGCCATCGCTCTCGAAATCCTCGCGGACATCATGCTCAACCCGACCTACCCGGGTGAGGAGCTGGAGCGGGAACGGAACGTGATCCTCCAGGAGATCGCGGCGACCCGCGACAGCCCGGAGGAGATCGTCATGGATCTCATCCAGGATGCAGCCTTCCCGCGCCAGCCGCTCGGCCGGCCGATTCTCGGGACCGTCAGAACTGTTGGCCGCTTCAGCTCGGCGGACATGCACACGTTCCGAGAGGCGCGCTATCATGCTGGCGGAATGGTGCTTTCCGCCGCAGGGAACGTCGATCACGCGGCACTGGTGCGCCATGCTGAAGCCCTATTCGGAGCGCTTCGTGGAGGTAAGCGAGTCGTGTCCAAGCCTGCGAAGTACGCGGGCGGGGTGCGCTTGTCATCGCGCCGCTTCGAGCAGGCCCACGTTGTCATGGGGTACCAGAGTCCGTCCTACCACGAGCCCGACTTCTACGCCGCGCAGGTGTTCTCCGGGCTTTTCGGTGGAGGGATGTCGTCCCGGCTCTTCCAGGAAGTGCGGGAAAAGAGGGGGCTCTGCTACGCGATCTATTCGAGCGCCTGGGGGCTCGGCGATACGGGGATGTTCAATGTCCATGCCGCTACCGGGCCGGAGACGATGAGCACGTTGATCGACGTTGTCTCGGCCGAGCTCGACAAGGCGGCCGGCGCGCGCCCGGAAGAGGGCGAAGTGCGCCGCGCCAAGGCACAGCTCAAGGCCGGCCTGCTCATGAGCCTCGAGAGCCCGATCGCGCGCGCCGAGCAGATGGCCCGCCAGATGCTGGCGCTCGGCCGCCTCGTGCCGACAGCCGAGCTGGTCGAGAAGGTGGACGCCGTCGACGCCGAGCAGGTTCGCGTGCTCGCCGAGCGGCTCGTCACTGGATCGAAGCTCTCATTCGCACTCGCCGGAGCCGGCAAGGCCGGGCGGGGTATCGTGGACAACGTTGAACAGCGGGCAGTGCGGCATTGATCGGGCTCACGGGACTGGGGCACCATCGAATCTATGGTCGGCTGAGCACCAGCGCGCGGCCCGTGATTTCGGCGGTGACTGCTGTCCCTGACGCGGAAGGAGGGCGGACATGGCATTCCTGAGGCCTTCCTTCATCGAAGAGGCGAGTGCCTTCATCCGTGGCGATGGCCTTTGGCTGCGCCCGCCGTCCATGGCCGACTACGAGCAGTGGGCCCATGTCCGCCGTGTCAGTCGCGACCACCTCGTGCCCTTCGAGCCGCAGTGGTCGAGCGACGAGCTGAGCCGCGCGGCTTTCCGCGAGCGCGTGCGCCTCTACCAGCGCAACCGCCGCGACGGGCTCGGCTATGCGTTCTTCATCTTCCGCGACGAGGATCGCCAACTCATCGGCGCCATCACGTTTTCCAACGTCCGGCGCGGCATCACGCAAGCGGCCTCGCTCGGCTACTGGATCGGCCTGCCCTATATCCGGAAGGGCCACATGCGCCGCGGGCTTGCGGCTGTCCTGCCCTTCGCGTTCGAGGATCTGCGCTTGCATCGCCTCGAAGCCGCCTGCCTGCCGCACAACCTCGCCTCGCAGAGCGTGCTTGAAGCCAATGGCTTCATCCGCGAGGGGCTCGCACGCCGCTATCTGCGCATCAACGGCCAGTGGCAGGATCATGTGCTCTTCGGGTTGATCGAGGAGGACTGGAACGCATGATGCCGGGGGGCATGGGCAAGGGGGGACGTTCTGCCGGGCAGCAGCCTGGTGGGCGCGTCGTCCTGTGCAATCTGCTCGCCCTGCTCTCGATGATGATCGTGGTCCTTTTCGCCTTCACGGCGGTCGCGCCACAGGCTCTCGCGCTCGAAGCGGTCGAGATCTCGGAGGACGCCGACCGGATCGACGTCACGAGCCACGGCGAGCTGTACGAGGGGCGCGGCGACAGTCTCCAGGCCGAAACGGCGCCCGATGCCACCGGCGGCACGTTCCGCATGAACGTGCGCGCAACGACGCCCGGTACGAATCCGAGCTGGCTGGTCTTCGCGCTGCGTAACCCGACGAACAAGACCATTGAGCGCTGGCTTACCGCCAACCGCTACTCGACGACGCGCTCCGGCGTGATCTGGCCCGATCTCGACGCACGGCGCATCGAGGCCATCACGCAGTCCGAGGGCTTTGTCCCCGAGCGCATCAGGAACGACAGCGCGGACGTCTTCCGCATCAGCATCGAGCCCGGCCGCACGGTGACCTTCGTCGTCGAGCTGGCATCTGAGCGCGTCGCGCCGCTGCAACTCTGGAAGCCGGTCGCCTACGAGCAGCGCCACCGTGACCGCCAGCTCTTCAACGGCATTCTGCTCGGCTTCACCGGCCTGCTCGCGATCTTCCTGACCGCGGTCTTCGCGGCCAATCACAAGATGATCTTTCCGAGTGCCGCGCTCGTTGCGTGGTGCGTGATGGCGCTGCTCTGCGTCGACTTCGGATTCTGGCCGCGGCTGTTTCCCATGCGGCCGGAGGACAACGCTCAATACCGCGCGGTGGCGGAGGCCGCCGTCGCTGCCAGCCTTGTCATATTCCTGTTCACGTTCCTGCGCGGCAACCTGTGGAACAGCTTCCTCAGGATGCTCTTCCTGATCTGGATCGCCGGACAGCTCATCATCGTTGCGACGGCGGTGCTCGATCCGCGTCTTGCCGCGACCGTCGCGCGCCTGTCGCTCGGCGCCATCGGCCTGGTTGGTGGCCTCGTCATTCTCTACTTCTGCCTGCGCGGGCTCGATCGTGCGCTCGCGTTGGCGCCGACCTGGATACTGCTGGCTGTCTGGCTCTTCGGCGCGACCATGACGCTAACCGGGCGCCTCTCTGGCGAGATCGCCATCTCCGGTCTGCTCGCCGGCCTCGTGCTGATCACGCTGCTAATCGGCTTCACCGTGACCCAGTTCGCCTTCCGCGTCACGGAACCCGCGTTCGCGAACAGTCCGTCGGACCGTCAGCTCCGCGCGACGGCCATCGAGATGGCCAGTGTCGGCGTGTGGGAGTGGAACGCGCGTCGCGACGAAATCAAGATGGATCCGCTCATCGAGGCGACGCTCGGGCTCAGGCCCGGCGATCTCTCGGGCAAGGTCGATGATCTGCTGAGCTATCTCCATCAGGCCGATCGCGAGCGCCTGTTGCTGCTCTTCCAGGGCGTGAAGGACAAATCCGGCGGTACGGTCAACCTCGACTTCCGCATTCGCCACGCCGACAGTACGTACCGTTGGTTCGAGATCGACGGCGCTGCAGTGCCGACGTCCGATCGCCGTTCGCTCCGTTGTGTCGGCCTCATTCGCGATGTCACGGATTCGCGGCGCGCCCGTGAGCGCCTGATGCACGATGCCGTGCACGACAGCCTTACCGGCCAGCCGAACCGTGAGCTTTTCATCGACCGCCTCGCCATGGCTATGGAGCGCGGGCGCAGCGATCCCGCGCTCAGGCCGACGATCCTCCTGCTCGATCTCGACAAGTTCAAGAGCGTCAACAGCGCTTTCGGTCTCGTCGTCGGCGACAGTCTGCTGCTCACGGTCGCGCGCCGCCTGCAGCGCACGCTCAACACGAGCGACACGCTCGCCCGCATTGGCGGTGATCAGTTCGCCATCCTCATTCCCGTCCAGCATGATCCGCGCGAACTCGCCATGCTCGCCGAGCGCCTGCGCCGCTCGTTACGCTCGCCGATCAAGATCGCGAACCAGGAGATCATCCTCACGGGCTCGATCGGCATCGCCACAGCCGACGAGAACCAGACGGATGCGCGCGAGCTGCTTCGCGAAGCCGAGACGGCCATGTACCGCGCCAAGCGCGCCGGCACCGATCGCATCGAGATCTTCACGCCGCAGATGCGTGGCGAGAAGGACGAGCGCATCGCCATCGAAAGCGATCTGCGCCGTGCCATCGATCAGGGCCGCCTCACGGTGCTTTACCAGCCGATTGTCGCGCTCTCGAACGAGAGCCTCGTCGGTTTCGAGGCACTCGTGCGCTGGGAGCATCCGCGCTACGGACAGCTCAGCCCCGCGGAGTTCATTCCAGTCGCCGAGGAAACCGATCTCGTCGTCAAGCTCGGCTCCTATGTGCTCTCGCGCGCCATCGGCGAGGTTGCGAAATGGCAGGCGGTGCTGCCGCGCGCCGAGCAGCCGCTGTTCGTCAGCGTGAACGTCTCCAGCCGCCAGCTTCTCAAGGCCGACATCGTACCCGAGATCCGCCATCTGCTCGGCCGGAATGTCGTGCCGCGCGGCTCGCTGCGCCTCGAGGTGACCGAATCCCTCGTGATGGAAAATCCTGAGCGTGCGACGCACGTTCTCGAGCTCATCAAGGGGGCCGGCGCCGATCTCGCAATCGACGACTTCGGGACAGGCTATTCCTCGCTCGCCTATCTCCAGCGTTTTCCGTTCGACACGCTCAAGATCGACAAGGCGCTGGTTCAGGGGGCAACCGATAGCGACAACGGCGCGGCCGTCGTGCGTGCCATCGTGCTGCTCGCTCATGAGCTTGGCCACAAGGTCGTTGCTGAAGGCGTCGAGGCGCCCGAGGATGCGGCCTTCCTGCGTGCGCTCGGCTGCGAATATGCCCAGGGCTTCTACTATGGGCATCCGATGTCGGAGCGCGATGCGCAGCAGCTCATCCGCCTCGTCGCCAAGTCCGAGAAGAAGATGGGCCGGCGCGCGATGAAGATGGGAGCACAGCGCGGGGCTAATGGCGCTGCTGGCAAGGAGAAGGACGCGCCGGCACCGGTCACCCAGCCCGCAATCGCAGCCCGCACCACCGGCGCGGGCCCGCCGCCCGAGCCCGTCAGGACACCGCGGCCTGCCAACCCCGCCTTCGCCGCGAATGGTGCCCGTCCGCCGACGATCCCTTCGCAGACCATGCCGCCGCCGCCCATGCCGGGCCCTCGCAGCGCGCCGCCGCCAGGGTTGGCC
>JAEYPL010000175.1 GCA_023410905.1 Pseudomonadota bacterium
ATCGCCCTGATCTCCACAGTGCTCCTCGAGCTCATGCGCGACGGCCAGCACTCTGTGCCGGAGCTGATGGCGCTCGGTGGTAAAATTCTCGGGCATCGCGAGGTGCAGCCGGGCGTCCCTCAGATGATCGGCGAAGTTCATGTCGAGGGGACATTTCCTGACGGCACCAAGCTCGTCGCCGTCCGATCTCCTGTGGCCGCGGCGACGGGCGATCTGAAGCTTGCTCTCTACGGCAGCTTCCTGCCCTTGCCTGATCCGTCCCTCTTCAAGAGCGCCGAGGATGAGAACGCCGGTGTGATCACCACGGCGGATGGCGCACTCGTGCTCAACGACGGCCGCGAGGTCGCAACCATCAGCGCGACCAATACCGATACGCGCCCCATCCAGGTTGGCAGTCATTTCCACTTCGTGGAAGCCAATCCACGCCTGGAGTTCGACCGTAAGGCCGCCTACGGCAAGCGCCTGGACATTCCTGCCGGCACGGCCATCCGCTTCGAGGCGGGAGAGACCAAGACGGTGACGCTGGTCGAGATCGCCGGAAACAAGGTCATTCGCGGCGGCAACAATCTCGCAGATGGCGCCGTCGGCACGAGCAACCGCAAGACCGCGCTGGAACGCTTCGAGGCGCTCACTGGCAGCAGCAAGGCGTAAGGGGGAACCGCGACCATGGCTTATGAAATCAAGCGGAACGCCTACGCGACGCTGTTTGGCCCGACGACTGGCGACAAGGTGCCGCTCGGCGATACGTGCCTCATCGCGGAGGTCGAGAAGGACTTCACCGTCTACGGCGACGAATGCGTCTTTGGTGCCGGCAAGGTGATCCGGGACGGCATGGGACAAGCAGCCGGCGTGGATTCGAGCATCGCGCTCGACTGCGTCATCACCAATGTCCTGATCATCGACTACAAAGGCATCGTGAAGGCCGATGTCGGTGTCAAGAACGGCCATATTGCCGGCATCGGTAAGGCCGGCAATCCCGACGTGATGGCGGGTGTCGATCCTGACCTCGTCATCGGCGTCAACACCGAGGTCATTGCCGGAGAGGGTCTCATCCTGACTGCCGGCGGCGTCGACACGCACTTCCACTACATCTGTCCACCGCAGCCGTTCACGGCAATTGCAAGCGGAATGACCACGCTGGTTGGCGGCGGCACCGGACCGGCGACAGGATCCCTCGCCACCACATGCACGCCGAATCCCGCCTATCTGCGCCTGATGATGCAGGCCACCGACCAAATCCCGGTCAACTTCGTCTTCACGGGTCGCGGCAACTCCTCGAAGCCCGACGGCATGAAGGAACAGATCCTGGCCGGCGCCGGCGGGCTGAAGCTGCACGAGGATTGGGGGACGACGCCCGCCGCCATCGACACCTGCCTCGCCATGGCGGATGACTATGACGTACAGGTCACCATCCATACAGACACGATCAATGAGTCCTGCACGGTCGAAGACTCGATCAAGGCGTTTGGCGGCCGCACCATCCATACCTATCACAGTGAGGGCGCCGGCGGTGGCCATGCGCCGGACCTGATGCGTGTCTGCTCGGAGCCGAACATCCTCACCAGCTCGACGAGCCCGACCAATCCCTACACGATCAACACCGTGGCCGAGCATCTCGACATGCTCATGGTGTGCCACCATCTGGACAAGAACATCCCCGAGGACGTGGCGTTCGCTGCGAGTCGTATTCGCGCTGAGACCATCGCGGCTGAGGGTGTGATGCACGACCTTGGCGCCATCTCGATGATGACTTCGGATAGTCAAGCGATGGGCCGGGCAGGCGAGGTCATCACACGGACTTGGCAGATCGCCGATCAGATGAAGCGCCAGCGCGGCAAGCTGCCGGAGGACGTGTCAGGCAATGACAACTTCCGCATCAAGCGCTACGTGGCGAAGTACACGATCAATGGAGCGATCGCCCATGGCATGAGCCATCTCATCGGCTCGGTTGAAAAGGGTAAGTTCGCCGACCTTGTTCTGTGGAAGCCGGCGTTCTTCGGGGCGCGGCCGGAGATGGTCCTCAAGGGCGGCTTCATTGCGTTTGCCCAGATCGGTGATGCCAATGCCTCCATTCCGACGCCGCAGCCACTCTACATGCGGCCGATGTTTGCTGCGACCGGTGCGGGTGTCCGCGGGACATCGATCCTTTTCGTCAGCGAGGCCTCGTTGTCGGAAGGGCAGGTGAAGGGTTATGGCCTGAGTAAGCGGCTAGAAGCGGTGCGCAAGTGCCGTGGACTCAGCAAGGCCGACATGAAGCTCAACGATGCTCTGCCCAGCATCGCCGTTGACCCGAAGACGTATCAGGTGACCGCCGACGGGGAGCTGATTACCTGCAAGCCAGCGTCGAGGCTGCCACTCGCACAGAGGTACAATTTGTTTTGAGGGGCCTGAAGAAAACCATACTGGCAAAATTGGCGATGTAACTGTTGCTCGGCTACTCGACGATCGGGAGCACGGGTTGGCACTTCGATATCAAGGCCGATAACACTGCGATTGCCGAGAAATCTACGTCGGGCCCTCAACGCTATTCCCCAAGCAGGTCGGTGTCGCGGCGGGCGTCATGCACTGACTTCTTCCCGACCTTGAACACGTCAAGGACCCCTCGTTGCCACGGCTGGATGTCCTGCTCCTGATCACGATCGCCTGCCATTCCATGCGCTCTCAGATTGTTCCGGACGCACGCAGGCGTTCGACATCGCGATGCGACAGTTCGAGAAGGTCCTGCAGGACCGCGCTCGTGTGCTCCCCAAGCGTCGGCGGTGGGCTGTAGCCGTTCAGTGGCGTGCTGCTCATCTGCACGGGGTTCTTGATCCCTTTGACGATCCCGGCCGTGGTGTGCGGCATCTCCACGATCATGCCCCGTGCGCGCAACACATCGCTCTCGCATACTTCGCCCACGCTGCGAATTGCGCCGCACGGAATACCGAGCGCCTCAAGACGCGTGCGCCAGGCATCTCGCGTCGCCGAGCGCATGATCGTGCGCACGATAGGGACGAGCTCGGCGCGATGACGCACGCGGTCGGCAGCTT
>JAEYPL010000196.1 GCA_023410905.1 Pseudomonadota bacterium
GATCGGCATCGAAGATCAGATCGCGATCCGCCGGGCAATTCAGCCAGCCGTTGGCACCGATCTCCGCTTCGAGCTGGCCCGGCGCCCAACCCGAGTATCCGAGCGCCAGCACCGAGCGGCGTGGCCCCTGTCCGGCCGCCATGGCCTTCAGGATCTCGATCGTCGCCGTCAGGCAGATGCCGTCACTGATGGCGAGTGTCGCCTCATCGGCGAAGTAGTCGTTGGTGTGGAGCACGAAGCCGCGCTCGGTCGAGACCGGCCCACCGTTCAATACGCTCTGCTCGAGGAAGGCATCCGTACCGCTCTCCCCAAGCCCGAGCTGATCCACGAGATCGCCCAGCGAAACATCGGGCGAGCGTTGATTGACGATGAGCCCCATGGCCCCCTCAGCGGAGTGGGAGCACATGTAGATAACCGACCGGCGAAAACGGCGGTCGCTCATCGTCGGCATAGCAACGAGAAGCTGGCCGCTGAGATAGCTCGGCCCCGAAGCGCGGCGTTTGCGTGCCTGATCCATGGCTTAACTCTAACGCTTGCAGCCGCTGGATGTGAAGCCGTTTTGCAGTATGGCGCCGCTCCGGCATTGCCCTTGCGTTGAAAGTGACTTCCGATCCCCTATGCACCGAAACTTGATCCGCCGAGAGCGGAACGTCACTTCACTTTGCAGGGCGCACGGCTACGATCGCCGCCCGTGGAGGCCCCCGGTGAAAACCAATCTGCACCGTAATCTGTCGATCCCCGTAATGGGGCTGCTGCTGTCGGCGCTGCTTCAGAGTGCCGCCGCCGAGACGGCGGCCCTTGCTTCGCCTTGGGCCACCGAGCCGCACGCCCGTGCGCGCCTCATTGCTGGCGGACGTGCGCCTGATGCTCCCGCGGGCACACTCGCGGCCGGCATCGAGATCGAGCTTGCGAATGGCTGGAAGACGTACTGGCGCAATCCGGGTTCGTCGGGCGTACCGCCGCAGTTGGAATGGTCGGACGCCACCAATATTGCGTCCGTCGAGATGCGCTATCCAGCACCCGGCCGTCAGAGTGACCGTGCCGGCGACACGATCGGCTACAAGCGGCATCTCATGCTGCCGCTCGTCGTGCGGCCGGCCGAGCCGGGACGCGACATCAAGCTCACGGTTCTGCTCGAGTACGGCGTCTGCAAGGACATATGCATCCCGGTACAGGCACATCTCGATTTGCTCATACCGGCAAACGCTGAGAAGCACCCCATGGCGAGCGACCTCGCCGACGCGTTCGATCGCGTACCTCGCCCGCTCGGCGCGCGGCGTCCCGCCGATCCCAATCTCAGCAAGGCCGTGGTGACCCTCAGCGGCGAGAAACCGTCCATCCGTCTGGATGCCGTCTTCCCTGGCGGAGCCGAGGGCGGGGATGTTTTCGTTGAGGCGCCGGACGGCCTCTGGATCCCCATGGCCATGCGCGATGGTCCGACTGAGAGGGATCGTGCAAGCTTCGTCGTCGATCTGACGGAGGGGGCCGAAATCGCCGATCTCAAGGGCAAGACCATCCGCATTACTCTGGTTTCGCCGCGGGGCCAGTCGGAGACCACACTCAAGCTCGAATGACGCATCTTTTCTGGGTGCGGGCCCGCTTGCGCTCCGGGGGGACGCAAGATATGGTCCGCGCGCCGTCGAACCGGGGCCTCAGCGAGGCGCAGGTACGCGGCTCCGGAGAGGTGGCAGAGTGGTCGATCGCGCCGCACTCGAAATGCGGAGTACGGGCAACCGTACCGGGGGTTCGAATCCCTCCCTCTCCGCCAAGCCGCTCCCAAAAGCGCCAATAAATTCAGGGTCATAAGACGCAGAGTGGGAACGACGGGCACCTGCATCTGGCGCCCCCCCAAAGACGATGCGCCGGAAGCGGTGACGATCACCCGTCGCCCCCACGACGGGCGGTACACAGACACGGTAGACCAGGGGCGGTCTAGCCGGCACCCTGCCCCCCTCGAATCAACGCACGGCGAATGGCGACTGGTACGGCCGGCCATATGCGACACCTGCGACGATCGCGCCGGCGGGCTTGATATGGATCTTGCCTTCGCGCTTGTTGTTGCGCGTGTCGACAAAGCTCACGGGCCCCTCGACGACCTCGAGCAGAGACACATCGCCGGGCGCCCCCACCTGCAGCGTGCCTGCCTTCGGTAACTTGCCGATGACCTTGGCCGGCGTCGCCGTTGCCATGGTGACGACCTGCTCCAGGGTGTAGCCGAGATTCATGAACTTGCTCATGACCCATGTGAGATAGGGCCTGCCCGGCGTGTTGCCGCTGAACACATGGATATCGGACGAGATGACGTCTGGCCCGGCACCGCCCGCGATCGCGGCTTCCGCGATCGTGTAGTCGAACGAACCGCCGCCGTGCCCGACGTCGAACACCACCCCGCGCTTCTTGGCTTCGGCCGCCGCTGGCAGCAGCTTGCCGTCCTGGACGATGTTGGTGAACTGGTTGGCGATGTTCGGCGCACCGCTATAAGCGTGCGTCAGCACGTCTCCTCCTCGTAGCAAATCGAGGATCTCGGACATGAGAGCGGGCGTCTCGACGCCGCCAATGTGGCACATCACCTTGCCGCCGGTTCCCGCGCGCTCGCACGCCAGTATCGCTCTCTTCAGAGGCTCGAGGCCGTGCTTGGCGATGACGTTCTCGCTCATGCGCACCTTGGCACCGAGAACGATGTCGGCGTTCTCGGCGATTGCTCGCGCGGCCGCATCCACCTGCGCAAAATCGATGTTGTAAAGCTCCGGTACTGGAAAGCCGGTAAGACCGTGGTTCGCAATATGTACGAAGGCATAAAGGCGCGCCCGGGTGGCCGGAACAATGAAGCGCCTGAAGGCCGCAATATTGTTTGCGCCCGCGTCGCCCGCTGAAACCAGCGTCGTCGTCGCCTGCTCTGCGACAAGCTCGTCAGCGGGTATACCGATGGCCGAGCCATACGGAAAGACGTGCGCGTGGAGATCGATCAAGCCCGGCACCGCGAGTTTGCCGGTCGCGGTAAGCGTGCGGTTCGAGCGCGCGGCGGGAATGTCCTCTTCGAGCGCTTCGATCAGACCGTACCGAATGCCGATGTCGCGCTTTCCACGAAGCCCCTGGCTCGGATCGAGTACATCCGCGCCTTTGATGAGCAGATCGAACTTGTCGTTGGGGCCCATGGCCGCGCCCACCAGGCCAGAACCTGCAGACAGCGTCGCAACCGCGCTCGCGCCCAATAGCGCAGCGCGCCGTGAAATCTTTTCCATGGCGTCAACTCCCTGATAGCCGTTGGTTCAATCCAACTTGGCGACAGTCATGCTGCGCCCCAATCGCACCAACAACAAGGCTGCCTGCGCAGGGCCAACGCCCGAGAAACCCTCATCTCGATCAAAGATCGGTGATGCGACATTCAGATATCCCGGCATTTTTCGTGCGAGATATTTTTGCATTCGCGGATGGGCAAAGCCTGGAAAATGGGCACGACACGCTTGGTCCGAGTATTGGCGCAATGTAACACTCGGGTTCGCCATGGAGGCGGCGTGCCTTCACGGTCGATGGGGGGCGCTATGGCAATCGGCTTCTACCGAAAGGTGCACGTGCAGGAAGGTCGCAGCGATCGATTCGAGGCGCTTCTGCAAAGCTACATCGCGGCAGTTCTCGACGAGGAGCCTGGGTGCACTTTCCTCACTTACCTGCGCTCGCCGACGGATCCACTCCTCTTCACTCTTCACGAAGAATATGCCGACGAGCAAGCGCTCGACCAGCATAGAAGTGGCGACCTGGAGAAGCTGTGGTTGCCCGTGCTCATGAGGCATGTGAGCACAGTTACCGTATCCCGCTTTGCCGTCGCGGATGAAGACGAGGTTATGGCGCCCAGCTAGCGCGTTCGCGCGATTGTCCGTCAGCGCAATGCACGACTTCTCGACGCTGCGCGTTCCGAGTTCGCAGTCTTATCCTCTCTGAGCCCCTTGAATGCCGCGTGTCGCAGAAGGCCGTCACCGGTCAGCGCGCGATATTCGATGTCCGCGACAAGCTCTGGCCTGATCCAGACCACACCGCGGCGCTGCAACGGATCGAGCGTGTCAGCGAAAGGCGAGGTCGCTCTGCGCCGCGACTGAGCCGTCTGCCAAAGCTCCGCCGCGACGGCGCGACTGAATCCAGTACCGACACGCCCCATGTATTGCAGCTTGCCGCGCTGATACCTGCCGAGCACGAGCGCGCCGATTGCCTTCTTCTGAGCCGTCGAATCCACGTATCCGCCGATGATGAACTCATCGGTCAGGTGACACGTGATCTTGATCCAGTCGCCGGTCCGCCCTGATCGATATGGACTGTCCGCACGCTTGGCAATGATCCCCTCGAGGCCGAGATTGCAGGCTTCATCGAGCATCTGCCGCCCCGCCCCCGTGAGGTGCTCGCTCAATCGCAACGGCCCTGTCTTTCGCCCTTTGAGAACTCCCGCCAGCACGCGCTTGCGCTCGACGAGCCTGGCACCGCGCAGATCCATCCCGTTGAGATAGAGGAGATCAAAAGCGTAGAAGACCATGCGAGCACGATTTCCCGCTTTGAGATCCGCCACCAGCTCGGAGAAGCTGGTCGTTCCATCCTCGCGCTCGACCACGACCTCGCCATCGAGGAGCGCCGTCTCCACATTCAGCGTCGCGAGCACTTTGGCGACCCGCGGAAAGCGCTTCGTCCAGTCCAGATTATTGCGGGTGAAGAGCGTGACCTCGCCTTTGTCGAGGCGTGCTTCGAGGCGATAGCCGTCGAACTTGATTTCATGAAGCCATTCATCCCCCTCAGGCACACTCTTTTGGCGCTCGGCAAGACAGGGCGGCACGAAATCAGGAAGCGGGCCGGCTTTGCTGCCGGGAACAGCCTTCTTGGAAACGCTGGACTTCTGCTGTGCACGTGCCATCGCCGCGTCCTATGCGATCAACTTCCGGATGGCAGCCTTCAATGACCGCGCGCTCTTGCCATAGTCCTTCCATGCCGGAGAGCGCGCGAGGAGCTTCGTCGCCGTCCACACGTTGAAGCGTCGCGGATCGAGGCCGGCGCGGACCTGATCCCACGTGAGTGGCATGGATACGGTTGCACCAGGACGCGCGCGCGGCGACAGCGGCGCCACCGCCGTCGCCTTCGTGTCATTGCGCAGATAGTCGAGAAAGATGCGCCCCTTGCGCAGCGACTTCGTCATCTTGATGAGATAGCGCTCGGGTTGGTCTTCAGCCATGCCAGCGCAGAGCGTTTGCGCGAACATCTTGGCTTCATCCCAGCCAATGCCATCGCGCGCCGTGACGCGGAGCGGTGTCACGACATGAAGTCCCTTGCCACCTGTCGTCTTGCAGAATGGTATGAGACCGACGGCCTCGACGCGCGTCTTGAGCTCACCCGCAGCAGCAACCACGTCATCGAAGGGTACGTCTGGTCCCGGATCAAGATCGAAGACGAGGCGGCCGGGCACGTCCGGCTTGTCCGGCGCGTTGTTCCACGGATGAAACTCGAGCGTACCCATCTGCCCCATGGCGACCAACCCCTCGGCGGTGTCGATCTGCACATAAGGCTCGCGATCGCCGGCAATCTTGATCTCGGTGATCTCGTCGAGACCGAGCTTGGCATGACGTTGAAAGAATGTCTGGCCGTCGATGCCATCCGGCGCGCGGAGCAGCGAGCACGGGCGGCCCTGGATATGAGGGAGCATCCAGGAGCTCACGTCGGCAAGGTAGTGCGCGAGATCGAGCTTGGTGACGGCCCGCGTGTCACCGTCGGCAGGCCAGAGCACCTTCTCCGGCTTGGAGATCGCAATGCCGAGTACACCGTCAGCGCTTTTGGCGGACGATGAGCGCTTAGCACTGCTGCGTGCGCGCGCCGACGCACGGCGCACCGGAGTCGCAGGTTTGTCGGCAGTGCTCCAAACGGCATCAGGCTTGAATGCACGCCCGCGCCCGCTCATGAACGCGCTCGGCCTCTTGCCCTTTCCAGCGGCGATCTGCGCCATCGTGCGTCCGGAGGCTACAGAGCGATCCTTCTTCAGCACATCGCCCTGTGTATTCGTGCGCGCCCACTTGTCACGATGTTTGATGAGCAGCCAGTTCGTACGCTTGCCACCATAGCGATCGCCCGCCATGCGCACCAGCACCCAGCTTCCCTTGAGCTTCTCGCCCGCAACCACGAACTTCAAATCGCCATCGCGAAGCATGGCATCGACGGATTTATCGCCTTCCGGCATCCAAAAACCCCGGTCCCAGAGCATGACCGTGCCGCCACCGTATTCCTTTTCGGGGATCGTTCCTTCGAAATCACCATAGTCGAGCGGATGATCCTCCACCTCGACGGCGAGGCGCTTGTCACTCGGATCGAGTGACGGTCCGCGCGTCACGGCCCAGGATTTGAACACACCGTCGACTTCGAGGCGAAGGTCGTAATGCAGGCGCGTCGCGTCGTGCTTCTGGATCACGAAGCGCGGGTACTCGCCCGGCTTGATCGCGCGTGCGCCACTCGGCTCGGCCGTCTTCGTGAAGTCTCGGCGCGCGCGGTACTCGGAGAGTTTCTTGCCCGCCATCGTCACCTATCCGCTAGCCGGCGCGCCGACCGGATGGCTTTGGTTTTGCGCGCCGCTTTGGCGCGGCCTTTGCAGCCGGCTTCTTGCCGCCGCCGACACTGCGGCGGAGCGCCTCCATGAGGTCGACCACGTTCGCACCTTTGGGGCGCTCGTCTTCGGCGTGCGCAACGATCCGCCGCCCCTTCAGCTTGTCCTTGATGAGCGCTTTAAGCGCCGTCGCGTAGTGATCCTCGAACTTCGCGGCATCGAATGCGGAAGTCTTGCGGCCGATGAGCTCGGCAGCGAGATCCACCATTTCCTTGTCCGGTTTGCTCTTCGGAATTTCGTCGAAGTAGTCGCCCGCATCGCGCAGCTCGTCGCCATAGCGCAGCATGACCATGACGAGGCCATCATCGAGCGGTGCGATCGCGACCAGCCACTCGCGCCCGCCGATCGTAACCTGAGCAAGCCCCGCCTTGCCCGTCTTGCGCATGGCCTCGCGAATGACCGCATAGCCTTCGCTCGCAACTTCATCCGCCGGCACGATGTAGTAGGGCCGCTCGAAGTAGCGCCAGTCGATCTCCGCGACATCAACGAACTGAGCGATGTCGATCGTCTTCTTGCTCTCGAGCTTGACGGCATCGACCTCCTCTGGCTCGAGCGTTACATACGTGTCGGTATCGACCTCGTAGCCTTTGACGATGTCTTTGTTGTCGATCTTGCCGATACCGGGCACAACCTTCTCGTAGTTGATGCGCCGCCCGGACGGCTTGTGGATCTGCCGGAACGAAATCTCGGATTTCGACTCCACGGCGTTGTAGATCTCGACCGGAATCGAAACGAGAGAGAGGCGGAGAAAGCCTTTCCAATAGGCACGAGCTTGCTTTGGCATGACGCGGCACTCGCAGGCAGCAGGGGCGGATAAGCGGGGAACCTCAAGGCAAAACGATAGCATGCTCCAGATAGTTCCTGACACGGACAAACAGCGCGGTGCCCTGGCCCGCCTGCCCTGTAGAACGGGAACGCGTCGAGAACACGGAGGGCTACGCGCCCTCCATGCCTGTCGCCATTAGCTATGTTGCGGCGGCGAGGATCGCGTCACGCGTAATGGGGAGGCTCCGAACGCGGATCCCGAGCGCACGACGCACACCATTTCCGATAGCTGCCGCCGTCGGGCCCATGGCGACTTCGCCGACGCCCAATCCAGGCAGCTCCGGCCGCACGATCAAGTCAACCTTGATCTCGGGCACCTCCGAAAAGCGCAGGATGGGATAGCCTTCCCAGTCGCGCGTCGCGACCGCATCCCCCTCGAAGCTCACGCGTTCCTTGAGCGTCCAGCTTGTCGATTGGATGATACTGCCCTCGATCTGGTTCTTGATGCCATCGGGATTGATGGCCTCGCCGGCATCAGCCGCCGCCCAGGCGTGGGTCACGCGCACGCGCTCATCGCACACGACGCGCAGAACTATGGCGCAATACGCACTCCGGTTCTTGTACTGGCAGAAGCCAATGCCGAGGCCTTCGCCCGGAACCTGAGGACCGGGCCAGCCTGCCATCTCCGCTGCCCTTTCAATTACCTCGACGGCGCGCCGGTCATCGAGATGCTTGATCCGCAGCGCGACCGGATCGATTCCGATCTCCGCCGCTATGTCGTCCATCAGCGTCTCGATGGCGAAGATGTTCGCGTGGCCGCCGAGCGCGCGCAAAGCCGACGTGCGGTATGGCAGATTGCGCAGAATGCGCTTCGAGATGTGAATGTTCGGAAATGCGTAGAGCGGAATTGCATTGCGATCCGCACCGCCACCACGGTCGAGCGGGACATCGGGCGGCGACTTCTTTTCCAAGGGAACGGCCAGACGCTCGGCCGCAACAAGATTGATCGTTCCGCCGCGGCCAGGTCGCGATACGTGCGCCTGGCTCTGGACTTGAAGGGTAAAAGCGGTGATACGCCCGTCCGCGTTGACGTTGGCTTCAGCCTTCACGATCGCGCCTGGCCCCAGCGGCGCGAGTGAGAAATCAGCCGCGCGCGACCACAGCACACGCACGGGACGCCCGGGCACCGCACGCGCGAGCATGGCTGCTTCGTAGGCCGCGTCGTCCTGGCCAGAATGACCGTACGTGCCGGCACCCGGCGCATGAATGACGACGACGTGGCTCGCATCGATGCCCAGTGCCTTGGCAAGAGGCGCGCGCATGTCGTGCACCGCCTGGCTATGGGAATGAATCTCGAGCGCATCGTCACGCCAAACCGCAATGGCACACGAGGGCGCGATCGATGCGTGCGCGATGTACGGCCGTTCGATCTCGGTTGCGAATGTGCGCCCTTCTGCTGACGCGACATCGCCCTTCTCGATGACGATTTCAGGCTCCGCCGGATCGGCATCGACAGCCTCGCGCATGAGCGAGGGCACTGTGAAACCTTGCGACCACGTGGCGAGCTTTGCGGCGCGCGCGATTGCGCGGATGGCGACATCCTCCCGCTCCGCGATGATGCCGACAAACGAACCATCGCGGACCAACTGCACACTCGGGAACGCGCGCTCGAAAGCCGTCTCATCAAATGTTTCGAGGCGCCGTCGCGAGGCGGGTGGATCGAGCGTGCGCCCGTGCAGCATCCCCGGCAGTTCGATGTCATGAATAAAGCCAGGGCCCGTTGCCTTGGTCGCGAGGTCGATGCGCGGCATCGACGTGCCGGCGAGACGTCGCTCGGCTGGCATCTTCGGTCGTGCGTGGTCGAGAACAGGCGCTGCCAGATCAACGGACAGGGCGAGCGACCAGTAGCTGAGATCCGTCTCGCGGCCATTGGCCACAATACGTCCCTGCTCGACGGAGAGACTCTCAGGTGGGGCCTGCAGGAGCTTCGCGGCTTCCGCGAGAAGGAGCGTTCGCGTGGCAGATGCCGCGAGGCGAACCGCGCGCCCGCCGGTCTCGATGGAGAGGCTGCTGGACGTGCCGGCTTCGAGCGGACCGAGCGCCGTGCGCCCCGCGATGAGCGCAACGCTCTCAGGTGCAACGTCCAATTCGTCGGCCGCGATTTGCACGAGGGCCGTGGCGATGCCCTGCCCGATCTCGACTTTACCGGACTTGAGCACGACGACGCCGTCGCGTGAAAGGTCGATCCAATCGCTGCAGTGCGGGTTGTCATTCAGGCTGGGAGACGAGGCGATCGTACTCATGCGCGCGCCCTCCCCATCGCGGCCGCACGCTCTATGGCACGCAGAATGCGATCGTGCGCACCACAGCGACAGAGGTGATCATCGAGCGCCGCAGCAATCTCGGCGCGGCTTGGCGTGCTGCTGCGATCCAGCAGCGCCTTTGCACGCATGAGAATGCCGGCGAGACAGTATCCGCACTGCCCTGCCTGCTCCTCGAGCAGACTGTCGATCAGCGGATGGTTGATGCCGTTACGGACAAGCGCTTCTACGGTTTCTACGCGCTGACCGGCGACGGAACCGACCGGCACCATGCAAGCAGTCTGCGGTCGGCCATCGAGCAGCACAGTGCAGCTCATGCACTGCCCTTCTGCGCAGCCCGCTCGCGTTCCCTTGAGGCCGAGGTCATTCCGCAGGACGTAGAGGAGAGGCGTATCGGGATCGACGCTTACGTCACGCGTCTCCCCGTTCACGTGCAGCCTTATGGCATCCATTGCATGTGTCCATCGTGGAGCTTCCGATGGACGTTAGCGCATGATCGCGGGGGCGCGCATCAGGCAAGTTCAGACCGAACCGCCTCCATTGCGCAGGAAGATGGTCCGGGTCGGCCCGCCCATCGTCGCTCCACCGGGCGTCTCCTCGTGATGGGGCAGCTTGATCCAAGCTCCGTCCGGTAATCGCTGCTCCGCAACATGATGCTGACCATGGGTGTCGATATCGATGCGGATGCGAATGTCGCCACGTAGCGCCGCTTCGACCAGTTCCACGACCTCGTCCGCGAGCGCATACTCGTCGCGCCACTCGCCGAGCCTGACGACATAATGTCCGCGCTCCGTGTGGATCGACACGGCAAACCCGTCCGGTACGGTGCGCGGAATGGAGATGGTTCGCTCGGTCAGGACCAGCGGCAGCTCAGGATAGTTCTGCGAGATATGGGCGATCTCTTTCAGGACGCGCATGTGAAACGCCCGATCGATCATGGCCTCGAGGGCCGCCCGCGACGAGCTCGGGGAGGCCAAGTGTGGCTGACTGGCCGTCTCGGCCTCTACCCATTCTGCATCGCCTCTGCATTCGTAGTGCCGGGAGCACGCTGACATCGTCGCCTCCGATCTGCAAAGTTTGATCGGTACGGAGTTTAGGCGAATTGATGGAACCGAATAACTGTCACACCTGCCAGCTGTCGCATACGACAGGTCATTAAGGAACGAAGAGTTGCTGAGAAACGGCCTTGGCAACAGCCTGGGTAGTCGTGGTGCACTGAAGTTTCTCGCGGGCCGCATTGAGATGAAACCGCACCGTCCTCTCGCTGATTCCGAGAATAGCGCTGACCTCCCACGCCGTCTTACCCGCGGCCATCCATTTCAGGCAGTCGATCTCGCGCGCAGAAACTATAATGGCCTTGTCGCTACCGCGACCGAAAATACGCAGCATATGCTGATGGAAATATTGCCCAAGCGCGGAAAATTCCCGCTCGATTGTCGGCTTTCTGGACGGCCAATCATCCATGCCCTCATCGGCACTGATGACCATAGCCGCCGACTCGCCATGATAATCGCTGAGCTCGATCGCAAGATCTCGCGCACTAAAGCCCGCTGGCGGATCGCTATCAGCGCATTCGTCGCGCGTATCGAAAATGTGTGCGAGCCCGAGGCGTCCGATATTCACGCGGTCGCGGCTCATCGCGTGCCGGGCCCAGGAGTCAGCGTAAACACAGTGAATGAACCGCGTCGCGGTATCTCTCGTAATGGGAATATTGAGCGCAACGTAGACGACCGACGACAGCGGATAGGCCTCGCGCGCAACGCGCAGGAACGCAGCTCCCTGGCTCCGTTCCTGAGCATCAGAAACGGATACGCCCAAATTCTGCAGGAGTGCTTCCAGACTTCTCATCGCATCCGCTCCCGACAATCATTCTTACGCGGATGCACCTACGGCATCGTAAATTCACTCCATAAAATGCGATGGATTTCTGCCGCTATTCGAGAAATCCGGATAGGGCACGATCACATGCCAACTGTCGTCACGCGTCCGGATATTCTCGATTCATCATTACTGGCCAATGCGACAGTTTCGATGAGCACGCCCTCGACCAATATGAAAATGGACCGGCAGCACCCCACGAGAGAAGGCACCTGCCGAGAAAGCAGACAATTGTTCGCTTTCTGAAAGCAAAGTTGAAACAGTTCTCCTGCACTCTAACCATTCGAGGAGTTTCATCATGGGCAAGAAATCAAGTGGCCCCCCAAAGCAGCCGGCCCAACCGCCGGAGGCGCCCGATTGCGGCCACGAGCCAGCGCCGCCGCCTGCCGCCGATTGTCCAGAAGGACCAGGCGTGGATCTCTCCGGCGTACTCGGCATTCTTCCGAACATCAGCATCACGGGTGACGCGGGCGCCATAGCGTCGGGGACCGGCATCTCGGCCGTACTTCCGCTCGACGTCTCGCTGGTCACGAGCGAGCATTCCAAAGGCGGGCTCGATATCGAGCTGTCACCCATCGAGATCGCTACGCCTGTTGGTGATGATGGCGATGGTGGCCTCCCCCTCGTCAGTCTCGATAGCGAGACCGACGCGACCATCGAGCTCCCTCTCTTCGGCGAGGACGGCATTCTCAGCAGCAGTACGAACCTCAGTGCCGTCGGTGGCGGCGATGGTGCCGGCGCCGACGTCGGCAGCCTTCTGAATGCAGCCATGCTCGATGTCGGGAACGGCGGTGCCTTGGGTGGCATCCTCGGCGGCGAGGCTTACGACGGCAACGTGCCACTGGCCGGCGATCTCGCTTCGGCCCTTGGCTCGACGCTCGATTTGCTGACAACAACATCATCGCTGTTCGACGTCCCCGCCCTGGATATCCTCGGCTGTGACGGAATGGATGGCTGAACGGATTGCTCGGTCGGGCAGGGCGGCAGCGCTGCCCGCCCGAGCAAATAAGAAGGGGGGATAGCGCGGGCGGAGGCGACGCGATTGTCCTTTCGTCCTCCGTCAACACATGGAGGAAGGCCTATGCTCAACGAGAACCGGGTTCGCGAACGAGCTCTGGACGTCGCCGGAAAAGATGGCTTTGCCGTGCAGGAGCCCCAGCGCGAACGTGGGCTCTGGAGCTTTCTGACATGGTCGTTCTTCCTCGCCCAGCTTGCAGTCGGTAGCGCATTCGCGAGTGGCGCGGCACAGGCCGGCGCCGCCACTGACCTGAATACTCCTGAAGGCTCATCGGCCTCTGCTGGAGGGGGCACACAGCTTCTCTCGACCCCGGATCTGCGCGCACTCGATATTTCGGAAGCCGACGGGACGGGCGCGCAGAGCGCGGCCGCGCCAGTCGAGGGCAACGGTGTTCTCAACGAAATCAGCGCCGGTGGTGCGGAACCGCCCGTCGAGCTTGCGGGCGACACCGCTTCCGTTCCGCAGTTCGAGAACGTACTGGGCTCGGCGGCAGCCGACAGCCTTCCCCCGGCTGCGACTGAGGATGATGGTCCTGCAGCTACCGTCGATCTGCCCGGTGTCGAGATTGCGCTACCGGACTTGAACGGCGTGCTGCCTCCTGTGCTCGAGACCGTCGGCGATCTGGTCGAGGGCCTTGGCCCGACGTTGGACGGACTGTTGGCCCCTACCGTCGAGACCATCGAAGATCTCGCTGGCGTACTCGGACCGACGCTCGATGTGGCCCTCTCGCCGGTCGCAACGCTCGTCGACGATGTGGTCGGTGGACTTGAGCCCACGCTCGATCAGCTGATTGCCCCCGTCGCCTCCCTGACTGCGGATGTCGGCGAACTGCTCGATCCGGTCGGTGCCATCGGCGGCGAACTGATGCAGCTCGCAGATCCCATCATCGACATCGTCGAACCGATTCTGATGCCCGTCGTGCAGATCGTCGATGCGGCCGAGCCCATTCTCGATCCGGTGCTGGAAGTTGCATCTCCCGTTGTCGACCTCATCGAGCCGGCGATCTCACCGTTGCTGGTCCCCTTGGCGCCGGTCGCACAGCCAGTGCTCGATCTTTTGCCCGCAAGTCTTGGTGGTGACGGATTGCTCGGCGGCCTCTTCGCAGGTAACGCGCCGTCCGATGCCGTCGGCTCGCAGGGCGCGCTCCAGTTCGCCGCGGCCGCCGAAGCGAACGCATTCGAGCTCATCGAGGCCGGCGCCTACACCGAGTTCGGCATCAGCCTTCAGGAAAGCCTGCTCAATACCGACAGCGGCGGCGCTGGCATCACGGGCGACATCGCACTCGACATCAGCGTGCTCACGGGTGACGGCGATGATGCCGGCATGCCGCTCCCGACGCTGATCGGCCATCTCCAACAGGAGATCGCACTTCGCGGACTGGGTGAAGGATTGATCTGATGATGACGGGGGGGACATCCAACACCGGCACCACGCCGGCCGCTGATTTGTTCAAGCGGCCGGATATGCGTGCAAGCGCGAACATCAGCGAGCAATCTCGCCACGGCGTAAGCATCGCGCACCTCCGGCGGCTCGCTCGGTGGCCGGACTGGCTCGGCAAGCCGGCGTTCCTTCGCACTGCAGAGGATGAGACGTCGAGCAAACCGACAGAATCGGGCGATCCCCTCGCCCATTGGCGCGACGTCGCCCGCAAGAACCTCGTCGCCGTCGGCATCTTCTCGGTCTTCGTCAATCTTCTTATGCTGACGATGCCGATCTATCTCTTCCAAATCTCCGACCGCGTGCTCACGAGCCACAGCCTGCACACCCTGCTCATGTTGACGCTTGTCGTCATGGGATTGATCGCGGTGCTTGCCTTGCTCGACACGCTGCGTCGTCAGGTACTGAGCCGCCTCGCGACACGCATGGAGACGATCCTCGGCGGTCCCATCATCGCCAGCATCATCGCTCAGGCCCCCGCGACCGATAGCGGCAACGTCCAGCCCCTGCGCAATCTGCATCAGGTTCGCAGCTTCCTGTCCGGGCCGATCATGCTGGTGCTGTTCGATGCGCCCATGGCACCTCTCTACTTCGCGGCGATCTTTCTCATCCACCCGCAGCTCGGCTATCTCGTGCTGGTCGCGGGCCTGCTGCTGATCGCGATCGCGATCCTCAATCAGCGCGCGACTTCCGCACCGCTCGGACAAGCCGGTGTCTTCGGCTCGAAGGCCGAGGCGCAGGCCGAATCTCTCGCGCGCAATGCCCAGGTCGTGAACGCCATGGGCATGCTCAACGAAAGCGTCGCGCAATGGGGCCGCGAGCAGGCCGCCGCCCTCACCATGCAGGCGGATGCGCAGGACCGCAGCGTATGGATCAGCGGCCTTTCGCGTTTCGTGCGCCTCGCAACGCAGATCGCCATTCTTGGCTGGGGCGCGTATCTGGCGCTCAACGGTCATCTCACGGGCGGCATGATGATTGCCGCCTCCATCATCGCCGGTCGCGCCCTGCAGCCGCTCGAAGGCATGATCGAAGGCTGGCGAAGCGTGCTGCAGGCGTGGACAGCCTACGGACGCATGTGTGCCGCCGTGCAGGCCTTGCGCAACGAGCCGCCGCGCCTGAAGCTGCCCAAACCCAAGGGCCATCTGGTTGCGGACAAGCTGCTTTATCTGCCCGCGGGCACCAAGGAGCCGGTGCTCAATGGCGTGAGCTTCGAGCTCAAGCCCGGCGAGTCGCTGGCGATCGTCGGGCCTTCCGGCTCGGGAAAGTCGACGCTCGCGCGGATGCTCGTCGGTTGTTTGCATCCGACGGCCGGCAAGATCCGCCTCGACTCGACGGAGCTGCGCAACTGGGATCGTCGCCAGTTCGGCGAGTTCACCGGCTATCTCCCGCAGGAAGTCGAGCTGTTCCCGGGCACGATCCGCGAGAACGTGTGCCGTATGCGCGGTGACCTGCCGGACGAGACGGTCTATCGCGCCGCTCAGCTCACGAGCGTGCACGAGATGATCTGCCACCTGCCGAGTGGCTACGAAACCGTTCTCGAGCGCAGCGGCGCGCCGCTCTCCGGCGGCCAGAAACAGCGCATCGCGCTCGCCCGCGCCTTCTTCGGTGATCCGGCCCTCGTCGTGCTCGACGAGCCGAACTCCAATCTCGATGCTGTCGGCGAGCAGGCCCTGACCGAGGCCATGCAGCGCGCCAAGCAGAATGGGATCACCGTCGCGGTCGTGACCCAGCGTCCACCGCTGCTCAACATCGTCGACAAAGTGCTGATCCTGCGCGCGGGGCGGCAGGATGCAT
>JAEYPL010000221.1 GCA_023410905.1 Pseudomonadota bacterium
CTCATCAGCCACGAGATGAAGACGCTGCCGAACGGCACGCAGTACTACGATCGCGACAAGTTCAAGATGGAGCTTGCGGAGGACATGAACGTCGGCGACATGTCGGCGACATTCAAGCTGCGCAAGGATGCGAAATTCCAGGACGGCACGCCGGTCACGGCGAAGGACGTGAAGTGGTCGCTCGATCGCGCCGTGAGTGTCGGCGGTTTCCCGACATTCCAGATGGGCGCCGGCTCGATGACGAAGCGCGAGCAGTTCGTCGTGGTCGACGATCACACAGTACGCGTCGACTTCATAAAGAAGGACCGCCTGACGATCCCCGATCTGGCGGTGATCGTTCCCTGCATTATCAACTCGGGCCTCGTGCAGAAGCACGCGACGGAGAAAGATCCGTGGGGGCTCGAGTACACGAAGCTCAACACGGTCGGCAGCGGCGCCTACAAGATGACCAAGTGGCAGCCGGGCGCCGAAGTCATTCTCGAGCGCAACGAGGACTGGAAGCTCGGCCCGAAGCCGAAAGTGCGCCGCATTATCTGGCGCATGGTGCCGTCAGCCGGTAATCGTCGCGCGCTGCTCGAGCGTGGTGACGCCGATATCTCGTACGAGTTGCCGAACAAGGATTTCGTCGAGCTGCGTGAGGCCGGCAAGCTCAATATCGTCTCGACGCCGTTCTCGAACGGCTGCCAGTACATCGGCATGAACGTGACGAAGCCGCCCTTCGACAATCTCAAGGTCCGCCAGGCCGTGGCGTACGCGATCCCCTATCAGAAGATCATGGACGCGGCGCTGTACGGGCTCGCAAAGCCGTTGTTCGGCTCGGGCAAGGAGAAGGTCGACGAGGCCGTCTGGCCGATAGCGCACAACTACAATACCGACATCGCCAAGGCAAAGCAGCTTCTCGCAGAAGCCGGCTATCCGAATGGCTTTGAAACATCGATCTCGTTCGATCTCGGCTTCGCGACGATCAACGAGCCGCTCTGTGTGCTCGTGCAGGAGAGCCTCGCGCAAATCGGCATCAAGGCGGAGATCAACAAGGTCACCGGTGCCAACTGGCGTACCGAGCTCAACAAGAAGACGCTGCCGCTCTACACGAACGTGTTCTCGGGCTGGCTCGATTATCCCGAGTACTTCTTCATCTGGTGCTATCACGGCAGGAATTCGATCTTCAACACGATGAGCTATCAGTCCAAGCAGATGGACGCGTTCATCGACGGTGCCGGGGATGCCGCCACGGCCGGCAATGCCGCCGACTACGATAAGAACGTGAAGGGCTTCCTCGATCTCGCCTACACCGATATTCCGCGCATCCCGATCTTCCAGCCGCTCTCCAACGTCGCGATGCAGAAGAACGTGTCGGGTTACCAGTACTGGTTCCACCGCCGCCTCGACTATCGCTCGCTCGTGAAGGGATAAGTCTCCGTCACGGCCTCGAAGAGGAGGTGGTCATGCTGGGAATGGTGCTGAAGCGTCTCATGCTCGCTGTGCCGAGCCTGATCGGCGTGGTGATCGTGACCTTTCTGCTGACGCGTGCGCTGCCGGGTGATCCGGCAGCGTATTTCGCAGGTCCCGCGGCAACGGAAGAAGCCGTTGCTCAGATCAGAAAGCAGCTCGGCCTGGATCAGCCTTTGCCGCAGCAATTCGTGCGGTACGTCGGTGATCTCGCGCGCGGTGACATGGGTGTGGCGCTGACGACCGGGCAGCCGGTGGCGGCGGAGATCATGTCACGATTGCCGGCTTCGGCGGAGCTTACTCTGCTGGGGCTGATCGTGTCGGTCCTCATTGCCGTGCCGCTTGGCATTCTGGCGGCGACGAGCCCAGGATCGATGATCGATCACACGTGCCGCATCGTCACGACAGCGGGTGTGTCGCTGCCGGTATTCTTCACCGGTCTCGTCTTGGTCTACGTCTTCTACTATCAGCTCGGGATCGCGCCAGCGCCACTCGGGCGTCTCGACGTCTATTTCAGCGCGCCACCGCAGATCACCGGATTCTATCTGATCGACAGTCTCATCGCGCGCGACGGTGAGCTCTTCGTGGCGAGCCTGAAGCAGTTGATCCTGCCCGCGGCGACGCTGGCGATCTTTGCGCTGGCGCCGATCGCACGCATGACGCGCGCATCCATGCTCGCCGTGCTCGGATCGGAATTCGTGCGTACGGCGCGCGCGAGCGGGCTTTCGCC
This sequence comes from Pseudomonadota bacterium, assembly GCA_023410905.1. GTDB lineage: Bacteria > Pseudomonadota > Alphaproteobacteria > Rhizobiales > Hyphomicrobiaceae. The sequence continues at coordinate 2,180 of JAEYPL010000221.1, forward strand.
GGGGACAGTGATCGTCACGTATGCTTTCCGCAATGCCATGCTGCCGGTCATCACCACGCTCGGCATGGTCTTCTCCTTCCTGCTCGGCGCGAACGTGTTGGTCGAGAAGGTGTTCGCATGGCCCGGCATCGGGTCGTATGCGGTGGAGGCGCTGATCGCGTCCGACTTCGCGCCGGTGCAAGGATTCGTGCTCACCATGGCGGTGATGTACGTCATGCTCAATCTCCTGATCGATGTCCTCTACGGGCTCATCGATCCGCGTGTGAGGATCGAGGCATGAGCGATGCGACCGCCACTCCCGCCGCGCCGACGCATGGCATTGGTGCCATTCTTCGCCACGCGCAGTACGTGATCCGCGAGAACAAGGTCACGGGCTTCGCCTTTGGCCTGTTCCTGCTGATCCTTCTGGCTGCACTCATCGGGCCGTACATTGTTCCGCACGATCCACTTGCGAGCAACACGTCGGCGGCCTTGCAAGGCCCGTCGGCGACGTACTGGTTCGGTACGGATCAGCTCGGTCGCGATGTGTTCAGTCGCGTCATCGTCGCGACGCGGCTGGATTTTGCGATTGCGATCTTCTCTGTCGCGCTGGTCTTTCTCATGGGCGGGCTCGCGGGCGTAGCGGCCGGCTTCTTCGGTGGATGGACGGATCGCATTGTCAGCCGGATTGCCGACACCATCATGGCTTTCCCGCTGTTCGTGCTCGCGATGGGTATCGTTGCGGCGCTCGGCAATACCGTCGAGAACATCATACTCGCGACGGCGATCGTGAATTTCCCGCTCTATGCGCGCATTGCCCGCGCCGAGGCGAACGTGCGGCGTGAAGCCGGTTTCGTGCAGGCCGCGCGCTTGTCAGGTAACGGCGAGTTCCGAATCCTGCTCGGGCACATTCTGCCGAACATCATGCCGATCATGGTCGTGCAGATGTCGCTGACCATGGGCTACGCGATCCTCAATGCGGCGGGTCTCTCCTTCATCGGCCTCGGCGTGCGCCCGCCGACACCGGAGTGGGGCATCATGGTCGCCGAGGGGGCAGCGTTCATGGTGTCGGGCGAGTGGTGGATCGCCTTCTTTCCAGGTCTCGCGCTCATGCTCGCGGTCTTCTGTTTCAATCTGCTCGGTGATGGTCTCCGCGATATCATCGATCCGCAGCGGCGCACCTGAGGTCTGGCCATGACAGCAGCAGCAATTCCCAATGCGCCGATGGAAGTTCCGCTCCTCGACGTGCGCGATCTTACAGTCGAGTTCTCGACGCGGCGCGGGACGGTGCAGGCCGTCAAACACGTCGATGTGACGGTCGGCAAAGGAGAGACCGTCGCGATTGTCGGTGAATCCGGCTCGGGCAAGTCGGTGACGTCCTACGCGGTCATGCGCATTCTCGATCGCGCCGGGCGCATTGCCGATGGAACGATCACCTTCGGCGGTGTGGATGTCGGCAAGGCCGGAGAGCGCGAGATGCGCGATCTCAGAGGGCGGGAGATCTCGATGATCTTCCAGAATCCGCGAGCCGCTTTGAATCCCATTCGCAAAGTTGGGCATCAGATCGAGGATGTGCTGCGTCAGCACGCGCAGGCCGGATCGGATGACGCCAAGGCCAAGGCGATCGCGATCCTCGAGCAGGTTCGCATTGCGCGGCCCGAAGAGCGCTACCATGCCTTTCCTTTCGAACTCTCGGGCGGCATGTGTCAGCGCGTCGTGATTGCACTCGCGCTTGCGTGCCGGCCACAGCTCCTGATCGCGGACGAGCCGACGACCGGCCTCGACGTGACAACGCAAAAGACGGTGATGGATCTCGTCGTCGAGCTGACGCGCGATCGCGGCATGTCGACGATCCTCATCACCCATGATCTCGGCCTAGCGGCAGCCTACTGCGACCGTGTCGTGGTGATGGAGAAGGGGCGCGTTGTCGAGACGGCCAATTCGCACGCGATATTTTCAGCACCTAATCATCCTTACACTCGAAAGCTCGTGCGGGCGACGCCGCGCCTCGGCGTTACGCTTTCCGATCTCCTGCCGGAGGAGGAGGGCGTCACACGCACGGCCGCGCGCGCAAGTCACGGTGCGAATGGCTCAGGGTACGCGCCGGCGAGCGAGCAACCGCTGCTCGTGGTCGAGGGGCTCGTCAAGGAGTATCCGCGCAAGGACACCGGCGGCGGTTCTCTGAAATCGCTGTTCAAGCGGAACGGCGCTGCCACCGCGCCGGAGAGTCCGCCGCCGGCTTTTCGCGCCGTTGATGGGATCAGCTTCAGCGTGCGTCGCGGGGAGAGCGTCGGGCTCGTCGGCGAGTCCGGTTGCGGCAAGTCCACGACCTCGACCATGGTCATGCGGCTCATCGACAAGACGGGTGGGCAGATCCTCTTCGACGGCGAGGATATCGGCGCCATACCGGCGCGACAGTTCGCGCGGCTTCCTCACAGGAAGCGCATTCAGATGGTGTTCCAGGACCCGACGGAGAGCCTAAATCCGCGCTTTACTGCGGCCCGTGCAATTGCCGATCCGATCCTGCGCATGGGTGAATCGATGAGCGCAAAGGCGGTGCGTGCGCGCTGCGAGGAGCTGGCGACGCAGGTTGGTTTGCCGCTCGAGTTTCTCGATCGATTTCCGCACCAGCTGTCCGGCGGACAGAAGGCGCGCGTGGGGATCGCTCGCGCCATTGCCTTGAAGCCCGATTTGGTCATCCTCGACGAGCCGACGGCGGCGCTCGACGTTTCTGTGCAGGCGGTCGTGTTGAACCTGCTTCAAGATCTCAAGGAGCAGCTCGGTATGAGCTACCTCTTCGTGTCGCACGACCTCAATGTGGTACGCTTGCTTTGCGATCGTGTGATCGTGATGCAGGCAGGGCGCATCGTCGAGGAGGGGCCGACCGAAAAAGTTCTGGGCGCACCGGCAGCCGCTTACACGCGCGAGCTGCTGACCGCGATCCCGCATCCGCCGCTGTAGTCGAGAGGGAAATGTCGCATGAGCGAAGTCGATAATCAGGCTCTCGATGCCTACATAAGGACTGCGGCAACGGCGCTCGGCATTCCAGTCGAGGATGCGTGGATGCCGTCCATCCGCACGAATCTCGCGGTCTCCCTCCGGCTCGCGGCGATCGTCGCAGAGTTCGAACTGCCGGACGAGAGCGAGCCGGCACCTGTGTTCGAGGCCTGAGAGATGGAAACCTGGTCCACAGCCTCGGAAATCGCGGATGGTGTCGCGCAGGGACGCACGAGCGCGCTTGCCGTCGTCGATGCAGCGTTGTCGCGCATCGAAAAGCAGCACGACGTGCTCAATGCATTCACTGCGGTGACGGCCGAGCGCGCGCGTGCGAAAGCCCGTGCCGTAGACGCCGCGAGGGCAGCCGGCAAGCCGCTCGGCTCGCTGGCCGGCGTGCCTTTTGCCGTCAAGAATCTGTTCGATGTGGCTGGCATTCCAACGCTCGCGGGATCGAAGATCAATCGCGAGCGTGCGCCTGCGTCCACCGACGCGCCGCTCATCGCGCGTCTCGAGGCTGCGGGCGCCATTCTCGTCGGCGCGCTCAACATGGGCGAGTATGCCTATGACTTCACCGGCGAGAACGTGCACGATGGTGCCTCGCGAAATCCGCACGACACAGGGCGCATGACGGGCGGCTCGTCCGGCGGCTCGGGCGGCGCTGTGGCCGGCGGCCTCGTGCCGATTTCGCTTGGCTCGGATACGAACGGATCGATCCGCGTGCCGTCGTCGTTCTGTGGATTGTTCGGACTGAAGCCGACGTACGGGCGCCTGACCCGGGCGCGTACTTTCCCGTTCGTCGCGAGCCTCGATCATCTGGGGCCGCTTGCGCGCAGCACACAAGATTTGGCTCTCGCATATGATGCCATGCAGGGGCCTGATGCAGAGGATCCTGTGTGCACGGCGCGGGCGCCGCAGGCCACGTTACCAGTGCTGAATGCGGGCATTTCCGGCCTTCGTATTGCGGTGGCCGGCGGCTATTTCGAGCGCGGCGCGGGAGCCGAGGCGCTTTCCGCCGTGGCAACGGTGGCCAAGGCGCTCGGTGTCGAGAAGCGCATAGAAATTCCGGAAGCGGCGCGCGCGCGTGCTGCGGCTTTCATCATCACGACCACCGAGGGTGGCGCGCTGCACCTGGATCGATTGCGCACGAACGCAAGCGATTTCGATCCCGCGACGCGTGATCGCCTGATCTCGGGCGCCATGATCCCCGGTTCTCTTGTCGTCCAGGCGCAAAAGTTCCGGCGCTGGTATCGCGAGCAGGTGCTCAAGCTGTTCGAGCATCATGACGCCATCCTCGCGCCTGCCACGCCCATGGTCGCGCCGCCTCTTGGACAGCAGACGATGATGCTCGAAGGTGTCGAGGTGCCGCTGCGCGCGAATATCGGCATCTTCACGCAGCCGATCTCTTTCATCGGTCTGCCGGTGGTGTGCGTGCCGGTGCCTTTGCAGCCGCTGCCCATTGGCGTACAGATCATCACGGCGCCGTGGCGTGAAGATATCGCACTGCGCATTGCGCAACATCTGGAGACGGCGCAGGTCGCGAAAGCGCCGCGCCCGCTGCTGTAGGAAAGCAAGTATGGAAGTCAATCTGCCCGATGTCGTTGCCGAAGTGAGCACACTGTTCGAGCGCTACGAGAAGGCGCTGACGACGAACGACGTAGCAACCCTGACGGCGCTCTTCCGCAAAGCGCCGCAGACGATCCGCTATGGCATCGGCGAGAATCTGTATGGTGCCGACGAGATCCTGGCGTTCCGGCAGGCGCGCCCGAGCATCAATCTCGAGCGCACGATCGATCGTACGGTCATTACGGCCTATGGCCGGGACTGCGCGACGGCCTCGACGCTGTTCCATCGCGAGATGATGGGCGATCGCAAGATCGGCCGGCAGATGCAGACATGGGTCCGCTTTCCCGATGGCTGGTTCATCGTCGCCGCTCACGTCAGTATCATCGACAAGCCCGCATAATTCCGGTGAATCGCATGCCCAAGCTGCACGAGACTGCCGAAGAGGGTGAGCGACCCGCGGTAGCCGTCAAGACGCTGGCCGCGCGCCTGCGTGAGCAGCTTGCCGATGATATCGTTCGAGGCGCGTTGGCGCCCGGTGTGTCGCTGGAGGAGGTGGAGCTAGCGAAGCGCTTTGACGTCTCGCGCACGCCCGTCAGAGAAGCGATCCGGCTGTTGGTCGCGAGCGGGCTCGTCGAGGCGCGGCCGCATCGCAGTGCCGTCGTCGCGCGCGCGACCGAGGTTCAGCTCGCCGGCATGTTCGAGGCACTACGCGAGCTCGAATGTCTCTGCGCGGGTTTTTCGGCCGAGCGTATGACGGCAGCGGAATGTTCGGAGCTGAAGCGCGTGCACGCCGCGCTGCTGCGTGTCGTGCGCGCCGGTGATCCGCAGCGCTATCACGAGCTCAATGAGCAGTTCCACTCGATCATCTATGCCGGTTGTCATAACGATTATCTGGAGCGCCTGACACTGGAGACGCGGGCGCGCATCGCGCCGTTCAGCCGTGCGCAGTTCCGCACGCTCGGTCGTCTTGCCCGCTCGCACGCCGAGCACGAGACCATCGTGCGCGCCATTCTCGACGGTAAGCCGGATCGCGCGGCGGCTGCGATGAAAGCGCACATCGGCAGCGTACACGACGCCTACGCAACTTATCGCGCCAGCTGAGGCGACACCTCAGCGCGATGCGATGAAGGCTCGCCAGCCGCCGAACTCAGAGATGTCGCGCCCGTCGCGCACGGCCTCGGCTTCGACAAGGAAGCCCTTCACCGCGATACCGTTTGCGAGACTTAGTGTGCCGATCGAGAGCGGTGGCGGAACGGCATCGACGAAGCGCGCAAAGCCCTCGGCGGGAAGTGCCCAGATCTCGACGGCGATGGATGTGCCGGCGCCGCTCGCGGTGCGCAGCAGACCTGGCTTCGGCACGTCCGTATTCAGTGCGAACAGACGATAGTCGGGCACAGTTGCGGCCGTGGCGATGAAGCGGCCCGCGAGTGTCGTCAGCTCATGATTGAGCTGCATTCCTGAGAGATGTGCGCCGACGACGGCGATGGGGATCTCACCGGGCGCGACGGTGCCGGCCGGTGCTTTCCATGGCGGCAGCGGTGCGTCGAGCGCGCCGAGAGGGAGGCCGCTGTGGCTGTGAATGGTCGCGCCGAGACTCGCAAGGAAGGCATCGCGGCCGCTCGGGGCGAGCAGCGTGACGCCATAGGCGGTGCGGTCGGCGGCAAGAGTGGTGGGAACGGCGAGGCCCGCGAGATCGAGCAGATTGACGAAGTTCGTGTAGGTTCCGAGGCCAGAGTTCGGCCCGATCGGATCGGCATCGAGCTCGGCAGCTTTCACCGGTCGCGGGAACGTCGGGACCATGAGAGCATCGAAGCCGGCGAACATTTTGGCGGCGATGCCGCGATAGGCCGCGAGCTTGTAGAAGGCGTTGAAAGTATCGACGGCAGATTTGTCGGTGCCGGGCGCGATGATCGCCTTCGTCACAGGATGCACGGCATCGGGATGAGCGGCGATGAATGCGCCGACGGCAGCGGTGCGCTCGGCAACCCAAGGGCCTTCGTACAGCAGCCGCGCGGTTTCGAAGAGCGGCGAGAGATCGACCTCGACGATCGTCGCGTCGAGACCGCGCACCATGTCGATGGCGGCAGCAAAGGCCGCTTCGGCTCGACTATCACCGAAGTGAATGCGATCGGCAGCACGCGGCACGGCAATACGGAGCGTGGGCTGCAGGCCCGCCAGCGACCCAAGCCGCATGGAGCGGGAGAAGGCATCGCTCTCGTCATGTCCGGCCATGACGGAGAGTGCGGCGAACGCATCCTCGGTCGTTAGTGCGAAGATCGACACGCAGTCGAGCGAGCGGCAGGCCGGAACGACGCCGGTCGTGGAGACGAGGCCGAGGCTTGGTTTCAACCCGACGATGTTATTGAGGCCGGCAGGCACGCGACCGGAGCCGGCTGTATCCGTGCCGAGCGCCAGCGGAACGATGCCACAGGCCACGGCGACAGCAGATCCCGAGCTCGAACCACCCGAGACCAAGTCCTCCCGGAGAGCGTTGCGCGGCATGCCATAGGGCGAGCGTGCGCCGACGAGGCCGGTCGCGAACTGGTCGAGATTGGTCTTGCCGATGATCAGTGCGCCAGCGCGGCGAAGGCGTGCCACGACGTCGGCATCGGCCTTTGGCGTGTAGGCATAAGCAGGGCAGGCGGCCGTCGTCGGCAGGCCTGCTACATCGATGTTGTCTTTGATGGCGATAGGGATGCCATAGAGCGGCAGCGTTGCAGGATCGCGAGCGGCGAGGGCGCGCCCTTCAGCCTGAACGTCTGCCTCGTCGCGCACGGAAATGAAGATGGCAGGATCATTCGCGTCACGAAGCCGGCGGAATGTCCGGCTGATCGTATCGGATACTGCAATCGTACCGGATTTGTGGCCGGCGAGCAGGGAAGCGACCGTTTCGGCCACAGGCAGCTCCTTGAGAAAAATCGTCCTCGCGAGGCGGGGAATGTGCGAGCAAGGGCTATCGTGTCGGTGCTCCGCACGCAAGGGCAAGCATCGCCGCGGCTGATGCATCGCTGCCCAAATTGCGGGCGCTCGGTTAAGGACCGCACGTGCTTGATGCCGGGGCGTGTGGCGGCCATGATGCGCGACAGCCTTCGGACCGAGGGCAACGAACAATAAGACTTCAAGGAGGAACGATGGATCTCGGGCTCAAGGGTAAGAATGCGGTTGTCACGGGGGGGAGCCGCGGCCTCGGCTGGGCCATTGCCGAGGTGCTGGCCAGCGAGGGCATGAATGTCATGCTCGTGGCGCGCGACAAGGGAGCATTGGAGGCGAATGCGGCATCGCTGCAAACGCGCTTTGGTGTGCGCGCCGCGGCCCATGCCGCCGACCTCACGGATGCCTCACAGATCGAGGCTGCTGCTGCGGCGGCGGTGGGTGCGCTCGGTGAGGTGGATGTACTGGTCAACTCGGCAGGCGCGACGAAGCGCGGCGACTTCTTCACGCTGACGGATGCGGATTGGGACAGCGGCTTCGGCCTCAAGTTCTTCGGTGCCATGCGCCTGAGCCGCGCGCTGTGGCCGGCGCTCAAGAAGAGCCGCGGAGCCATCGTCAACATCGTCGGCGTAGGAGCGCGACAACCGAGTGCGGATTTCACGATCGGCGGATCGGTGAATGCGGCATTCCTGCATTTCACGAAGGCGCTCTCGACCATCGGTACGCGGGACGGCGTGCGCGTGAACGCGATCAATCCAGGTGTGTTCGAGACGGGCCGCTTGCAGCAATCGCTGCGCTCGGCGGCCGAGCAGGCGAATGTGCCCATCGAGAAGGCGGCCGAGGTCTTGCTGACGAAGCTGGGTGTGCCGCGCTTCGGCAAGCCCGAGGAAGTCGCGCGGCTGGTTGCCTACATGGCATCGCATCATGCGGCTTACATGAACGGCTCGGCGATCGAGATCGATGGCGGATCACAGCGCAATATCTGAGTGACGGGGCACTGCTCATGAAAGCGATTGTTGTCGGCGGCGGCATTCTCGGTGCGAGTGCAGCTTACAATCTCGTGCGCTCAGGATGCGACGTTACGCTCGTCGATCGGGCCGACGATGGCCGCGCGACGTCGGCTGGCGCGGGGATCGTGTGTCCCTGGGGCTCGCCGACTGTGGACGAGGCGTACTATGCATTGCTCGCGTATGGCGCACGCTACTATCCGCAACTCGTCGAGATGCTGGCTGAGGACGGCGAGACCGATCTCGGCTATGCCAAGGTCGGCGGGCTTTACGTGCCGCCGGATCCGGCTGATCTCGATGCAGCCGAGCGACGGGCGCGGACGCGCGCTGCCAATGCGCCGGAAGCCGGCAGCATAGAGCGCCTCTCGCCAGCGGATGCGCGAAGCCTCTTTCCGGCTCTGCGGCCGGATCAGCCGGCGCTGTTCGTATCGGGTGGTGCGCGTGTCGATGGGCGACGCGTAGCCGCCGCCATGCAGCGGGCCGCGGGCAAGCGTGGCGCACGCGTTGTGACCGGCTCGGCGGAACTCGTGATGCGCGGCAATCGCGGCCGGCGTGCGTGTCGATGGCGAGCTGATCGAGGCTGACGTCGTCATTGCGACCGCGGGAGCCTGGGCGCCGAAGTTTCTCGAACCTGCGGGCGTAAAGCTCGGCGTCGCGCCGCAGCGTGGGCAGATCATTCATCTGCGCTTGCCGGGCACCGAGACGGCGCATTGGCCGATACTGCAGCCGCTCAACAGCTACTATCTGCTCGCCTTCGAGGATTCGCGCGTTGTCATCGGCGCATCGCGGGAGGCGGGCAGCGGTTTCGATTATCGTTTGACGGCGGCAGGCGTGGCGGAAGTGCTCAATGCCGGTCTCGCCGTGGCACCGGGTCTCGCAAGCTGGACACTGCATGAGGTCCGCATCGGTTTCCGCCCGCTCGCCGATGATCATCGGCCCAAGCTCGGGCGAGCACCCGGCATCGACAACCTGATCATCGGCAATGGTCTTGGGCCGAGTGGTCTCGCCATGGGGCCATTCAGCGGCGCGGAGCTCGCGCGGATCGCGCTCGGCAAACCGACGGAGCTGGCGCTCGATCCGTACGCACTGGCCGCGAGCTGAAGCCGCGCTGCTACCAGATGGTCGCGCCACTATCGACGGGAATGACCTGTCCGGTCGTGATCGCGGCCTCGTCGGAGGCGAGATAGACGGCCATGTTGGCAACGTGGATCGGCTGACCGAGGCCGAGCAGATGCGAGGCGGCGATGCGCTCGGTCGCATTGCCGCTGCCGTCGAGCATTTTCTTGACGCGATCGGTCAGCGTCACTGAAGGCGCAATGGCGTTCACGCGGATCTTGTGAGGTGCATATTCGACGGCCATGGAGCGCGTGAGGGCGGAGATGCCGCCCTTGGCCATCGTGTAGCAATCGCGGTCGGGCAACGTCATGAGCGCGACGATCGAGGACATATTGATGATGGCGCCGCCGCCGGCCTTGATGATGTGCGGAATGCCGACCTTCGAGCAGAGGAACGTGCCGTAGAGATCGAGCTTGATGGCGCGCCAGAATTCCTCGTCGGCAACTTCAGTGACGCGGCCGTCGGCAGGCTGCGCGCCGCCGGCGTTGTTGTGCAGGATGTCGAGCTTGCCGAAGCGGGCGACGGTCTCGGCCATTGCCGCCTCGACGCTTGCCTTCTCGGTTACGTCGCAGCGAATGAAACAGGCATCGCCGCCGCCGTTCGCGGCTTGCGCTCGCGCAGCTTCGGCGGCGGCCTCGCCGGCAGGAGCGTCGATTTCAGCGATAACGACCTTTGCGCCTTCCTCGACGAAGCGCGCAGCGGTGGCGCGTCCGATGCCACCGCCACCGCCGGTGATGAAGGCGACTTTTTCCGCCAAGCGGCCCATGGGTCATCTCCCTCGTGATTGAGGGGGCATTCCTAAGCCGCCGCCGGGCTCGGCTCAAGCTGGCGTTCCAACGGCACGCGCTAGAGCCCTGCCGAAGCTGATCTCAGACCAGCTTGGCGTCGAGCGTGATGTCGGCCTTGAAGAGTTTGGAGACGGGGCAATTCTCCTTGGCCTTCTTGGCGAGCTCGGCAAATGTCGCCTGATCCGTACCGGGGATCTGAGCCTTCAGATCGAGGTGGATTGCGGTGATGGAAAAGCCGCCGTCCTTCTGCTCGAGCGTCACGGTGGCGGTCGTATCCATCTTGGATGCCGTCAGATTGGCCTGGCCGAGGATGTTCGAGAGGGCCATCGTGAAGCAGCCGGCATGGGCGGCGCCGATCAGTTCCTCGGGGTTCGTCCCTTTGACGCCTTCGAAGCGCATGGCGAACCCGTAGGGGTGCGCTGCCAGAGCCCCGCTCTCGGTACTGATCGTTCCCTTGCCGTCCTTGAGGCCGCCGCTCCAGCTCGCACTGCCCTTCCGGTTGATCTTCATGACTTCGGTCTCCCTTGGCGTGGGCGAGGACCGGTGCGGCCCCGCTTCTCACTGAATGGGGATCTCCGACGCCGAGTTCCAGGGCTGATCACGGCGATGCGATCGGCGGCACGCTGAGCAAAAAGGCTCAGGCTATGCCGTGCAAGGGGGGCTGCAGCCGGGGACAGCGGTCTGTTCGGGAGCACCTCGGGCTTCGGATTGCAGCGCTTGCGCGGATGCAGCCACGTCCGGGAGAGCAGGCCGGTCATCCCCTGTCAGAGCCTTGAAAGCTGCGTGGGTGGCTACCTGACGCGGCACCGCTTGGCGACGGGTCGTCTCATAGGTGTCCTCGGCGGCAATGGATGCACGCCAAGCTCGCAACCAATGGCGGAGTGCTCGCGAGAGACGGCGGAGCAGGCCGATATGAGGTGTTTGGCTCGGGAATGAAGGGCCATCCATGTGCATCTCCCTGACAGGCCGGGGCGGCGCGGCAGGCCGCTCATCCGGATAGCAGGAAGGTAAGGCGAGGCCGTCAGGCCGGCGTTGGGACTTCGATTGACGATGGCTTGACGGAGCTGCGTCTAACTCTGTGGAAGTGATACGGCATGAGGTTGGAAGCAGAGTATGTGCAGCTTCGGTCAGTCCCGTTCCACGGCCTCCCGGCGCTTTACCCGCCATGCTTCCTTTCCTGATGATCCGAATACTTCCCATCCGCATGTGAGACGGCTGGTTTTCACTCGCCAATTTATTTCATCACGTATGACTTATGGCGGGCGCGGTCTTCGGGCCGGTCGGGCGAGGGGCTCGGCTCGAAGACATTGTCGATTGCAGACAAACGCGCCCTGCCTGCTACCACCCCATTTCTCCACTCGCGTCCTTCGAGGCGGCGCATTCGATCCGTGGCGGCGGGTCGGCGCACGATGGGCAGCGGTAAGCGCC
>JAEYPL010000231.1 GCA_023410905.1 Pseudomonadota bacterium
GGCAGCGTCTTCATCTCGTGGCTGATGAGCCGGTCGTAGCAGTTCCACGATACCTCGTAGCCGGGCACGTTCGTTCCGACGCCGTGAATGTCGACATTGTTGGGACCGCTCTCCGAAACGACCAGCAGCGTTTCCTGCCGCGCTTGCGCTTTTGCACTCGACCACACAGCCGGCATCGGGAGCGCCGTGGCTGCGCCGGCAGCAGACAATGATTTCAGGAACGTGCGACGTTTCATGAGCAATCCCTTCGTTTCCGCGCGAGCCCAAGGCGCTGACGAAGGGTTAACAGCAACCTTTGTGCCAACTCTGAACGCATCGCTCAGATTTTGCACAATGGATTGATCTAAAATGATTATTCCGCGCGACTACCAGATCGACTTCACGCGCTGGCGCATGCAGACTTGCATACAAAATAGCATACAAGCGCCTGAAAATTAGCCCGCGCGCCGTCATGCAAGGCCACGCTCCTGCGCCCGGGAGAGTAGCGTCACTCCGGAGATCGAAGGCGTGCGAAAGCACGTGCAGGGCGTGCGCGAATGCCGCCAAAGCGTACCTCGCTCGCGTCGTCACGCCTGCTGCGCGATCCGCCTTTCTCAGCGGATGTCGTCGATAGCCGCCGCGGGAATGGAACGCTCGGCAAAGGCACGGCGGGCGGCGTCGATCGATCCGTCGAGATCGATGCCGCGGGTCGCCTCCTCGATCACGACCATCTCGAAGCCACGCCGATGCCCGTCCTCTGCCGAGAAGCGCACGCAGAAATCGAGCGCGAGACCAACCACGAAAACGCGCCTGAGTTCGCGCTCGCGCAGATAGCCCGCGAGACCCGTCGGCGTCTCGCGGTCGTTCTCGAAGAACGCCGAATAGGAATCGATGGCCTGCCGATAGCCCTTGCGAATGATCAGCTCCGCGCGCGGGACATCCAATCCGGCATGGAACGCCGCGCCGCTGCTGCCCTGCACACAATGATCTGGCCACAGAACCTGCGGACCATACGGAAAGGTGACGACCTCGAAGGGCTTCCGCCCAGGATGAACCGAGGCAAACGAGCTGTGCCCGGCGGGATGCCAATCCTGCGTCATTACTACGTGCTGGAATTTCGCCGCGAGACGATTGACCAGCGGTACGATCTCGTCGCCCGTCGGCACCGCGAGGCTGCCGCCCGGACAGAAGTCATTCTGGATGTCGACGACCAGCAGAACGTCGCTGTCGCAGATGTTCAGCGCCATAGGTGAAGGATCCTTCTTGTTCAGTGCGTCCCGCCAATGCCTGCACAATCATCCAGCACCATGCCCGACTTGCCGCCTTGACCTTAGGCGATGGTGCGGTGCGAAATGATGATTAGGCAGGCACGAAGTTCTCGGGCTATCGTTCACGTTCACGCTGTTGTCCGCACGCCTAGCTTGCCACGATTTTCGGTCAAGGGGAGTTTCAACGATGGACCGCAGAAGTTTTCTCAAGTCTTCACTGAGCGTTGGCGCGTTTGCCGCATCGGGCGGCATCGCAGCGCCGGCTATTGCGCAGGGTGCCGCAAAAACCCTCAAATTCGTTCCGCAGGCCAACCTCGCCAACTTCGATCCCATCTGGGGCACGCAGTACGTCGTGCGCAATGCCTCGATGCTCGTTTGGGATACGCTCTACGGCGTCAATGACAAGCTCGAAGCGCAGCCCCAGATGGTCGAGGGCGACGAAGTCTCGAGCGACGGTCTCACCTGGACATTCAAGCTCCGCTCGGGCCTCAAGTTCCACACGGGCGAGCCCGTGCTTGCCAAGGACGTGGTCGCATCGCTCACGCGCTGGTCGCATCGCGATCCCATGGGCCTCATGATCAAGGCCATCCAGAAGGAACTGACCGCGGTCGACGACAAGACCGTGAAGTGGGTGCTCTCCAAACCCTTCCCGAAGATGCGTTTCGCGCTCGGCAAGAACAACACGCCGATCGCCTTCATCATGCCCGAGCGCATCGCGCAGACCGATCCCTTCAAGCAGATCACCGAATACGTCGGCAGCGGTCCGATGAAGTTTGCGCAGAAGGAGTGGGTGCCGGGGGCGAAAGCCGTATTCGAGAAGTTTGCCGACTACGTGCCCCGCTCGGAGCCGGCGAGCTGGCTTGCTGGCGGCAAGGTCATTGCCATCGATCGCCTCGAGTGGGTGATCATGCCCGATCCGGCGACGGCGTCGGCGGCCCTCCAGAGCGGCGAGGTGGATTGGTGGGAGACGCCCATTCCCGATCTCATCCCCATCCTGAAGCGCAACCGCAACATCAAGGTCGACATCGCCGACCCGCTCGGCAACGTCGGCTCCTTCCGCCTCAATCACATGCATCCGCCCTTCGATAATCTGAAGGTGCGCAAAGCCGTACAGATGGCGCTCAATCAGGAAGACTACATGCGTGCCGTCGTCGGTAGCGATGACAGCCTGTGGCAGATGCTGCCGAGCTTCTTCACGCCCGGCACACCCTTCTACACGGAAGAAGGCGGCGACATTCTCAAAGGCCCGCGCAACCTCGATGGCGCGAAGAAGCTGCTCGCAGAAGCGGGCTACTCGGGCCAGCCCGTGACCTGCATCGTGGCGCAGGATCAGGCGCCGCTCAAAGCCATGGGTGAAGTCACCGCGGACCTGCTGAAGAAGATCGGCATGACCGTGGATTTCGTCGCGACGGACTGGGGAACGGTCGGCCAGCGCCGCGCCTCAAAGTCACCCCCGGGACAGGGCGGCTGGGGCATGTTCCACACCTGGCACGCCGGCGCCGACTGCGCGACGCCAGCTGCCTACAACGCACTCCGCGGGACCGGCGACAATGCATGGTTCGGCTGGCCCAACAGCCCCGCGACGGAGAAAGAGATCACGGCGTGGTTCGAAGCCAAGAATGCCGATGAAGAGAAGGCAGCCATGGGCCGCATCAACAAGGCGGCCATGGACGACGTCGTCTACATCCCCACCGGCTTCTACAAAGGCTTCCAGGCCTGGCGCAGCAACATCAGCGGCGTCGTTGGCGGTCCGCTGCCGTTCTTCTGGAATGTCAAAAAAGCCTAGATCGGCCGAAACATGCTCGGCTTCATCTTAAGGCGCATCATCTCGACGATCCCCGTCATGGGGATCGTCGCCCTGTTCGTCTTCAGCCTGCTCTACATAGCGCCGGGCGATCCTGCTGTCGTTATTGCGGGCGACCAGGCGACGCCACAGGACGTCGAGCGCATTCGCATTGCGCTCGGCCTCGACCGCCCGTTCCTCGAACGCTTCGGCGAATGGTCCTGGCGCATCCTGCACGGCGACCTCGGCACGTCGATGTTCACGGGAATGCCGGTGACGCAGCTCATCGGGCAACGCCTTGAGCCGACGCTCTCGCTGATGGTGATCACGCTCATACTGTCGATCGTGATCGCGGTGCCGATGGGCGTCGTCGCGGCGTGGAAGGCCGGGAGCTGGGTCGACCGCAGCCTCATGGGCTTCGCCGTGTTCGGCTTCTCGGTGCCCGTATTCGTCGTCGGCTACGTGCTGGCCTATGTCTTCGCACTGGAGCTAGAGCTGTTGCCCGTCCAGGGTTACACGCCCTTGTCCGAGGGTCTCTGGCCCTGGTTCGAGAACCTCATCCTGCCATCGATTGCGCTCGGCTGCGTCTATATCGCGCTCATTGCACGCATCACACGCGCGTCCATGCTCGAAGTACTGCAGCAGGACTATATCCGCACGGCAAAGGCCAAGGGTCTAGGCCAGCGCCCCATACTCTTCCTACACGCGCTCAAGAACGCAGCAATTCCCATCGTAACGGTGATCGGCATCGGCATGGCGCTCCTGATCGGTGGCGCCGTCGTGACGGAGAGCGTCTTCGCCATCCCCGGCCTCGGCCGCCTGACGATCGATGCCATTCTCCGGCGCGATTATCCGGTCATCCAGGGCATCGTGCTGCTCTTCAGCTTCATCTACGTGCTCGTCAATCTGCTCGTTGATCTCATCTACACAATGCTCGATCCGAGGATTCGCTATTGACCGTCACTGCCTCCACTCCGGCTGAAGGCCCCGTGCTCGTCGGCGAGCCGGAGCTTCCTGACATCCTGCCGCCGGTCAAGCAGCGTCACGGCATCAGCGGCTTCGCCTACCGTCATCCGGCAATCGCCATCGGCGGCTTCATGCTGATGCTGCTCATTCTCATGGCGATCTTCGCGCCGTTCCTCGGCACGACCGATCCTTCAGCACTCGCGCCAGCCAAGCGCACGCGATCCCCGTCCGCGGAGTTCTGGTTCGGGTCCGATATGATGGGCCGCGACATCTACTCGCGCGTCATCTACGGCGCCCGCGTCTCGCTGATCGTCGGCTTTTCGGTGGCCATCATTGCCTCGCTCGCCGGCCTCGTTATCGGGCTCATCTCCGGCTTCGTGCGGTGGGCCGACAGCATCATCATGCGCGTCATGGACGGCATGATGTCGATCCCGCCCATCCTTCTCGCCGTGGCACTCATGGCGCTCACCCGCGGCAGCGTGCCAAACGTCATCGCGGCTATTGCTGTCGCCGAATTCCCGCGCGTCGCACGCCTCGTGCGCGGTGTCGTGTTGTCGCTACGCGAGCAGCCCTACGTCGAAGCAGCCGTCGCCTCAGGCACGCGTACCCCCATGATCATCATCCGCCACATCCTGCCGAACACGATCGCACCGCTCACCGTGCAAGCCACGTACATCTGCGCGAGCGCCATGATCACGGAATCCATTCTCTCGTTCATCGGCGCAGGTACGCCGCCGATCATTCCGTCCTGGGGCAACATCATGGCGGACGGCCGCGCGCTCTGGCAGGTGAAACCCTTCATCGTGTTCTTCCCCGCGATCTTCCTTTCGCTCACGGTCCTCGCAGTCAATCTTCTGGGTGACGGCATGCGCGACGCCGTCGATCCGCGTATGGCAAAGAGGCTTTGAGATAAATATGGCGCTTCTCGAAGTCGAAAAGCTGCAGACGCACTTCCGCACCGAGCACGGCGTCAACCGTGCGGTGAACGGCGTCTCCTTCCATCTCGACGCGGGCGAAACGCTGGCCATCGTCGGTGAGAGCGGCTGCGGCAAGTCCGTCACGGCCATGTCCATCCTGCGGCTCATTCCGTCGCCGCCCGGCAAATCGGCCGGCAGCATCCGCTTCCAGGGACGTGATCTGCTCGAGCTGCCCGAGCCCGAGATGCGCAAGATCCGCGGCAATGACATCTCGATGATCTTCCAGGAGCCGATGACCTCGCTCAATCCCGTCCTCACCATCGGCCGGCAGATCACCGAGACGCTCGTCCTGCACCAGAAGCTCGACAAGGGAGCAGCGACCGCGCGCGCCATCGAAATGTTGCGCCTCGCCAACATCCCGGAACCCGAGCGCCGCGTCACGCAGTATCCGCACGAGCTTTCCGGCGGCATGCGCCAGCGCGTGATGATCGCCATGGCGCTCGCCTGCGATCCCAAGCTTCTCATCGCCGATGAGCCGACCACGGCCCTCGACGTGACGGTGCAGGCGCAGATCCTCGATCTCATGCGCCAGCTCAAGGAAAAGACCGGGACGGCCATCATCCTCATCACGCACGATCTCGGCGTGGTCGCGGAGATGGCCGAGCGCGTCATCGTCATGTATGCGGGCAAAGTTGTCGAGCAGGCGAGCGTCGAGGATCTCTTTGCCCGTCCGCAGCATCCCTACACACGCGCGCTGCTCGGCTCCATGCCGCGCCTTGCCGACGGCAGCGGCGAGCACAAGCGCCTCGCCGAGATTCCAGGTGTCGTGCCCGCGCTCACACGCAAGATCGATGGCTGTATCTTCGCGCCGCGCTGCGCCCAGGCCGTCGAGCATTGCCGCGCGCACTATCCGCCTCTCGAGGAGAAGAGCGAGAAGCATTGGGCGGCATGCTGGCAAGCACCTCGCGTGAAGGAGCACGCGGCATGAAGCCCAATCTGCCACCCGTTCTGGAGGTCAAGAACCTCAAGAAGGACTTTCCCGTCAAGAAAGGCCTCTTCGGCCGCGCGGGCGCCTACGTCCACGCCGTCGACGGCATCAGCTTCTCCATCGGCGAGAGCGAAACACTCGGCCTGGTCGGCGAGTCCGGTTGCGGCAAGTCGACCGCGGGCAAACTCATTCTCAAGCTCATCCCGCCGACGGCCGGCGAAATCCGCCTTGGCGGTCGGCGCATCGACGAGCTCGGCGGCGAAAGCATGCGCGACTGCCGCCGCACCATGCAGGTCGTCTTCCAGGATCCGTACTCGTCACTCAATCCGCGCATGCGCGCACGCGACATCGTCGGCGAACCGCTGCGCAACTTCGAGGCGCTCAGCGAGAGCGACATCGATAAGCGCGTAACGCAGCTATTCGACAACGTCGGCCTGCGCAGCGATCAGCTATCGCGCTTTCCGCACGAGTTCTCCGGCGGGCAGCGCCAGCGGCTCGTCATTGCGCGCGCGCTCGCCGTACGCCCGAGCCTCATCGTGTGCGACGAGCCTGTCTCCGCGCTCGACGTCTCCGTGCAGGCGCAGGTCATCAATCTGCTGATCGACCTGCAGAAGGAGTTCGGCGTCGCCTATCTGTTCATCGCGCACGATCTCGCGGTCGTCGAGCACATCAGCCATCGCGTCGCGGTCATGTACCTCGGCCGCATTGTCGAGCTTGCTGACAAGGAATCGCTTTTCGCGACTCCACAGCACCCATACACCGAAGCGCTCCTGTCGGCCGTTCCCGTGCCTGATCCCACGGTCAAGCCGAACCGCATCATCCTGCAGGGCGATGTGCCGAGCCCGATCAATCCGCCGCCCGGCTGCCACTTCCATACGCGATGCCCCTATGCTGTGGAACGCTGCAAGCTGGAGCGCCCGATCATGCGCGAGACCAAGCCAGGGCACTTTGCGGCCTGCCACCTGCGCGAAGGCGAGCCCGTACAGACGGTGTGAGGACTTCCGATGCCGAGAATAGTCACAGTGGGCGCTGCCCAGCTTGGGCCGATCGCGCGCGCGGAGACCCGCCGTGAGGTCGTCGCTCGGCTCGTTGCGCTCATGCGTCAGGCAAAGGAAGCCGGCTGCGATATCGTCGTTTATCCCGAGCTGGCGCTCACCACGTTCTTTCCGCGCTGGTACATGGAAGATCAGCGCGAGATCGATGCTTATTTCGAGCGCGATATGCCCTCCCCCGAAACCGCGCCCCTATTCGAGACGGCACGCGAACTCGGCATCGGATTTCATCTCGGCTATGCCGAACTCGTTCAAGAGGCCGGGCACACGCGGCGCTTCAATACCGCCATCCTGGTCGACAAATCGGGCAGCATCGTCGCCAAGTACCGCAAGGTTCATCTGCCAGGCCACGCCGAGCACGAGCCCTACCGTGCATTCCAGCATCTCGAGAAGCGCTACTTCGATGTCGGCGACCTCGGCTTTCCCGTATGGCGTGCTTTCGACGGCATCTTCGGCATGTGCATTTGCAATGACCGGCGCTGGCCGGAGACGTATCGCGTCATGGGTCTGCAGGGCGTCGAGATGATCCTGCTCGGCTACAACACGCCGCTGCACAATCCGCCGGCACCGGAGCACGACGCGCTCGGCAACTTCCACAACACACTCGTCATGCAATCGGGTGCCTATCAGAACGGAACCTGGGTGGTCGGCGTCGCGAAAGCCGGCGTCGAGGAAGGGATCATGCATCTCGGCCAATCGCAGATCATCGCCCCATCTGGCGAAACAGTCGCGATGTGCACCACGCTCGGCGACGAGTTGGCCGTTGCGCGCTGCGATCTCGATTTGACCGTCTCGTACAAATCGACGGTCTTCAATTTCGCCCGCCATCGGCGCCCCGAGCACTACAAGCTCATCACGGAGCGCACTGGCGCGAAGCCGCCCGAGTGATGCGAACCCCGCACGACGATGACAGTCCTTCAGACACAGGCCGGCCGGTGTGACGCCCGATAAAGTCCAGCCACCGGTCCCACCTTCGAGCGCCCGTCCGCCCGTACCGCTCTGGCTACTCGCCCTGTTCACGCTCAGCGGCCCGATCGCGATGCACATGCTCGTACCGGCGCTCCCGCACGCAGCACGGGAACTCGGCGCCAGCGTCGGCACCATGCAGCTGACGATCAGCCTCTACATTCTGGGGCTCGCAGTCGGGCAGCTCGCATACGGTCCGATCTCCGATCGCTTCGGCCGCCGGCCCGTCCTGATGGCTGGCCTCACGCTCTATGCCTGCGCCGGCTTTGCCGCATTCCTCGCGCCCGGTGCGCTCTCGCTGATCTTCGCTCGCGTGATGCAAGCCCTCGGCGGCGGCGCCGGCATGGCGCTCAGTCGCGCGATCGTGCGCGATATGGGTGGGCAGGATATTGCGCGCAAGCTCGCGCTGATGACGCTGATGGTGACCATCGGCCCGGCCATGGCACCCGTCATCGGCGGCTTTCTTTCGGGCTCCTTCGGCTGGCGCTCCATCTTTCTCGCCCTGAGCGCGCTCGGCGTCGTCCTTATTTTTCTTCTATGGCGCTTCCTCGCCGAGACGCGGCCCGACACGAGCGACGTCAACGCGGCTTCCATCGCCCGAGACTATCGCCAGCTCGTGAAGTCGCCCGCCTTTCTCGGATACGCGATCGGAGGTGGATGCTCCACCACATCCATGTACGCCTTCATCGCGGCCGCACCCTTCATCCTCGTCGAAGAGCTTCACCGACCTCCCTACGAAGTCGGTATCTATCTTGGCTTGCTCGTCGGCGGCTTTTCGCTCGGCACCATCATCGCGGCGCGCCTCACGCCCGGCGTACCGATCGGCCGTCTGCTCTCGCGCTCCAGCCTAGTGAGCGCGCTAGCCGCATTCTTCTTCCTTGGCGCGGCGCTGTCCTCATATCTGACCGTGGCACTCGCGGTCCTCCCGCTGTTCGTTTTCACGATCGGAGCGGGCGTGTCGTCGCCGACGGCCTTGACGCAGGCACTCAGCATCGATCCGCGTATTGCCGGATCTGCTTCGGGCCTCTATGGCTGCATACAGATGGGTGTCGGTGCCCTTTGCGCCGGCCTCGTCGGCTTCGGCAGCGATCCGGCTCTCTCGGCAGCCATCGTTCTCGCCTCGGCGAGCGTCGTCGGGCAGATCGCATTCTGGATCGGCGCACGCAGCCGCAACGAAACCTGAGCACGGCACGAGCGGCCGGTCGCCCAGTGCGCTAGAATGACGATGGGCGAATCCGCCCGCGTCGGCCATCGTCCCGCCGATGTCCAGCGCCCACTCGCCACAGCCTGCCATCGAGGCTCATGATGCCAGCCAACGTCACCGTCGTTTCGCACCCGCTGGTCCAGCACAAATTGTCTCTCATGCGAGACATCAGCACCACGACGTCGAAATTCAGGGCCCTGCTGCGCGAGATCAGCCTGCTGCTTACCTACGAGATCTGCCGCGATCTCGAGACCGAGATGGTCGAGATCACGACTCCGCTCGAGACCTTCATGGCACCGCGCCTCGAAGGCAAGAAGCTCTGCTTCATCTCGATCCTGCGCGCCGGCAACGGGCTATTGGATGGCATGCTCGACCTCGTACCGTCCGCGCGCGTCGGCCACATCGGCCTCTATCGCGATCCGAATACACTGAAGCCCGTCGAGTACTACCTGAAGCTTCCCGACCGCATCGAGGATCGGCTCTGCATCTGCGTCGATCCCATGCTGGCGACGGGCAACTCCGCAGTTGCCGCCGTCGAACGTATCAAGGAAGCCGGCGCCCGCCGCATCAAGTTCGTCTGCCTGCTTGCCGCCCCGCCGGGCATCGACACCTTCGCCGCCGCGCATCCCGACGTACCGATCCTGACCGCTGCCATCGATCGCCAGCTCAACGAGCACGCCTATATCGTTCCGGGCCTCGGCGATGCCGGCGACAGGATGTACGGCACAAAGTAACGAAGGCCCGATCAGTATCCGAGGAGGAAAGGGTTCTGGCTGCCACGCTTCCAGCCTTCCTCGGCGAGCAGCATGTCGAGACCGACGCTCGCCAAGTCGTCGCTGAGCGGTTCGAGCGCTACATCATTGACCTGATAGACGATCTTCACGTAGCCACGGCAGCTCTCGCAGGTCTCGGCCTTGACGGTATCAGGCTGATCCTCGATGCCGCGGAAGCTAACGCCATCCGTCGCTCCGCATAGCACGCACATGACGCGGATCACATTCCACATGGTCCCGCAGAGACTGCACGTGCAATAGCGCGTGTTGTACGCCTTCGGCCAACCGACCACGCTGCTCGCCACGGGCGGACTGCCGCACGAAGGACACGCCGCATGGGCAACCGGTGTCAACGCGTCGGCATCGAGCATCGCCGCCAGTCGCGTGAAATGCACCTGAAGCCCTGCAAGGATCAGAACGCGCTGCGCCATGTCGTCGGTCGATGCCGGGTCCTTCAGTGCACCCGCCACGAGCTCGCGCCCACGCAATGGAACAGCCTCGATGAGCGCATCGACAGCCACCGCCGTTGCCGGAGGCAAAGTCATCGCACGCAGCCGAACCGCAAGTCCTTCGACGGCCGCCAGCATGGCGTCATCCACCTCGAGAGTTCCACGCGCGATCGGCGGCATGCCGTTCTGCTGGGAGCGCGCAATCAGATCATCGGCGGGCAGGAATACCGGTGGCAGCGTGGCCACGATATCATGCTGCGCAGACGCGAGCCCTGCGAGAAACTCGAGATAGGGGCCGAGCTTGTGACCGGAGCGCGCCAGCTCCGCGAGACGCTCGGCACGCCTCAGGAATAGCGCTGACGGATCAGGAAGCACAGCGAACGGTGGCTTCGCCTGCTCTCCGATATTGCTCATGTCGCCGACGATGCGGCGTGCACCGGGCATTCTCACCTCTGCGGTTCCGGATTGGAAAAAGGGCTCCTCCGGCGGACATGGTCCTGCAGGAAGAGCCGTAGATAGCCTATTCGGCAGGTGTCACGTGCTGTCGATCGACCTTGCCTTCATCGACTTCCTTACGCAGCCACTTGCGGTGATGCCGCCAGCCCCAACCGCCGGTGACGAAACCGCGCGTCATGGCGCTGAACGTACCGCGCACCCAGATCGCCGCGTAGACGTGGACGATCCAGATCGTGATCGCGAGTACAGCCGCACTCGCATGAAGGAGCGCCGCCAAACGAAGCTGGTCGATCGTCGCCTTGAAGCCGAACAAGCCTTCGACGTAGGCAAGTCCGGGCTCCCAAAGTCCGAGGCCAGTGATGAACAGCACCGCCACCAGCACGGCCTGCGACCAGAAGACGAACTTCTGACCAGCATTGTATTTGCCGACCTCCGGCAGATACTCTTCATTGCCGCTCAACACATGGCGAATGCGTGCGAGCCACACCCAGTCCGTGCGCTCAGGCAGATTCTGCGCGAAGAAGCGGATAAAAAGCCCGATGAAGCCGACGACGAGCACAACACCGATCCAGGGATGCAGCCAGCGCACTGTCGCTCCGCCACCGAAGAGCCCGCTCAACCAGAACAAGCTCGGGTGGAAGAGCGAAAGCCCGCTCAACAGCAGCAGAACGAAGCTGATTGCGACGATCCAATGGTTGATGCGGGCACTTCCCGAATAGCGGGGCACACGCATGTGTGCACCGCTGTCCTCATCATGCATGCTCACGACTTACCTCCCGCCAGCTTCTCGGCATTCTCCTCGTCTTCCTTGGAGACGCGATTGGGCCCCTGCAGGATGTGGTGGATCACGCCGGCTGCCGCCGTCAGACCGATCAACGCGAGACCAGCGTACTTTCCGACACCCTTCCAGGCCTCGACGAGCGGACTGATCCGCGGGTTCTGAGCAAGGCCAGCATAGAGCTGCGGCTTGTCGGCGTGATGGAGCACGTACATGACGTGCGTGCCCTGCACGCCCGGCGGATCATAGAGCCCCGCCTTGTCGAAGCCGCGAGACTTCAAGTCGGTGATGCGCTTTGCCGCCCAGTCCTTCATCTCGTCCTTCGTGCCGAACACGATCGCCTGTGTCGGACAAGCCTTCTGGCAGGCAGGTCCCTGGCCCACAGCCACACGATCCGAGCAGAGCGTGCACTTGTAGGCCTTGTGGTCAGCATTCGAGATGCGCGGGATGTTGAAGGGACAGCCCTTCACGCAATACCCGCAGCCGATGCAGTTCTCCTTGATAAAATCGACGATGCCATTGGAGTACTGCACGATCGCACCCGGTGAGGGGCACGCTTTGAGACAGCCCGGATCCTCGCAATGCATGCAGCCGTCCTTGCGGATCAGCCAATCGAGATTGCCGCTCTCCGGATTCTCGTACTCGGTGTAGCGCATCAGCGTCCAGCTGTTGGCCGTCAGGTCATGCGGGTTGTCATAGACACCCACATTGACGCCGACCTCCTCCGTCAGCTGGTTCCATTCGAGGCACGCCGTCTGGCATGCCTTGCAGCCGATGCACTTCGACACGTCGATCAGCTTGGCCACCTCGGTCTGCCGCTTTGCGGGCGGCGTGATCGTGGAAGCCGAGCGGCGGATCATGTCCTTCTCGCCGAACTTGGCTGAGGACTTCTCCGTGGTGGGGTTGGGGATTGCTGGAAACATCTATCTGCTCTCCCCTATGCCACCGGCCCGACGATGGGCTCGACGTTGACGAGAAATGCCTTGTACTCCGGCGTCTGCGAGTTGGCGTCGCCGACCGGCGGCGTCAGCCCGTTGATCGGATTGGCCTTGCGGGCCACGCCGATGAAGCCGAAGTTGAGCGGCAGTCCGACGGTGTGCACGGTCTTGCCGTCGATCGTCAGTGGCTTCAGCCGCTTCGTCACGACGGCCTTGCCCTTGACCTGTCCACGCTTGGACCACACACGCACCCAGCCGCCATGCTTGATGCCCTTCTCGGCCGCAAGCTGTTCGGACATCTCCACGAAGAACTCGGGCTGCACGACAGCATTCATGTGCACGCCCTTCGTCCAGTAATGGAAATGCTCGACGAGGCGATAGGTGGTAGCGACGATCGGGAACTCCTTCGATGTGCCGAATGACGGCCGGTCACGCTCGAACACGCGCGCTGCCGGATTGCCTTTCAGCTTCGGGAAGACCGGGTTCGTCACCGGCGACTCGAACGGCTCGTAGTGGACAGGGAACGGTCCATCCGCCATCAACCCGCGCACCCAGAGACGGGACACGCCTTCGGGGTTCATGATGAAGGGACCGGTGGCCTGAGAGGGCGGGATGGTCGGCACGTAATCCGGCACATCCGGTCCGGTCCAGCGCTCGCCGTTCCAGAACATGTACTTCTTACGCTCGCTCCAGGGCTTGCCTTCCGGGTCGGCCGAGGCGCGATTGTACTGGATGCGGCGATTGGCAGGCCACGAGAAGCCCCAGTTGCCGTACACACCGAGCCCCGAGGGATCGGCGTTGTCACGACGCTGCGAGAGATTGCCCGCAGGACCGTAGACGCCTGTGTAGATCCACATGGCACCGTCGGTCGAACCGTCGTCGCGCATCTCACCGAAGCTCGCGAGCTGCGAGCCGGCCTGACGCGTGACCTTGCCACTAGCGTCCTTCAGATCCACCAGCGCTTTGCCGTTGAGCTCCTTCAAAAGCTCGTCTGCGCTCGGCTCCGCCGGATCCTTGTACGACCAGTCGACGGCGAGCAGCGGCTCCGCACCCTTGCCACCCTGGGTCTCGTAGAGCTTGCGAATGCGATTGAACAGATCCGCCAGGATGACCACGTCGGTGCGTGAGTCATGATAGGGATCTGCCGCCTGCCATTTCCACGAGATGCAGCGGCTCGAGTTGGTCAGGCTCCCCGCTTCCTCGGCGAACGAGGTAACCGGCAGCATGAACACTTCCGTTTGAATCTTGGCGGGATCGACGTTGTTGAACTCGCCGTGATTCTCCCAGAACCGTGCCGTATCGGTCTCGATCGGATCGATGCTGACGAGGAACTTCAGCTTCGCCAGGCCAGCGGCGCTCTTGTTGGAGTCCGCGATGGCCATGAGCGGGTTGAAGCCCTGGCAGATCAGTCCGTTCGTCTTGCCCTGGTTGATCAGATCGAACATCCTGAGGCAGTCGTAGGCCACATCGAGCTTCGGCAGCCAGTCGTAGCCGAAGTTGTTCTCCGGCGTTGCCTTCGCGCCGAAGTACGACTTCAGGAAGCTCACATAGAACTTCCGGTAGTTCTGCCAGTAGCTCGTCTGGTTGGCCTGGAGCGGCTTGAACGTCCGCTTGCTCAAATGCGATTCGAGCGTCGGCTCCTGCTCGGTCGGCAACGCAAGGTAGCCGGGAATGGCTGCCGTGAGCGTACCGACATCGGTGATGCCCTGCACGTTGGAGTGCCCGCGAAGAGCGTTCACACCGCCGCCAGGAACGCCGATGTTGCCGCAGAGAAGCTGGATCATCGCCGCAGTACGGATGTTCTGAGCACCATGCGAGTGCTGCGTCCATCCGAGCGCGTACATGATCGTCATCGCCCGCTCGCCATTGGCGGTCGAGGCGATCCACTCGGCTACCTTCAGGAACTTGTCCTGCGGCGTCCCGCTCACGCGATTGACCATCTCGGGCGTATAGACCGCGAAATGCTTCTTCATGAGCTGGAACACAGAGCGCGGGTGCTCGAGCGTCATGTCACGCACGGCATAGCCGTCCGGACCGATCTCGTATTCCCACGAGCTGCGATCGTACGTCGCCTTGGACTCGTCGTACCCGGAGAAGAAGCCTTCATTGAAGGCGTAACCTTCCTTCACCAGATAGGCAGCGTTCGTGTAGTGGCGGACGTACTCCTTGTGGATCTTGTCGTTGCTGAGGAGGTAGTTGACGATACCTGAAAGAAACGCAACGTCGGATCCTGGACGCAGAGGCGCATAGTGATCGGCAACAGCCGCCGACCGCGTGAAGCGCGGATCGACCACCATGAGCTTGGCGCCACGCTCGGCTTTCGCCTCGGTGACCCACTTGAATCCGCACGGGTGAGCTTCGGCGGCATTGCCGCCCATAACGAGGACGAGATCCGTATTACGGATATCCGTCCAACTGTTGGTCATCGCACCGCGACCGAATGTCGGGCCCAGACTGGACACCGTCGGTCCGTGTCAGATCCTCGCCTGATTTTCAATCTGGAGAAGACCGAGACCACGCGCGACCTTGTACGTCACCCAGCCGGTCTCGTTGGTGACCGAGCTGCCGGAAAGGAAACCCGTCGTTGTCCAGCGGTTGACCGTCACGCCCGCCGCGTTCTTCTCGACGAAGTTCGCGTCGCGGTCTTCCTTCATGAGCTTCGCGATGCGCTCCATCGCGAAATCCCAGGTCACGGGCTCGAACTTGGCCGTGCCGGGCTTGCGATACATGGGCGTCTTCACGCGAGTCGCGGAATGAATGTAATCGATCGCGGCGGCGCCCTTCGGGCACAGCGTTCCGCGATTAACCGGATGGTCGGCATCTCCCTCGATGTGAACGACTTCCAATTTGCCCTTGCTGGCCTTGTTCGGGGCCGCATAGGCGAGCATTCCGCAGCTCACGGCGCAATAGGGGCACGTCGTGCGCGCTTCCTTGGTCTGGACAAGCCTGAATGGCTTGACGAGCGCCGAGACTTGCGCCTCCGCCTCTCCAAAGCCGAGCGCGCCGATAGCGGTTCCTGCTGCGCCGGCACCAGCCAGCTGCATGAACCTTCGGCGAGAGACTTCAATGTTCATGGGTCAGCCACCTCCTTGCAAATATTCTAATTTGCTTTCCAAGGAGAAGACTGCAGTGCGCCACCCCCATCAAGGTGGCGCATCCAATGCTGCGATTGCAAAAGCCAATTGATCAAGGCCGGCGACGGCTCGCACCTAGGGCCGCGCCTCGAGAATCATGTTGAATGGCGTTTCAGTCGCGCGGCGAACACTCGTGAAACCGCCTGCCGTGATCACTTCTTTCAACTTCGCCTCGCCTGCCTGCGCACCGAGCGCTGACCCGACCTCCTGCGATAACGAGGCGGGAACGCAGATCATCGTCGAAGCTGCATAGTACAGACGACCGACCGGATTGAGGTTTTCATTAAGGCTGTTGCCGGCCATCGGTTCGACGATCATCCATGTCCCATCGGGCTTCAACGACTGGCGAATGTGCTTCACCGCGCCTGTGGGATCGCCCATGTCATGGAGGCAATCGAAGCATGTCACCAAGTCGAAGTCCTTGCCCGGATAGTCCTTGGCCAGCCCGACCTCGAACCGTGCATTGGCAGAGACGCCGTGCGATTTCGCGTGTGCTTGCGCGTCCTCAATCGATCCGGGGTGAAAATCGAACCCGATGAACTGCGACTTCGGGAATGCCTTGGCCATGAGCACCGTCGACCAGCCATGTCCGCAGCCGATGTCCGCGACTTTCGCTCCGCGCTCGAGTTTCGCCGCCACGCCTTCGAGGGCAGGAAGCCACGAAGAGACGAGATTGTTGAGGCACCCGGGCCGGAAGAAACGCGCGACCGCGCAGAACATGCAGCCGGCCTGCTCTCCCCATGCAACACCGCCACCGGATTTGAATGCGGCCTGCACCTTCGACTGGTTCTCCTGCAGAGCGGCCATCAAATCGAAGGCTCCCATCATATAGACCGGGCTTTCCTCATTGGCGAATATCATGGCCTGCTCCGGCGGCAACGAGAAGCGCGCCGACGCTGCATCATAGGCGAGGTAGTTCGAGGCTGCCTGATTGGACAGCCACTCGCGCACGTAGCGCTCATCTGCTTTTGCAGCCGCCGCAAGCTCAGCCGATGTCAGCGGGCCTTTTGCCGCGAGCGTCTTGTAGAAGCCGAGCGCATCGCCCATGCGGACCATTGCAACGCTGGACGCGCCGCCGAGGTCGGAGAGCATCTGACCGATGAATGCATTGAGCTTGTTCTCATCAACAGCGGTTCTTACCTGTGACATGACGCGTACTCCTGGGACGAGTTTCGGATCTCAGATCAACTCCGCCAGCATTCGTGCGGCTCGCGCGGCGCCGCCGGCTTCGACAGGTTTGAAACGCGTCGGAGACTTGAGTGCCTCGACCATGGCGCTGGCGATCATGTCCGGGGTCGAGGTTGCGTAATCCATGCGCCGCCCCGCGCCGTAGCGATCGAGGCGGTGGGCGACGTGGAAGTTCTGCTCGAAATGATTGCGGAGCGGGAAGTAGAGGAACGGCGTTCCAGCAGCCGTCAGCTCCATGCAGGTCGTGAGGCCTCCCTGTACGAGCGCGAGATCGCACGCTGCGAGATGGCGATCGAGGTTCGGCACGAACGCACGGACCTCGACGCCAGCCGGTGCACTCAGAGATGCGGGATCGATGCGTGGCCCCGCGACGAGAATCATCCGCAGATCGGGCATCCTGGCTCGCGCCATCGGATAGCTCTGCAGTATCCGTCTGATCAGGTGCGTGCCGACACCCGATCCACCGACCGTCACGATGCAGACACGCTCATCCGGCCGGTAGCCGAGCTTCCGGCGCAGCTCCGCGCGCGGGCCAAAGGCTTGCGGATGCTCGCCGATGACATAACCCGCAAAGTCGAAGTGCTTTGGCACCCACTCACGCATCGTGGGTAGATCGCTGCCGAAGGACAGCGGCACAATGTCCCCGGGCTCGCCAACAAAAATCGCGCGATCGCGTACACCCGGATGGCGCTCGACGTGCTCGATCATCTCAGCGTTGTAGTCCGTCGCAAGAAGCGCTTCTCGCGCGCCGTTCCCCGGCATCGGCACATAGCCGACGAAGTCCGTGAGCCAGGCGAGCTTGGCCTTCTTCAGTTCGGGATGCTCATGCCAGAAGTGATCGATGTCCCAGGCTTCATCGGCGATCACGAGATCGTACTCGCCCTCGTGCACCGCATCCTGGAAGACCATGAAATTGGCGATCAGCACCTCATCCATCCGGCGTATGGCCTCAAATGCATTGAGATCATGCTCACCGGATTCGAGTTCGATGTGCTTCGTCTCGCTCGCCAGTCGCGCGCTGAGAGGGTGGATGCGCTCGCCATGCGCATCGAGCAGGCGCGTCACCGGATCCTGCGCCAGCCAGTCGACCTGCAGATCCGGATGAATCTTGCGCAGCTCCTGCGTGATGGCAATGTCGCGGCGCCCATGACCGAGCCCGATGGGCGACGAGAGATAGAGCGCTCGCTTCGATCGCGACGTGCGCGTAGCCGCTTTCCGGCCCGGCGCGGGAATGGCGAGCTTGCGATCGAGAAAGTCGTTGATCAGTTCGTTGCACTTGGCGGGATAGCGCGCGAGCAGATTATGACCACCACCAGTAAAGATCGCTGTCTCGGCGCCGATCAGCCCAGCGATATGCAGTGCGCGAGCGTGCGGCTGGATCTGGTCACGATCACCATGAATAACAAGCGTCGGGCATCGGATACGACGATACATGTCTTCGCCAACGTCGAATGAAGGCGGAATGGCGCGCGCCTCCACGCTCTTCGCTAGTGTCGCGCCGGATGTTTCCGCGGCCCACTCAAGCCCATCCTCAATCTGTTTGGTCGAATGCGGTTCAGAGCAGATCTGACTGATGAAATGCTCTGCAAAGTCCGGATAGTTCGAAAGCCAGTACTCACGATTGTATTTGTTCCAGCCCTCGTAGCGTTCCTGCTGCGTCAGGAAGTGCTGCGGCGTCATATATGGATAGCCGACACCGACCGTCGCCGATGTGCCGACAAGAATAGCGGCCTTGACGCGCTCCGGATGGTGTGCCGCCACAATCGCCGTCAGCATTCCGGCAAAGGAAAGTCCGACGAGTATGGCCTTCTCCGTGCCCGTCGCGTTCATGACGGAAAGGACATCACTGACGTAGTTTTCGAGCGCGTAAGCAGCAACATCATCGGGGCGATCGGACTTGCCATTGCCGCGCGGATCATATGTCACGCAACGGAAGCGCTCGCTGAAATAGGGAATCTGCGCCTTGTACACGCGAGCATGAACGATGCTCCACGGCGGCGGAAAGACCATTGTCTCCGCGCCGTCGCCGTACACTTCGTAGTGGATCTTCACGCCATCGCGTTCGACATACCCCTCGTGGTTCGGCAGCCTGGCACGCATGTCACCACCTCATGTCACTTCTTCGATGAACTGCCCTCTGCAATGCGAATGAGGTCACCGACGCGCCGCAATGATTGGCGCACGGGAATGCCCCTCCTCTCGAGGCCGAGGAGGTAGTGAACTTCCGCTCCGATGAAGACGCCACCGACGAGCGCACCGATCTCCTCCGGCGAGAAAGGCCCGAATCCACCAAGCTCCCGCTCGGCCCTGCGAGCCAGATCGGCAATAAGGTCCAGCCACCCCTTGAGGCCGGTTCGGACGACTTTCGCGACCTCTGGATCGGACCAGCTCGCCGCGTTCAGCTCCTGCAGAACGCGCACGTAGCCCGAGCCGATATCGTCATCGAGATAGTCGCACGCCTTGTCCCACTGCTCCGAGAGCTTGAGCGTCGGATCACCGAAAAGTGCGTTCTGGCGTTCGAGAAGCTGCGTGTTCAGGTACTCGAACAGCGCCAGCACGAGACCCTGCTTGGAACCGAAGTGATAGTGAATCTGGCTCAGCGGAACTCCGGCAGCCATGGCGACGTCCCGCGTCGATAGTCCCGCATAGCCTTTCTGGCGCAGCACCTTCTTGGCAGCCTCCAGCAGGACAACGCTGGTATCCGGCTTCTTCGATAGCGCGCGCGACATGCGATGAGCGTCTCCTGTTGACTGAACGTTAGTTCGGTCGATCGACCGAGTCAAGGTGTCGGATCGAAGATGTGTAGATTCTGGCTCCTCCGGCAGATTGTTGGTATGCGGTCACCGCGGCGGCGCATTCACCTCGCGAATGCGCCGCTCGCCGGGCAACAATGATGCAGGGTCGGTCGCCTACTCGCTGCTAGCGGAATGACCGCACGGTAAGCAGTCGCAGAGCATTGGCGGTCACGAGTACCGTCGCGCCGGTATCGGCGAGGATCGCCATCCAAAGCGTGGTTACACCAAAAAGCGTGGTCACGAGAAACACGGCCTTCAGTCCCAGCGCGATGGCAATATTCTGCCAGATGTTGGCGAGCGTCGCCTGGGATAGCGCGATCAGCTCCGCAACCCCCGTCACGCGATTCTTGAGCAGCGCAGCATCGGCCGTCTCGAGCGCGACATCTGTGCCGCCGCCCATGGCGACGCCGACCGATGCCGCTGCGAGGGCTGGAGCATCATTGATGCCATCACCAACCATCGCGATGGGCCCCAGATCCTTCAGCTTGCCGATCTCTTCGAACTTCGCATCCGGCAGCAGTTCCGCACGCGCCTCGATGCCGAGCTGGGCGGCAATCGCGCCGGCCGTGCGCGCATTGTCGCCCGTCAGCATCACAGCCCGTATGCCACGATCGGCAAGGCGCTTTACGCCCTCTGCCGCATCCTCTCGCGACTCGTCGCGCAACGCGATCAACCCGTCTATGGACTTGCCGGATAGAAGAACGACGACCGTCTTTCCCTCAGCTTCGAGCACCGCGATCCTCTCAGCGAGTTGTGGCGCGATTGTCGTCTGCTCGGCTGCGTAGCGAGGTGAACCGACCGAGGCGAAGCCACTCTTCAATCGTGCAGTCACAGCCTTGCCCGGCACTGCCGTGGCGCCGCCGAACGTGGATGGCAGTTTGAGGCTCCGTGCTTGCGCGGCCTCCACGATCGCCAGTCCCAAGGGATGGCTCGTGTTGCGCTCGACGGCCGCAGCCTTTGCAAGGACGGCGTTCTCGTCCACGCCCACTGCGACGACATCCGTCACCTGCGGGCGCCCACGCGTCAGCGTACCGGTCTTATCGAATGCAACCGTCTGGATATTGCCGAGCATCTCAAGCGCTGCGCCGCCCTTGATCAGCAAACCCATTCGGGCACCCGTGGCAAGGCCCGAAGCGATAGCTGCCGGTGTCGAAATCACCAATGCGCACGGGCACGCGATCAGCAATGTGGCGAGACCGCGATGGATCCACGTCATCCAATCGCCGCCGAACGCGAGTGGTGGCACAACGACGACCAGGAGAGCCACAAGCATGGCAGCGGGCGTGTACCACCGGCTGAAGCGGTCGATCATCCGCGCCGTCGGCGCCTTCGCCTCCTGCGCTTCCTCCACGAGATGGATGATGCGCGCGATCGTATTGTCGGCTGCCGCGTGCGTGACTTCGACGCGCAGCTCACCATGGGCATTGATGCTGCCGGCATACACCTTGGCACCGCGCTCCTTGGCGACGGGCACCGACTCTCCCGTGATAGGCGCTTCGTCCACCTCGGAGGCGCCGTCGATGACCTTGCCATCCGACGGAATGCGGTCCCCCGGACGGATCACGACGACATCGCCCACGGCGAGATCTGCCGCGGCCACCTCCTCGATATCGTCCCGACCTCCACGCTGCCGTCGCGCTGTTCGCGGCACGAGTTCGATCAGTGCCTCTATGCCCGCACGAGCGCGACCCGCAGCGACGGTCTCAAGCAGCTCGCCCACTGCGAACAGGAAAATGACGATAGCCGCCTCTTCGGCCTCGCCGATCGCCACGGCGCCAAGCGCAGCAATCGTCATGAGGCTTTCGATCGTGAAGGGCGATCCCGAGAGAGCGCCAGCAAGCGCGCGCCGAGCGAAGGGGATCACGCTGATCAGCGCTGCGGCCGAATAGAACCACCGCTGCCAGTCGGGCAAAAACAACGCGAGCACGAAAGCCAGGACAAACAGCGCACCCGTCGCCAGCACGAGCTGCCCCTTGGCCTCCTGCCACCACGGCCGCGCCAGCCGCCGCGGCATTTTGGTATTGGACGTTTCTTCGGCAACCGGCGCGTAGCCGAGCGCGCGCACCTTCTCCTCGATAGCGCGGGGTGAGGTGCGATCCTTGTCGAGCTGAAGCGCGAGCGTGCCGGATGTGTAACTGACATTGATATCCGAGACACCCGGAAGCCGGCTCATTGCGGTCTCGATCTTGAGCGCACAGGCCGGGCAATCCATGCCCTCGACACGAATCTTGAAACTGCTGGCAGTCACCATCTTGTCACCTCGACGAATGCGACGTGACACCCTATATGCACCCTGTAGCAACTACAGGGTCAAGGGCCATGACGGACGGGCATCTTGCAATCGGCGAACTCGGAAGGCTCACTGGCACGAAGGTCGAGACAATCCGCTACTACGAGCGTATCGGCCTGCTCGCCAAGCCGGAGCGAACGGCCGGCAACTACAGAGCCTATGGCGCAGAGCATCTGAACCGTCTGAGCTTTATTCGGCGCTCTCGCGATCTCGGCTTCTCACTCGAGCAGGTCCGTGCACTGCTCGATCTTTCAGACGACCGCGAGCGGCCGTGCGAAGCCGTCGACGTCATTGCACAGACGCATCTCACCGAAGTCGATCGCAAGATCGCCGACCTCCGCGCGCTGCGGCGTGAACTCAACAACATGATCACGCAGTGCCGCCACGGCACCGTCGCCAATTGCCGGATCATCGACGCGCTGTCGCCCTGATGAAAGGCTCGCGCTGAATATATTAGCAGCGCATCCTGGCAGGTTGCTCGGTTTTGCTGCGCGACCGTCTTTCTGAATACGTGCGGGCGCTTGTGTGCCGCCAGGAAACAAGCAATCCCGCCTTGGCACACTAATTGCTCTTCTCCATCCGATTTCGGAACGGTCTCCACGCTTCTGAGCCTGCACGCTCTGATGCACTGGGCGCGTTCGAGCGGCCGAAATCCCTATGCGCATGTTCCCATGGGCCGCATCAACGGAGAAAAGTGAGCAGATGGTCGATCACAAGAGCATTCTGGAAGAGCGCGTTCTCGGCCAGATCAATCGCCGCCAGATGTTGGGCGGCCTTGGCGCCGGTGCAGCCGTTCTTTCCACGGGTCTCGGTTCGCGTCCGGCACATGCCAATGGTGGTCACATCCGCCTGGCGTGGATCGATCATGTCGATACGCTTGATCCGCATTTCACCGGCTTTCTCGGCGCGGTGAAGATCCACAACAACATCTACAACGGCCTGCTGAAGGTCGAGTACGATGGCAAGCGCGTCTCGTTCGTGCCCGATCTCGCGCAGACGTGGGAGATCAATGACGACAAAGTCCACACCTTCAAGCTCCATCCGGGCGTGAAGTTCCATGACGGCACACCCTGCGATGCCGAAGCCGTCAAATGGAGCGTCGAGCGCGTGTGGAAGGGCACACCGAAATCGCCGCACGCCTGGAAGTACAAAGAGCTGAACAAAGTCGAGGTTCTCGATCCGCTCACAGTGCGGCTGACGTTCAACAAGCCGTACGCTTTCCTCCCAGTGGCACTGACAGGCAGCACCGGCCGCGCGGGCACGATCGTATCGAAGGCGGCGGTCGAGAAGTACGGCGACAAATTCGGTCGCAATCCGGTCGGCACCGGCCCCTTCAAGTTCGTGAGCTGGCGCGAGAACGACTCGATCGTCGTCGAGAAGAACCCCGACTACTTCGAGAAGGGCCTGCCCAAGCTCGACCGAGCGACGTTCATCATCATGAAGGAGGCTTCAGCGGCCATTGCCGCCATGCTCTCCGGCCAGATCGACGGCATGAGCGAGATTCCCGTCCAGTTCGTGAACCAGATCCAGGCGCAGAAGAATCTGCAAGTCTACGGCGAGATCGAAGGCAACTACGTCTACGTCGGCATGAACTGCAAGCGTGCGCCGTTCGATGACATGGACCTGCGCCGCGCAGTCGCGTTCGCCCTCAACCGCGAGGTCGTGATCAAGCAGGCGTTCTTCGGCCATGCCATTCAGGCCTACACGCCGATCTCGCCGCCCATGAGCGACTTCTATGACCCCGATGTCGCGAAGTCCGGCCGTGGACAGTTCTTCGACATGGCCAAGGCCAAGGAGTTCCGCGCCAAATCGAAGGTGAAAGGCACTGTCGAGCCGGTTTTCCTCGCGACCGAGCAGGGCATTTACGGCACCCGCCTCATGCAGAGCGTGCTGCCGATGCTCGCAGCGATCGACATCAAGCCGAAGATCGAGGTCGTCGAGCGCGCTGCCTGGATTCAGAAGCGCAACGCCGGCGATTGGGATCTCTTCGACTTCAACTGGTGGGCCGACCTCGATCCCGACGAGACGATCACGCCCGAATTCAGCACCGGCGCAGCCTGGAACTACCCTGGCTGGTCGAACAAGCGGTTCGACGAACTCGTGCTCGCCGCGCAGGACACGCTCGACGTCGAGAAGCGCAAGACCTTCTATACCGAGGCCTGCGACATCCTCATGGACGAGGCACCCATCGCGATCATCTCGCACATGCCGGTGTTCAAGGTCTTCTCGCAGAAAGTGAAGGGCTTCAAGTACATTCCGGTCGACAGCCTCAACCTGCATACGGTGAGCCTCGGCTGATGCTGCTGTTTGCCGCCGGCAAGATACTCCAGACCCTCATGGTCATGCTGATCGTCTCGGCGGTCAGCTTCACGCTCCTGAAGCTGGCACCGGGCGATCCGATCCAGATCATGCTCGGCACGGAGTACTCGCCGGAGACATACACAGCGCTGATGCAGCAGCTCGGGCTCGACCGGCCCATGGTCGAGCAGTACCTTCGCTGGCTTGGCAGCTTCGTTACTGGAGATTGGGGCATCTCCTATGTATCCAAAGCCCCGATCTTCCAGTTTGCCGTTGTCGAGGCGCTCCCCGTGACGCTGACGCTTGCGGCGTCGGCGCTCATCCTCTCGGTCCTGATAGGCGTGCCGCTCGGCGTGCTCGCCGCGACGCGCCGTGGTTCGTTCTGGGATGCCGCGACATCGGTGTTCACGCTCACCGGGACGTCATTTCCGAGCTTCTATCTCGGCATCCTCCTCATCTGGCTGTTCGGTGTGCAGCTCGGCCTCTTTCCGACCATGGGGTTCGTTGCACCCTGGGAGGATTTCTGGGCGGGTGTCAGCCACATGACCCTACCAGCCATCACGCTTTCGATCTACTTCCTCGCCATGATCGTGCGCATGACGCGCGCCAATCTCATCGAGGTGCTCGAGCAACCGTATATCGCGGCGGCGCGTGCCCGCGGCGAGCCGAACTGGCGCGTCGTCTGGATCCATGGTCTGCGCAACATCCTCATGCCGCTCGTGACCATTCTCGGGCTGCAACTTGGCGCGCTGCTCCAGGGCGCGGTGCTGACTGAAACGGTGTTCTCGCTTCCGGGCGTCGGGCAGATGATCACCAATGCGGTCCTCAATCGCGAGTACGGGATCGTCCAGGCCGGCGTCATGATCACCGCCTGCCTCTTCATCACGACGAACCTCATCGTTGATCTTGCCTATCCCTATCTCGATCCACGCCTGAGGCCTCGCTGATGGTTGATATTCCGGCGGACACGCGCGTTGCAGCCCGGCGCCCATCCCGCTTCGAGGATCTGCGTGCGCTCACGCGCTCCAACATATACTTCGCCGTCGCCTCCATCGTGGTCGCGCTCTTCATTCTCTCGGCCACGTTCGCGCCGTTCGTGGTGCCGCATTCCCCGCTCGACCAGGATATGGCCGCCTTCATGACGCCACCGCTCACCGAGAACCACATCCTCGGCACCGACAGCTTCGGCCGCGATCTTCTGGCCCGCACGATCTATGGCGCACGATACGCGTTGGCGATCGGCTTCGGCGCCGTGATCATCGGCGCGCTCGGCGGCCTCATCGTCGGCGTCGCGGCCGGACTCTCAGGCGGCGTCACGGAGTGGGCGCTCATGCGCTTCATAGATGCGCTGCTGGCGCTGCCATCGCTGATCATGGCGATCGCGTTCATTTCCATACTCGGACAGGGCGTCGACAAGGTCATTCTGGCGGTCGGCGTCGCGCTGATCGGTCCGTTCTCGCGAACCGTGCGCGCGGACGTGCTGCAGGTGAAGGCGCAAGCCTTCGTCGAGGCCGCGGGGCTCATGGGCGTCAAGCGCCTCGCAATCATCTGGCGGCACATCCTGCCCAATGTGATCTTCCCGCTCGCTGTTCAGGCGACGATCCGCGTCAGCTATGCGGTGCTCGTGTCGTCGGGCCTGTCCTTCCTCGGCATCGGCGTTGCGCCGCCCACGCCGGACTGGGGGCTCATGATTGCCGAGGGCCGCAGCTTCGTGAGCTTTGCCCCCTGGATTGCCGGCGTGCCCGGCACAGCGCTCGCGATCCTTCTCATCGCACTCAGCATCGTTGGTGACGGCGTGCGCGAGCATTTCGATCCCAAGCTGAGGAAGCAGGGTTGAAGCATATGAATATTGCTGCGGCTCGCACCGCCGCGCTGCCGGCGGCGCTCGGAGGCCGAAACGAGCCAGTCGCCGCGGAAGAGCCTTTGCTCAAGGTGGACGGGCTCTCGCTGACGCGGGGAGAGAGCCTTATCCTCGACGAGGTCGCCTTCACGCTTCGGCACGGCGCGACACTCGGCCTGCTCGGAGAGTCCGGTGCGGGCAAGTCCACCATCGCTCTCGCGCTGATCGGTCTCCTGCGCAAGCCGGAGGTCGGCCTGAGCGGCACGATAGCCCTCGACGGCGCGGGCGATGTCGTCGATGCGCCCGAAGAGGCCTGGCTGAAGCTGCGCGGGCGCCGCGTGGCGATGATTTTCCAGGATGCCTCGGCGGCGCTCAATCCATGCTTTACGATTGGCCGGCAGATCATGACGCCGCTGCGGCGTGTTCTCGGCCTCTCGCGCTCCGCCGCCCGCCTGCGCGCGATCGAGCTCCTGGAAAGCGTCGGGCTCAATGACGCGCCATCGCGCCTCAGCGCCTATCCGCACCAGCTGTCGGGCGGCATGCAGCAGCGCGTGATGATTGCCATTGCGCTCTCGTCGAACCCCGATCTTTTGCTCGCGGATGAGCCGACGAGTGCGCTCGACGTCACCATCCAGGCGCAGATCATCCGCCTGATCCTCGAGGAAACGCGACGCCGCAGCGCGAGCTGCATCTTCGTCCTGCACGATCTCGCTCTCGCCAGTCAGTGCTGCGACGACGTCGTCGTTCTCTACGGCGGGCAGGTCATGGAGACAGGCCCGAGCCGCGTCGTCCTCGAAGCGCCGATGCATCCCTACACCCAGGCGCTCAAGGGCTGCGTTCTCGAATTCGACACCGAGGAACTCGAACCCCTGCCGACCGGCGCGCCGTCCTTCGCTTCCAAGAAACCGGGGTGCCGATTCGCCGATCGCTGCCCGCGCGCCCTGGATAAATGTGCGTCCATCAAGCCGCCGCTCGTCGAGACGCGCGGACGCAAGCTCGCATGCTGGAATCCTCTCCCATGAACGCTGCGCCCATTTTCCGGCTTCTCGACGTGCAGAAGGCCTACGACGTCGACGCCAAGGGCGGCTCGCTCTTCAGCCGCGCCAAGCGAAAACTGCGCGCCCTCGACGGCGTTCGATTGTCGCTCGCACCCGGCGAAAGCCTCGCCATTGTCGGCGAGAGCGGCTCCGGAAAGACCACGTTGCTGCGCGTGCTCCTCGGCCTCACGCAACCGACGGACGGGCGCGCGCTCTTTCGCGAGAAGGACATCGCCAGCCTTGAAGGCGGCGACCGCGACCGGTTCTGCCGCGAAGTCGCGATGATCTACCAGGATGCGCGCGGATCGCTCAATCCGCGTATGTCCGTGCTCGATCTCATCGCCGAACCGCTCGATCACCACAAGCTTTGCGCCGCGTCGGAACGCAGCGACCGTGTCGCGGCATTGATGACGCGCGTTGGGCTCTCACCGAACATGATGTCGCGCTACGTGAGCGCACTCTCCGGCGGACAGCTTCGTCGCGTCGCCATTGCCCGCGCGCTCGCATCGGAGCCTTCCGTCCTCGTCGCGGACGAAGCCGTGTCCGGTCTCGATGTCTCTACACAGGCGCAGATACTGAAGCTCCTGCGCGATCTCCAGCGCGAGATTGGGTTGAGCCTTCTCTTCATTACGCACGACCTCGGCGTTGCGGCCTATCTGTGTGATCGGATTGCCGTCATGTATCTCGGAAGGGTCGTCGAAGCTGGCCT
This sequence comes from Pseudomonadota bacterium, assembly GCA_023410905.1. GTDB lineage: Bacteria > Pseudomonadota > Alphaproteobacteria > Rhizobiales > Hyphomicrobiaceae. The sequence goes on from JAEYPL010000231.1 coordinate 27,809, forward strand.
GACGCGTGAGGTGCTGAAGACGCCGGCCCATCCCTATACGCGCGCGCTGCTGAATGCCTCGCCACGCTTCTTCGCCCCGATATCGGATCCGCTGCCGGGCGAAGTGCCGAGCCCGATCGACCTGCCACCGGGCTGCCGCTTCGCGGGACGCTGTGTTCGGGCCCAGGATGACTGCCGCAAAAGCGAGCCGGCGCTTACGCCCTCCGGCCCAACGCGCTTGTTCGCCTGCCTCCACCCACTATCATCCTAGCGCATCCGTCGTCGCTCAAGCCATTCGGCTCGTCGTATCGTCGAGCGGATAATGAAGCGCGGTGCGAATATGCTTGGCGCGCGGCCTAGTCGGTGGTCTGCTGGCGGCAGAGACATGCATCGAGGAGAGAGAGCATTGAGCGGCAGGTTCGCGGAGAAGAGTGCGCTCGTCACGGGGGCGGCATCAGGCATCGGGCTTGCCATCACTCAACAGATCCTGAGGGAGGGCGGCCGCGTTGCGGGAAGCGATATCAACGGCGATCTGCTCGAGCACATCTCCAAGGACCTCGGGCCCCGCTTTGCGCCTCTCGCCGGCGATGTGACGAAGGAGGCGGATGCGGAAGCGCTGGTTGCGCTCGCCGTCGAGCGGGGCGGGCGGCTCGACATGGCGTTCAATGTCGCAGGCGGTAACCGGGCCGGCTACATCGTCGACCAGAGCGAAGCCGACTGGAGCTTCGTCGTCGATCTTTGCCTCAAAGGCGTGTTCCTCGGCCTCAAGCACCAGGGCCGGCAGATGCTGCGCCAGGGCGGCGGCGCGATCGTCAACATCGCCTCGCTCAATGCGCACGTGCCGATGTTCGCCGGCTCGGCCTATGCGACGGCGAAGGCCGGCGTCGAAATGCTGACCCGCAATGCGGCGCTGGAGTGGTCGGACCGAAACGTGCGGGTCAATGCGGTACTGCCGGGCCTCGTCGAGACGCCCCTGACGCGGCCGCACTTCCAACAGCCGGAGCGCCTCGCGGCCTTCAAGTCGCGCATCCCAATGGGGCGGCCGGCGCAGCCCGAGGAAATTGCGGGGCCGGCGCTGTTCCTGGCGAGCCCAGATGCCAGCTACGTGTCGGGCGCGAGCCTGCTGGTGGATGGCGCGTGGGCCGTCTCGGGCTATCCGGATATGCGGCCGTTCCGCGGCGGAGAGAAGTGGCAGCCGTGAACCGGGCTGCGTGCGAACATCGGAGAGTGACATGACAACGCATGAAAAGCTTGATGTCCGTACGGGCACAACGGCAACCTCTTGTTGCTCTGCGCATGCCCAGACATCTGGCGGACGCCATCCCCTCGATCCTCTCGACGGCGATGAAATGGCGCGGGCGGCGCAGATTGTGGCCGCCGCGTTCGGAAAGGAAGAACTGATCCGTTTCGAGCGACTGGAGATCGAAGAGCCCGAGAAGGCGACGCTGCGCGCGTGGAAACCGGGACATGCGTGGGATCGAAAGGTTCGCTTCTCGATCTACCCGGCCGGTCGCATTGGCGTCACGGAGGGCATTCTTTCGCTTGGTGAAGGACGCGTGCTCTCCTCGCGGCACCTTCCAACGGCACGCCCGATGATCATGCTCGAGGAGTTCCTCGGGGTCGAAAGCGCTGTGAAGGCACACCCGGATTTCATCGCCGGTTGCCGTCGACGCGGGATCGAGAACATTGAAATGGTCTGCGTCGATCCATGGTCTGCGGGCTCGTTCGGCATAGCGGGCGAGGAAGGCCGCCGCATCTCCCATACCTTTGCCTGGCTTCGCACACGCACGGACGGCAACTACTACGCTCACCCCATAGAAGGTCTGAATGCGGTCGTGGACATCGATTCCATGACGGTGCTGCGCGTCGACGACCATTTTGCGGGGACCAATCCGCTACCGGTGCCGCTGACTGAAAACCAATACGACGCCCGCTTCCAAGAGCGTTTCGCGCCGGGCGGCAAACCGCTCGATGTCATTCAGGCGGAAGGGCCAAGCTTTACGGTCGACGGCCGTCACATCAGCTGGATGGGCTTCGACGTTCGCGTCGGCTTCAACAATCGTGAGGGACTGATCCTGCATCAGATCGGCTACACGGTGGATGGTGTTCGCCGCCCGATCGTGCATCGCGCCTCTCTCGCCGAGATGGTGGTTCCCTACGGCAGCCCCGAACGCGCCCATTATCGCAAGAACGTTTTCGACATCGGCGAGTACGGTCTCGGCAAGCTCACCAATTCGCTGCGCCTCGGTTGCGATTGTCTCGGTGCCATTCACTACATGGACGCCTGGGTGAACGGGATCGACGGCACGCCCGTAAAAATCGAGAATGCGATCTGCATTCACGAGGAGGACCAGGGCCTCGGCTGGAAGCACTGGGATTGGCGGACGGATGTCGCCGAGGTGCGTCGCCTGCGCCGGCTCGTGATCTCCTCCATCTCGACCGTCGGGAACTACGAGTACGCGTCCTATTGGTATCTCTACCAGCACGGCGGCATCGAGTTCGAGATGAAGGCGACAGGCATCATCAACACCGTCGCGTGCGAACCCGGTCGACCGAGCCGCTATGGAAACGAGGTCATGCCCGGTGTCATGGGCCAGATCCACCAGCACCTCTTCTGTGCGCGGCTCGACATGGAGGTCGATGGTTCGGACAACTCCGTTGTCGAGCACAACATTGTCGTGCCGCCCTCAGGGCCGGACAATCCCCACGGCAACGTCTTCTACGAGGAAGAGACAACGTTGAAGACGGAAAAGGGCGCTTGCCGCCGCGTCAATCCGGAGACGATGCGCTACTGGAAGATCATCAATCCCGGCGTGCGCAACGCCGTCGGCAAGCCGACCGCCTACAAGCTCGACGCAACAAGTCCGGTGACCGCATTTACGGATCCCGCGAGTCCGTCGGGTCTCAGAGGCGGCTTCATCCAGAACCACTTGTGGGTGACGCCGCACGCCTCAGACGAGCGCTACCCCGCCGGCGAGTACGTCAATCAGTCCGAGGGAGGCTTGGGTCTGCCGCAATGGATCGAAGCCGATCGCCCGGTCGAAAATACCGACATCGTCGTGTGGCATGTCTTCGGCCTCCACCATCCGGTGCGGCCGGAGGACTTTCCAGTACAGCCGGTGGTGACCTGTGGCTTCAAGCTGATGCCGTCGGGCTTCTTCGATCGCAATCCCATGATCGACCTGCCACCGACACGCAATGAGGCGAGCTGCTGCGTCTGATCCAGCGTCCGGCGCCTCCATCTGATCACGGAGGCGCCGCCTGCGCGATGGCTCGGCACGGCTCCTGATGCCGCCCGTGTGACAGCGACACTCTGGCACAGAATATCCGGCGCGGAATATGCATCGAAGCTGGATCGATCCTGAAGCGCAGCTTGCCTCGCCTCTTACATGTGGGAGCAGCCCCGCAGCGCTCGGATCATCCCTCAAGCGCCAGGAAAGGAGCTCCCCATGCCTATCGCCTCAAGGATCAGCCTTCCTCATCTGGGTTTTCTGGCCGCATCGGCCATGGTCCTCACGACCGTGCTTCCTGCAAACCCCGGCCTTGCACGTGGATCGGGCGGAGGGCACGCCTCGATGGAGCACGCCGCACCTCAAGCCATGCCGCATTCCGGCGGCGCCATCGGCACTCCCGCCCATGGCGAGCCATCGCGGCCATCAGGCACACCGGCTGGTGGGCACGCAGCGAACGATTACGCGCATCACCGCGATCATCACCGGACGCGAGGCTCTGAACAGACAACGCCCACCACGGACACGACGACAGACCTCACGACCTTGCCCGATACGTCGAGCAGTACAGCCACAACGACGAATGCCACAGCTCCTTCCACCGGATCTTCGGCGCAGCAGACCTCGCCAAGCACGCCGTCCAATACCAATACGGGCCCCGAAGTAGTCGAGACCACCGGCGGAACGCTTGCGCCGGACACACATCCCGGAGGCGGTGGCGACACGTTTGCCGCGTGCATGTCATTCTGGAAGCCAGACGCGCACATGACCAAGGGCGAGTGGCGCGATACATGCGTGCGCACGCTCAATGGCCTCGATGCCGGCGGCGGCGTCACCGATAACCTCGCAAAGACGGCGGCTCCGCATCACGCGCGCACCGCCCATCACCGCACGCGCTGACTGCCCAATCCAGCGCGCAGGCCAAGATCTGCGCGCTGGCGTTTATGGCGCTCACCAATGTTGTACCGAGCAGTTTCGGAGACCGGCCTCCAGGCAGGCTTCAACGCGCAGGCTCGCCCGTAAGTGCGCGATGCACCACCCGCCCAAGAGCAATAAGACGATGACAACTGCCGCCGAGGCAATATTCTGACGCATGCGTGCGCGGTCCTCGTTGACGAGAGCGCGTCGCGCATTCGCGTCGCCGTCCGAACTTCCTCGAGCCGGTGCTCTTCGCCTGAACGGAATGATCCGCGTGCCTGCCGCTTTCTCGGCAGCGCACTCCTTACGATTACTCGGCTTTGCATCCGGCCGCTGCATGGCACGCCCACCCTCAGCGGACACTTGCGGCTCTCCGGACGGCCTCGTCATCCTCCATGAGGTCCGTCGCGGCAGGTTCCGATCCACCGCCGCTGAAATAGCTGCTCAGGCGATCGAGATACACATAGATTACGGGTGTCGTGAAGAGCGTCAGCGCCTGACTCACGACAAGCCCGCCAACGGTCGACACCCACGTCCTCTCCGTCCACATGACCGTCGACTCCCTCGTCATGGTCCTGATCGGTGGTGTGAATGCCATAACGGGCCCGCTCATGGGCGGCACGATCTATCCGCTGCTCAAGGCGTACATCATGCCGCTTACGGACGCCTGGCGAATGTTCCTCGGCGCCGTGATCGTTCTCACGGTGCTGCTGTTTCCCCAAGGCTTAGCCGGATTTCTGAGCAAGCTCTCGCGTCGCTTCACGTCGTCGCCCCAACCGAAGACTGCGTCACTGCGCGTGGCTAGTGAGAGAGGCCAATGAAGACACTTCTCGAAGTCCGCGATCTCTCGAAGTCGTTCGGCGGCGTCAAAGCGGTATCGAACGTCAGCTTCGAATTGGGCGCGTCCGAAATGGTGGCCATCATCGGCCCCAACGGAGCAGGGAAATCGACATGCTTTAACATGCTGGGCGGCCAGATCGTGCCTGACACAGGCAGCATTTTATTGAAGGGCTCAGCGATCGGCGGACTGCCCCCAAGAGCAATCTGGCGTCTTGGCGTGGGGCGAACGTTCCAAGTTGCTTCCACGTTCGGGTCCATGACCGTCTGCGAGAACGTCCAAATGGCGCTCGCGTCACTGCATTCGGTAACGGCGGGACCGTGGTCGCGAATGCAGGACCTCTACCGGGAAGAGGCATTGCAGCTTCTCGAGCGCGTGCAAATGCTGGAACACACAGATCGATCGTGCGCAACTTTGGCGTACGGCGACGTAAAGCGTGTCGAAATCGCGATTGCTCTCGCGAATGCTCCGAGTCTGCTCCTGATGGACGAGCCTACTGCTGGCATGGCGCCGAAGGAGCGGTTTGGCTTGATGGAGCTCGTCACGTCAGTCGTTGCAGAGCGAAACGTAGCCGTTCTCTTCACTGAGCACGATATGGATGTCGTGTTCGGCTATGCCCATCGCATTATCGTTCTCGACCGAGGACAGATCGTTGCGGCTGGTTCGCCAGCCGAAGTCCGCGCCTCCCCGAAAGTGCGACAGATCTATCTCGGTGACGAAGACCCCGGCTCTATGGAGCGCGTCACCGCATGAAACCTATGTTGTCTGTATCTGAACTCAACGCGTGGTACGGCCAGGCTCAAGTATTATTCGGTATCGATCTTGAGGTTCGGCAGGGCGAAATCGTTGTTCTGCTCGGCCGCAATGGTGTCGGCAAGACAACCACGCTCAAGTCTGTCGTCAACCTTCTCGCTAAAGTCACCGGCAGGGTCGAATTTTAAGGTCGCAGCATTCGTGCTCTGGCCCCCAGCAGCATTGCGCGATCGGGACTGGGATACGTCCCTGAGGATCGTCGGATCTTCACCGATCTCACTGTCATGGAGAATCTCGAGGTCGGCCGGCAGCCTCCTCGGGCCAACACTCCTTATTGGACGGTTGATCGCCTCTTCGATCTCTTTCCGAATCTCGCACGGATGCGTAATCGCTCCGGCGGACACATGTCTGGAGGAGAGCAGCAGATGCTCAGCATCGCACGTACGTTGATGGGCAATCCTTCGACTGTGCTGCTCGATGAGCCGTCCGAAGGTCTTGCCCCGGTGATCGTTCAGCAGATGGTCGAGGTTTTAAAGGAGCTGAAGCGCCAGGGTCTGACCGTGCTTCTTTCCGAGCAAAATCTATCGTTCGCAAAGGCCATCTCCGACCGAGCCTATGTGATCGAAAAGGGGCAGATCCGATTTGCGGGCGCCCTCAGTGAGCTTCTCGATGATGAGGAGATCAGGCGAGCTCATCTCGCCGTGTGAGTACGCATACTTAGCGCTTCCCAGTACCTATCCAGAAGTACACGTGAGGAGAACTAGAAAATGTCAGTCGTAACTCGCCGCGTCGCACTCGCTATTGCGGTGCTGATGACCGCAGCCCCTTTTGCGAGCACGGAGGCTGTCGCCCAGCAAGTCCCCATTCGCATCGGCGAGGTGAACAGCTTTGGTCGCTTTCCGGCGATCACCGTTCCTTGGCGGAACGGCTTCCGCCAGGCCATCGATGAAATCAACGCCGCAGGGGGTATTCGCGGGCAGAAGATCGAGATCGTCAGTCAGGATGACGGTGGCACCCCGGCGGACGCTGTCAGAGCAGCCGAGGATCTGGTCACACGCAACAATGTGAGTGTGCTCGTTGGCGGCTTCGTTTCGCCAGTGGCGTTCGCGCTCTCGGATTTCGCGAAGCAGAAGAAAGTGGTCTTCATCTGCTCACAGGCTGCTTCGGATGCCCTAACGATGGCCCAAGGCAACCGCTATACATTTCGCCTGCGGTCGAACACGTACATGATCGTCAAGACCATGACGGATGTGGCCGCCAAGTTGGGCAAAAAGCGTTGGGCAATCGTCGCTCCGAACTACGAGTACGGCCACGCGGCCGCAGAAAACTTCAAGCAAATGATGGCGGCTCAGGTTCCCGGTTTCGAGGTCGTTGCAGAACAGTTTCCGGCGCTCGGAAAGATCGAAGCCGGCCCCACGGTAGCGGCGCTTCAGAAAGCCAAACCGGATGGCATCTTCAACGTGTTGTTTGGCGCCGATCTTGTGAAATTTGTTCGCGAGGGTGAACCGCGCGGCCTCTTCGAAGGTCGTACAGTACTGGGCTATGAGACGGGACAGCCCGAGTGGGTCGATATCATGAAGGAGGAAGCCCCGAAGGGTTGGATCGTGAATGGCTATCCTTGGTACTCAATCGACTACCCTGCTCACAAGAAGTTCGTCGCGGACTACCAGGCAAAGTACAGCGACTATCCGCGCCACGGTTCGTTCATTGGCTACGTCACCGGCATCCTCGTAGGCGACGCGCTCAAGAAGGCGAAGGATACCACTGCAGACAGCATCATTTCTGCACTGGAAGACTTGAAGATCGAAACCCCAGTAGGACCAATGACAATGCGGGGCTCCGATCACCAGCTCACCTATGGCACATTCGTCGGGACACTTGCAGTCGAAGGTGGCAAGGGCGTCATGAAGGAGTGGATTTTCCGTGATGGCGCCGAGGTCATGTACCCGGACGCAGATGTCGCGAGATTGCGTCCGCGCGATTAAGATCTTCACATTGGGCTCGTGAAGCTCTGAGCTTCACGAGCCTCAACACCCAGCAATATTCGTAAGCCAATGGCCCGCTCAGCTAATACTCGCTCTGCTTCGCGTGACGTCCGGGAGCCTCTCACTCGAAGCTCCAGATCTGACGAGGAGCAGCATCCAGTAGTCCTGCAAACAGCTGATCTATCGCCGGACATCAAGGATCTCGATCCAATCGTTCGAGCACTCCTGGCACGATTGGTCCTTCCCCTTTAGTTCAGTTGCTATCGCAGAGACGGTGGTCCGCCCCTCGAAGGGGTGCCATGTTCTAGCTCCAGGTACGAGGACGCGCCGTCACTCGACACGAGCCAGCGCTTGTTCTCGGGGCAGTTTCGCAAGCTCCGCTTTGATCGGCTCGATCACGGCGAGGATCTTGGCTTTGTAGGCTTCGGCGTTGGCCTTGTGCGTATCCGCATTCTTCGGATCGCGCTTCACGAAGACATCGCGGATATTGTCGACATAGTCCTCCCGACGCTGGCCAAAGCCTGCTGCGTCATGCGGCAGAGCATCCAAACGACTTCTGAAGAAACCTGTTGTTCACCCCTGTGGCCACGACCTCGACGGCATAAAATGCGAATGGCTTGCATTTCTGGCTGATGAGGATGTGAGCAGAGGCAACTGCAAATCGCTCTCAACAACGAAGATCGCTGGCTGCGTGAAATGGAAGGCGCGGCAATCGCTTAGCGATGAGTTCCCGATTTTGAGTCTGCGTGGCTAGGCGGGTGAAGTACTGCGGCGCTATGGACCTAAAATGATAACAATCATGTTGACACTCTTATTGGCATCTTTCTACACTCTGCCAGCCCGAGGTTCGCATGAACATTAAATTACTGAAATTAAATGGAAAAAATCCAAAAAGCGCCGTCGCGAAGGAACTTCGCGGCGCGGCTTCCGTGCCCCCCGAGGAGATACTCGAGACGCTCCGTCGACGTATTGCCGGCCAGGAGATCCCGCCAGGTGCCAAGTTGCGCGAGCAGGACTTGGCGGAGGAGTTCGGCGTGCCGCGCACGCGCATCCGCGATGTGTTCGGCTCGCTTGAGAGCCGCGGCCTCATCGAGCGCATTCCGAACCGTGGCGCGGTCGTCACGCGCCTCGATATGGAGCTCGTCTTCAAGCTCTACGATGTTCGCGAAGTGCTCGAAGGGCTCTGCGCGCGCCTCGCTACCGAGAACGTGCCGCCGGAGAGCTGGCAGGATCTGGTCGATCACTACAACGAGCCCATGGCCAACTTCCTGAAGGCCGGTGATTTCGACTCGTATGTCGAGGGCTACAACCGGCTCCGCCTGCGCACCATTGCTGCGGCAGGCAACCCGATTGCTGCTCAGATGCTGGATAGCATCTACGAGCGCACGAACTTCGTCATTCGTCGCATCATCATCCTGCCGGGCCGCGCCGAGACGGGGCTTGCGCAGCATCGGGACGTGCTGGCTGCGATGCGGCGTGGGGATGGCGTCGAGGCCGAGAGGCTCAAGCGTCTGAATATGAAAAGCGCGAAAGAGGCGCTCAACAAGTTCCGTAACTACGTCCTCTAGGACGTGTGATGGATGGCATGAGGGAGACGCGCGTGGCGATGGAACATGGTCCGCTCACCGGCATCAGGGTGCTGGAGATCGGCTCCACCGTTGCGGGACCGTTCTGCGGGCGCATGCTCGCGGACTTCGGCGCCGAAGTGATCAAAGTCGAGCCGTCGGAAGGCGATCCCGTGCGTACCATGGGGCAGCAGCACGATGGGCATTCGCTGTATGCGGCGAGCATCTTCCGCAATAAGAAGCTGATCTCGATCGACCTCCGGCGTGGGGAGGGGCACGCGCTCGTGCGTGAGCTCGCCGCGAAGTCCGACGTCGTGGTCGAGAACTTCAAGCCGGGTACGCTCGATGGATGGGGACTCGGATGGGTGCAGCTCTCCCAGATGAACCCGCGCCTGGTAATGGTGCGCATTTCCGGGTACGGCCAGGACGGTCCCTATGCGAAGCGGCCGGGATACGGGGTCATCTGCGAAGCGGTGAGCGGTATGCGCTACCTCACCGGTGATCCGGACAGGCCGCCGTCGCGTGTTGCCGTGTCCCTGACGGACTACATCACAGGCCTCCATGCGGCCTACGGTGCCGTCATGGCCTTGATGGCCCGCAATGTAACGGGGCGCGGGCAGTTCATCGACGCAGCGCTGTACGAGTGCGCGTTCAACTTCATGGAGCCATGGGTCCCTGCCTTCGAGAAGACCGGGCATGTGGCCAGCCGCACGGGCTCCCGCTTGCCGGGAAGCAATCCGAACAATCTCTATCCGACGGGGGACGGCAGCTTCATACTCATCACAGCCATGGCCGACAGCCTGTTCAAGCGCCTTGCTGGCGTGATGGAACAGCCTGAACTGGCCGAGGATTCGCGTTTCGCGAAGGCGCTCGCTCGTAACGCCCATGCTGAAGCGCTGGATGAGATCATTGCGGCCTGGACCTCGCGCTATCCGCTTGCAACGCTGGAGCAGAAGCTGACTGCAGCGTCCGTGCCGGCGACCCGCATCTATACGATGGCGGACATCTTCGCAGATCCGCACTACGCCGCGCGCAAATCCATAGTGGCGGCAAGCGACGAGGCCATGGGCAGTGTTGCCATGGCAGGTGTTGTTCCGCGTCTGTCGGCAACGCCGGGTGGAGTACGGCATGCTGGTCGCGCCATAGGTCAGGATACCGAGAGCGTGCTGGGAGACGTGCTCGGATACAACGCTGCGCAAATTGCGGAGTTCGTGCGCAGCGGCGTCGTCGCGCGCGATGTCCGCTCATCATCGGCGGCATGAAGCCGTCAACGGAGACAGACGAATGTCCGCCGATCGAAAGTCCGAAGGCGCGCCGGAGATGCGCCGCAAGCGCCTTGAGCGTGAGTATGCTGAACGCAAAACCAAAGCCTTGGCGATGGGGGGCGCGGCGCGGCTCGCACGCCGCGCGGAAGCTGGTGTTCTCCACGCGCGATCGCGCATCGACGGCCTGCTCGATCCGGGTAGCTTCATCGAGACCGGTCTGTTTGGTGTGTCATCCTCGCGCGCGGAGGATCGCGATCGCTCTGCTGCTGACGGCAAGATCGCCGGGTTCGGGCGCATCGACGGCCGCGAGGTCGCTGTCGTTTCCAATGACTTCACCGTCATGGGTGCTTCATCCTCGTCGACGAACGGCCGCAAGATCGGGCACGCCAAGCGCGTCGCGACACAGCGTGGACTGCCGCTCATTTTCCTCGGCGAGTCCTCGGGCGCCCGAATGCCCGACCACATGGGCTCGCGCGGCATGGGCACGCTGCTTGGCAATGATCCGACGCAATACGTGCGCCTGCGCGAGACGCCGTGGGCGTCGGCCACGCTCGGCCTCTCGTACGGCTCGTCGAGTTGGTACGCCGTGCTCTCCGATTTCTGCGTCATCCGCAAGGGTGCGGTGCTCGCCGTATCGAGCTCGCTGCTGGCATCGCTCGCGATCGGCGAGACGGTCGATCCGCAGGAGCTCGGCGGCTGGAAGCTTCATTCGGAAGTAACCGGCTTCGCCGACATGGTGGTGGACACGGACGAGGAAGCGCTCGCCGCAATCCGCACTTTCCTTTCCTACCTGCCATCGCATTGCAATGAAGCGCCCCCCGAGCAGTCCGTAGCCGAGGGATCGGGGTTGGGAATGGGCGACATCATCGATCTGCTGCCTGAGAAACGCACGCAAGTCTATGACGTGCGCAAGATCGTCCGCACGATCGTGGACAAGGACAGCTTCTTCGAGCTGAAGCCGCGCTTCGGCAAGGTGGCGGTGACCGGGCTCTCGCGCATGGGTGGCCGCACTGTCGGCATCATCGCGAATAATCCGCTGGTGAAGGGGGGCGCCCTCGACACTGAAGCCTGCGAGAAGATCACGCACTTCCTGGTGCTGTGCGACAGCTTCAATATTCCGATCGTGCTCTTCGTGGACACGCCCGGCTTTGCCATCGGCACGGATGCCGAGCGCAAGCGCGCGCCCGGCAAGATCATGAACTTCATGCACGCGCTGCAGATGTTCTCGATGCCGAAGATCTCGGTCATCCTGCGCAAGAGCTACGGGCAGGCCTATCTCAACATGGGTGGCGGGCGGAACTCCGATGAAGTGGCTGCCTGGCCAACAGCTGAAGTGAGCTTCATGGATCCAACGTTCGCGGTGAAGGTCGTGCATGGCCTCTCGCCTGGAGACGCTGGTTTCGATGACGCCTTCGCAACCATGAGCAAGGATAGCGAAGTGTGGGACATGGCCGGCGCCTATGCCGTGCAGTCCGTGATCGAGCCGCACATGACGCGCGATTATCTGATCCGGATGCTGGATGTTCATCGCCTTCGGCTGACGAACGGTATCGGGCAGCATCTGCTGCGCGCCTGGCCGACAAGCCATTGAGGAGTCGCGGTAGGGTGGCTCGATCTTTCCACAAGGTGGTCGTGGCGAACCGAGGCGCCGTTGCGGCGCGTGTTCTGCGCGCGCTGAACGAGATGAATATCCGCACGGTTGCCGTATACTCTGATGCGGACCGCCATGCGCCATGGCTCGAATGGTCTTCCGAGGCGCACAACATCGGTCCGGCTCCGGCGCGCGATAGTTATCTCAATCAGGATATGCTGCTCGCCGTTTTGAAGCAGAGTGGCGCCGATGGCGTGCATCCCGGCTATGGCTTTCTCGCAGAGAACGCGACATTCGCTACGCGTGTGACCGACACGGGCGCCGTGTTCATCGGTCCGTCGCCGCGCTGGATCGAGGACATGGGGCACAAGACGCGCGCCCGTGAGCTCGCCAGAGAATACGGCCTGCCCGTTGGCGCAGGAACGGATGTGCTTCCCGCTGAGCATGCGGCGATTGCGGCGGCAGCGCGCAAGATCGGCTTCCCGCTGATCGTGAAGCCCGCCGGCGGTGGCGGTGGCATCGGCATGCTGGTTGCGCGTGACGAGGCCCAGCTCCTGGTGGCGGTCGACAAGGCCGCCTCTCTCGCCGAGCGCAGCTTCGCGAACGCGGACGTATACCTGGAGCGATTGCTCGAGCGTCCGCGCCACGTCGAACTGCAGATCGTGGCGGACAATTTCGGCGCCTGTACGCACCTCTTCGAGCGTGATTGCTCGGTGCAGCGCCGCCACCAGAAGGTGATCGAGGAAGCGCCGGGGCCCAATATTTCGCGCGCCGACATCGGCGCCCTTTCGCAGGACATCGCGAGTAAGCTCGGGGCCGCCGGCTACAACAATATCGGCACCGTCGAGATGCTGATGGATGCCGATGGTGGCTTTGCCTTTCTCGAGATGAACACGCGCCTGCAGGTCGAGCACGGTGTGACCGAGGAAGTCACTGGCGTCGATATCGTCAAGACGCAGGTTCGCCTCGCAGCGGGTGAAAAGCTTGCTGAAGTGCTGCCGAATGCGCCGAAGATCGACGGCCATGCTATCGAAGCCCGCGTCTACGCGGAGGATCCGCGACGCTTCTTTCCATCTCCCGGCAAACTTGAGGTCTTCCGCCCACCGCTCAGGGCGGGTGTGCGCATCGAGACCGGCTACAGTGAAGGCTTGGAAGTCACCCCGCACTATGATCCGCTGCTCGCCAAGGTCATCGTGAAGCGGCCGACACGCGAGAAGGCGATCGACGATCTCATCGAGGCGCTCGGTGCGTTCGAAGTGCGTGGCGTCAAAAGCAATATCCCGGCGCTTTTCACAATTCTCGGCTCCGACGAGTTCCGCGCCGGCGCGGTGCACACGGGTCTGATTGGCGAGCTGATCAAATGAGCAGAGGGCGACAGTAATGGCGGAATGTGAAGCGAAATCCGAGGTCACCGGTTCGGTCTGGAAGATCATGACGGAGGTAGGCCAGAAGGTCGAGGCCGGCGACACGATCATGATCATCGAGTCCATGAAGATGGAGATTCCGGTGATCGCCGAGGAGAGCGGAACGATCAAGGCGTTCCTCGTCAAGGAGGAGGCGCCTGTCTCCGAGGGGCAGGTCGTGGCCGTTCTCGAAGGCTGATGCGCGGGTTTCTGGAGGCAATGACGTGAGCGAGACTGTGAAGGAAACATCCGCAGCCGGCTGGAAGCCGGAGCTCGATGAGCTGCAGCTTCGTCGATCCGAGGCAAAGCGTCTCGGGGGTCCGGAAGCCGTCCAGAAGCATCATGACCAGAATCGCCTCACGATCCGCGAGCGCATCGACGGTCTGGCGGATGCGGGTTCCTTCCGGGAAGTGGGCGGTTTGACGGGGCAGGGTCGCTACAGCGACGGCAAGCTCACGGGCGTCACGCCGGCGCCGTACGTCATGGGCCTCGCCAGCATCGATGGCCGGCCCGTCGCGCTCGGCGGCGAGGATTTCACGATCCGCGGCGGCACGAGCTGGTCGGGCGATCGCAAGAAGGGTGGCCAGGGTGGCTTCATCGAGGATCTGGCTGCGAGCTATCTCATTCCGCTCGTCAATCTGATCGACGGCTCGGGCGGCAGCGTCACGTCGATCAATCGGCGCGGCCATTCGGTGTTTCCGGGTGTGCATGGTTTCGAACGCTCGGTGGAGCTCATGGGCAAGGTGCCCGTGGTCAGCGCCGTGCTCGGCACCGCGGCGGGCGGCCCGGCTGGGCGCGCGATCCTCTCGCACTGGTCTGTGATGGTGAAGGGCACGTCGCAGGTATTTGCCGCCGGCCCGCCGGTCGTCGAGCGCTCGCTCGGCCAGAAGATCAACAAGGAGGAGCTTGGCGGCGCGGACATTGCCGTCGATCACGCGGGCACGATCGACAACCGTGCCAAGGACGAAGCCGAGTGCTTCGCAATGATCAAGCGCTATCTCTCCTACATGCCGCAGAACGTGTGGGAGATGCCGCCGACCGTCGATATCGGTGATCCGGCTGATCGTACGGAGGATGCGCTGGCGTCCATCGTGCCGCGGGATCGGCGTCGGCCGTACAACATGCGCAAGCTCATCGAACTCGTTGCCGACAAGGGCAGCATCTTCGAGATCCAGCCGACGTACGGCAAGGCGCTGATCACGGCGTTTGCCCGCATGAACGGCAAGGTCGTCGGCATCCTCGCCAACAATCCGATGGTCTACGGCGGTGCGATGGATGTGCGCGCGGCGCGAAAGCAGACGCACTTCATCGAGCTCTGCGACAGCTTCCACATTCCGCTCGTCTTCTTCGTCGATGTGCCGGGCTTCATGGTCGGGAAAGACGCGGAGGCCGCAGCAACGCTGCGCGAGGGTATGCGCGCTGTCTACGTCGCCTTGCAGGCGAGTGTGCCGATGTTCACGGTCGTGGTGCGCAAGTGCTACGGCATGGCCGGCATGGGCGCGACCGACAAGAACGGCCTCGATTTCAAGATCGCGTGGCCTTCCGCGGAATGGGGCTCGCTGCCCATCGAAGGCGGTGTCGCGGCTGCATTCCGCCGCGAGATCGCCGCCGCTCCGGATCCGAAGGCGCGAGAGCGCGAGATCGAGTCGGAGTTGCGCAGCATGGCGTCGCCCTTCAGGACCGCCGAAGCTTTCGGTGTGGAAGACATCATCGATCCACGCGAAACGCGCGCCTACCTGTGCCGCTTCATCGACGCAGCCCAGGGACGCATTAAGACAACACTTGGACCCAAGGCACGGTACGGCGTTCGCCCGTGAGCGCAGACCGCAAAAGCAAAGAGCCCGCCACGGGCCATCACATGATGGGAGAACGCCATGAAGTGGATGAAGTTTGCGACATTGTCTGCCTTTGCAGCCGCCGTGCTCGCGAGTGCGCCGGTCGCTCATGCGCAGGAAAAGGTGAAGGTGCGGTTCGGCATCCTCACCACGGCCTCGCAGGCCGCGTTCTATGTGGGAGCCAAGAAAGGCATCTTCGAGAAGTACGGCTTCGATGTGGAAGTGAGGCCGCTGGCGACGGGCGTGCAAGCCAATCAGGCGCTTGCCGCGGGCCAGGTGGATTGGTCGGGTGGTGGCGTCGAGTCCACGGTCGTTGCGTGGGCCAACAAGCTGCCGTTCAAGGCCTACTCGATGTATGCCAAGGGCGGTGACTCCTACGGCGTCCTTGTGCGCAAGGAAGCCAACATCAAGTCAGCCGCCGATCTCAAAGGCAAGCGCGTGGCCGTGCCGCAGGGAACGGCACCCGCACAAGGCCTGAGCCAGCTCATCCAGCAGGCTGGTCTCCCGCGTGACGCCGTCAATCGCGTCAACGCAACCTACGGCAACATGGGCCAGATGCTCATCCAGGGCGCGGTCGATGCCATGGTCGGGCTCGAGCCATTCCTCACGCTCACCGAGGAGAAGATGGCTGGCGAAGCGCAGATGCTCATGCGCCTCGGCAAGGTCGTGCAGGGTGGCGGCTTCTTCCTCATCAGCGATGCCTGGGCGGCTCAGAATCCGACCAAGGTGAAGGATGCCGTGGCGGCGCTCTGGGAGTCGCAGCAGTGGGTTCGCCAGAACGCCAAGGAAGCAGCGCAGATCGAAGCGGAGTTCCTGAAGGTCGAGCCGCGCATTGTCGAGGTCACGTTCAAGTGGCTCAACTATGATCCGCTGATCGACGATTTCACCGCGAAGTCTCTGGTCGCGACCGCCAAATACCTTGCGGCCGAGAAGTTGACGCCTGTCGAGGTCAACCCGGATGACCATCTGGCGGAGTTCAATCGCATTGTCGGCGAGGCCAAGGCTAAGCACGGTGCATTGCTCAAATGATGAAGGCTGACGTGTCGGAGATCCTGGTCGCCCGTGAGATCTCGAAAACCTACTTCGATCCGACGTTCGGCGAGAACGTTCATGCACTGGACGCCATCTCGCTGAGCATCAGGGCGCACGAGTTCGTGTCGGTCATCGGTCCCTCGGGCTGTGGGAAGTCGACCTTCCTGCGCATCGTGGCGGGCCTCGACCGGCCGACCGGCGGCGAGATCAGGGTGTCCGGCAACAAAGTCATGGGACCGGGCGCCGATCGCGGCATGGTCTTCCAGGAGTACGCACTGCTGCCCTGGAAGACCACGCAGGCGAACGTGGAGTTCGGCCTGAGACTCAAGGGCGTCGCGCGCGTAGAGCGTGCGCGCGTCGCCCACCGCTTCATCGATCTGGTCGGCCTCTCGGGCTTCGAGAACAAGTATCCGCATCAGCTTTCGGGTGGCATGAGGCAGCGTGCGGCAGTTGCTCGCGTGCTCGCCAACAATCCGACGGTCTTGCTGATGGACGAGCCGTTTGCTGCTGTCGATGCCATGACACGGCAGAGGCTCCAGGAAGAGCTTACGGTCATCACGAAGACGGAGCGGACGACGGTGCTGTTCGTGACGCACGCGATCGACGAGGCCGTGTTTCTCTCCGACCGCGTGGTTGCTCTTTCGGGGAGGCCGGGGCGTATCGTGGCCGATATCGCTATCGATCTGCCACGCCCGCGCCAGTGGAGCGAGCTCATTCGAGATACTCGTTTCCAGCAGTACCGTGATCTGCTCACGGCCAAGATCGAGCGAACCGGCGGACATGCGGAGGCACACTCGTGACGACGCTTTCACATGCGCGGTGGTCGCCGCTCGGCATGACGAAAAATCTTGTGCGGGAGCTGCTGCCGTTTGCTGCCGGCATTGCGGTCTGGCAACTCCTGTCATCGCTCAATATCTGGCCGCCGGTGCTGTTTCCCTCGCCGCTGCAGGTCTTCCACGCCTTTGTCGCGGATCTCGGATCCGGCGCCCTGCTGACCAGTCTCGGTGTCAGCCTGAAGAGCCTGGGGTTGGGCTTCCTGGTCGGCGCAGTCATCGCCATCCCGCTCGGCTATCTCATGGGCCTCAACCGGGCGAGCCGCGACTTCTTCGATCCTCTCGTCAATCTTCTGCAGGCGATCCCGGGACTCGCATGGATACCGTTCGCCATCCTCTGGTTCGGTCTCGGCCAGGGCGCGGTGACCTTCATCATTGTGATGTCGGTGTTCTTTCCGGTGCTGCACAACCTGCTGACCGGCATTCGTACCGTTCAGCCTGTATTGATTGAGGCCGTCCAGACGCTCGGTGCCAAGCGCATGGACGTCATCACGCACGTGATTTTTCCTGCAACGCTGCCGAACCTGATGACCGGCATTCGCCTGGGTATCGCTTTCGGTTTTCGTTCGCTTGTCGGCGGTGAGATGATCGCCAGCACTGACGGCATCGGCTATGCGATCTTCAATGCTCAGCAATACTTCCAGTCGGCGCGCATCGTCGTCGGCATGCTGGCCATTGGCATCACATGGTTGATCATGGATCGCTTCATCCTGCGTCCCATCGAACAGCGGACGACCATGCGGTGGGGCCTCATGCGTGAGGGGCTCGAGAATACGTGAACACGAGCCGCTCTCCGGCTCGTGTCGTTGGGGGGAACGGGTAGTTATGCGGTGTGCGATTGTTGGCGGCTGTTGTGTGTCCCCCGTCAGAACCTGCCCAACAGTTTCTCGTGATCGCGTAAGAGAGGGTTTCCGGCTCATCGTAACCCGAGGAAGGGACGGTGAGACAGCGAGGCAAACTGGCTCCGCAGAGCGCGGAGGAGAGCGTCAGGTACATCCGGCGAGCCACCAGGCGAGACTTTTCGATTGAGGAGAAGTTCCGCATCGTCCTCGAAGGCCTGCGCGGCGAAGAGAGTATTGCGGAACTCTGCTGCAACGAGGACATCGCACTCTACTACTGACCTGAGCCCCAATTTTCATCCAGTGATGAGTAGGGACCTGTGTTGGATTGCTCTGAGCCCCAACGTACCCTCATTCGAAGCTGGAGTTTTCGGCCTTTTTCGCCGCTGACGGGCTGGTAGCGCCAGCGGGATTGAGTAACGAGATCGGGACCTTGTTCTCGATCGCGCCATGCGGTCTCACCTCGTTGTAGTCTCTACGCCAACATTCAAGCTTTTCTCTCGCGTCTGCCAGCGTCATGAACCAAAGCGCATTCAGGCATTCGGCGCGCAGTCGGCCGTTAAACGCCTCGATGAACGCGTTATTCTGTCGGCTACCGGGACGCGGCCGCAGCTCATTGGTTTCAGCATTGAAAAATGGGGAGAAAACTCGCAGGTTCGAATCCTGCCCGGTGCGATTTCTATAAATTATTGAACCGGTTGCGAAAATTCGTGGCGATCCCGGCAGGATTTGAACCTGCGACCCCCAGATTAGGAATCTGGTGCTCTATCCGGCTGAGCTACGGGACCAGATGCCGCTCCGATCGATCGGGCGGCCGAAGGCCGGCCACACTTGCGCGTTTCCTGAGCCGAGGTCAAGACGCGGGGAGAGGGCCACCCACCCGGTCGTCCGCGACCACGACGACTGCGCGGAATGCGTGCCACGTCGCGTGCCCGATCAGGGGAAAGAGCAGCACCAGGCCAAGGAAGAGCGTAGCGCAGCCGAGAGCCATGAAGCCGCCGATGAGCCCCGCCCAGAGGAGCATCGGCTTTGGATTTCGGCGCACGGCCGCGAGGCTCGTAACTGCCGCCGAGATCGCGTCCATGCGATGCACGAGCAGCAGCGGCACGGCGACGACTGATACGGTGTAGACGGTCGCCGCGAGCACGCCGCCGACCAGCGATCCGACGATGAGCAGCCCGAGTCCTGCCGGCGTGAACAGCAGGCGCGAAAGAAACTCGGATGGCGGCGGCAGGCCAGCACCGCCGAGGAAGAGCACGAGCAGGATGAAGGCCAGCTCGAGCCAGACCAGAAATATGACCATGAGGCCGACGCCGAAAAAGCCGAGCTGGCCCTTGGCGCTGAGGCCCGCACCGACCACATCGGCAAGCTCGATGGGCTCGCCCGTTTCGAGCCGCCTGCTCGTTTCGTAGAGGCCGACCGCGAGCAGCGGGCCGACAAGCATGAAGCCGCCGGCCAGAACCGGCACCAGCGATTGCCAGCGCGCCAGGGTCAACCCGACCAGGAGCCCACCGGCGACGATGGCAAATACGGCCCCATAGACGAGCGAAATGTGCGGCACGCGCCACATATCGTTCCAGCCAGCCGCGAGCCAGGCCCATGGAGCGTCAAAGGGCACATTGCGGATCGTGACCGCCGATCGCGCGATGGCCGGCGGGGCGGCCGCGCGTTCCAGCACTATGTCTCGCGTCATCCGAAGCGGCTCCTCCCAGCGGACACGGACCTCGATTTTCCTAACCTATGCCCCGTGCGCACGCGACAGCGCTTGATGGAGATCAATCCTCAATCCCAATGGAACGCCCACGGAGCCGCGCCGCGGCTGCATGGGCGTGCGCGACAGCATGGCTTGCCCCTCGGAGTGCGATCGCGCAATTCTATGACTCTCGAGCCGCAGTCCACAATGCCGACGGCCGAACGGCCGCGCTTTCCGGGAGAGCTGAGACGCCATGCCCCTCGACCGCAACCACGCCGTTCCTGCCCTCATCGGCGCGCCCGATGATTTCCTGATGATCGCCGGCCTCGCCGGAACCGCCTATGAGCTCGCCGCCATTACCGATGACGGCGACAACCTGTACGCCCTCGGCGGCGCCATGGGGGCCGCGCTCTCCATGGGCCTCGGCCTCGCGCTCTCGCAGCCGAAGCGACGCGTGCTCGTGGCAACCGGGGACGGCGAGTTGCTGATGAACGTCGGCACACTCGCCACCATCAGCGTGATGCAACCGGCGAACCTCTCTATTCTCTGCGTCGACAACGGCCACTACGGCGAGACGGGCTTCCAGCGGAGCCACACCAGCCTCGGCGTGGATCTCGAGCAGATGGCGATCGGTGCCGGCATCGGCTCGACCATGACCATCGAGCGCGAGGATCAGCTCCCGGCCGGCGCGCGGATGCTGCGCGAGAGCAATGGTCCCTGCTTCGTCCTCCTCAAGGTCTCGACCGCCGATCCGCGCAAGGACAAGCTTTCGCTCGACGGTGGCGCGAACCGCGTGCGCTTTCGTCACGCCATACAGCGCGCTTCGGGCTGAGGCCTGAACGCGCGACTACGAACGACAAGAACACGACCGGCCAACGAGCCATCCCGGGAGGAAACGAAGACATGGCCCGCAAATCATTGCGCCAGCGCGTGCTCGCCGGAGATACCGTGCTCGGCAGCATGATGTTCGAGCTGCTCTCGCCCGGCGTTCCGCAGCTTCTTGCGCACGCGGGCGCCGAGTACGTCATCTACGATATGGAGCATACGGGCACGTCGCTCGAGACCATCAAGGCGCAGATTGCCTATTGCCGCGGGTTGCCGATCGCTCCCATGGCGCGCGTGCCGCGGGGCGAGTACCACTTCCTTGCCCGCGCGCTCGACATCGGCTGCCATGGCGTGATGATCCCGATGGTGGAGAGCGAAGCGCAGGCGCGTGCGATCGTCGAGGCCACGCACTATCCACCACGCGGCCGGCGCGGAGCGGCCTTCGGCTTCGCCCATGACGACTACGCGGCAGGCGATCCCAAGGCCAAGATGCGGGCGGCGGATGCTCGCACGCTCGTTATCGCGCAGATCGAGACCGAACGCGGCCTCGAGCAGGTCGAGGCCATCGCCGCCGTCGAGGGCATCGATGTGCTGTGGGTCGGTCACTTCGATCTGACGAACTTCCTCGGTATTCCGGGCGAGTTCGACAATCCGAAGTATGTGAAGGCCGTCGAGCGCATCGTGGCCGCCGGGCGCAAGAACAAGAAGGGCCTCGGCTTCATGGCCGCGAGTGCCGACTGGGCGCGGCAATACAAGAAGCTTGGCTTCAACATGCTGGCGGCAGGCCCCGACCAGGCGCTGTTGGTGGCGGGCGTGAGCGGCATCCTCGCGAGTGTGGAGGATGCGGGATGACGATCGAGATTAACGAACGACACTCTCACGTCGTCGAGCTCGATTCCTATGCGCAGGCGGCCCCGCAAACGTGAACGACACCCGCCCGACATCCGACGCAGCCACGCCCCCCATCGCGACACTCGCCGCCTTCAACGTCGTCTTCATTTCGCTGATCGGTGCCTCGACCCTCATGCTGTCGCTCGGCGTGCTGGCGACGATGATGATGGCGAGCGCGGGAATGCCGCCGGCCGCCTATGGCTTGCTCGCGGGGGCCTCGGGCCTCGGATCGGTGTGGCTCTACACGGCCAACTCGGCATTCACGATCCCGCTCGGTCCCGTTCGCGCGCTGATCGTCGGCGTAGCCATCGGCGTGCCGGGCGCGGCGTTGCTGGCGACGGGATCCTACGTGCTGATGATCGCCGGCGCGCTGCTGATC
>JAEYPL010000051.1 GCA_023410905.1 Pseudomonadota bacterium
TTCCAGGAGATCGCGCGTCGCGTCGGGCTCGATGCGTATCGCGGGTGGCTCGCCAAGCTCGACTATGGCAATCGTGAAGTCGGCCAGATCGTCGATCGCTTCTGGCTCGAAGGACCGCTGACGATCAGTGCGATTGAACAGGCGCGCTTTCTCGCACGGCTCGCCGATGGTGCCCTGCCGATGAGCGCGCGGTCACAGGCGATCGTGCGCGACATCATCCGCATCGAGGAGAAGGATGGCCGCACGCTCTTCGCCAAGACCGGATGGGACGGCAAGATCGGCTGGTGGGCGGGTTGGGTCGAGCGGGGCGAACGGAAGACCGCTTTCGCGCTCAATATGGATATGAGCCGGATCGAGGATGCGCCGAAGCGCATCGGCTTCGGCAAGGAGCTGCTGGCGCATCTCGGGGTTTACTAGGCCAACAAACCCGCCGATGGCCAATCCGGGCGCCCTCGGCTATGACAGCACCCGATGAAGTGAGCGCAGGATACCCAAATGGCCGAAGAGCTGCCTTTTCGCAAAGAGATCAAATTCGCGTATGGCGAGGCGAAGGAGCTGGCTCCGGGCATCGTGCGCATAGTCGCGAACAATCCGAGCGCTTTCACCTACAAGGGCACCAACACCTATATTGTGGGCAAGGGGCGCGATGTTTTTCTGATCGACCCGGGTCCAGCGGACAGCGCGCATCTCGACGCGATCCTCGCGGCGCTCGCGGGGCGCAAGCTCACGCATATTGTCATCACGCACACGCATCACGATCACGTTGACGGCCTTCCGGCTCTGCAGGAGCGGACAGGAGCGCCGACAGCCGGTTTCGGACGCACGGTTGCGCGCCCCGGCCTGACGCGTGCGAGCCCCGCAGGCGGCGAGTACGTCGAGAACGATTACAAGCCGGATGTCGTGCTGAAGGACGGCGATCGGCTCGAAGGCCAGGACTTCGCGCTGCAGGCGCTCCACACGCCGGGGCACGCGCCGGACCATCTCTGCTTCGCGCTCGAAGGGACCAAGCTGTTCTTCTCCGGCGATCACGTGATGGGCTGGAATACGAGCGTTGTGGCGCCGCCCGAAGGCAGTATGAGTGCCTATCTCGGCGCCATGGAGCGGCTGCTCAAGCGCGATGACGAGATCTATTTCCCGGGGCACGGTGGCCGTGTCTACGAGCCGCAGCGTCTGGTGAAGGCATATATCCTGCACCGGCGGATGCGCGAGCAGTCCATCCTCGACTGTGTGCGGAATGGACAGACGACGATCCCCGAGATCGTGGCGGCGATCTATCGCGGAATCGACCCGCGCCTCGTCAAGGCGGCGTCGCTCTCTGTCGCCGCCCACATCGAGCACCTCGTCGAGCGAGGTCAGCTCATTTGCGAGGGGCCTGTTTTGGACCCGGTGCGCCTTTCTGTCCCCTAGGCGGCACCTTCGTTCCTTTTGCCTTGGCCTTGCCGCGCGGCGCGACGGCGGCCGGCACCGAGGCCTCGAGGCGGGCCTGCAGCTCGGTGTAGAATTCCTTGATGCGGCTCGCATTGCGGCCGAAGTCGTGGCCCCCGTAGCGCGATAGTGAGCGCATATCCACGCGTGTCGTCCCGCCGTCGCTCTCCACCCTGATGACGACATCGTCGACGAAACCCAGGATCAGCGTGCGGCTCTCCGCTTCGACATGTCCCGCACTCCCGTCCTCCTGCGGCCGCTCCTCGGCGATGATGCGCCACTTGAGGCGCCGCACGGCTTCGCCGACGGCGTCGAACACCTCTTCAGCAGGGCGTTCGAGGATCATCGGGCGTAGCTCGGGGTAGTGCAGTTCCTGCAGCTCCGCCAGAGCCTCGCCCTTGTAGACGACCGAATTGGCGGCTTTTGGTCGGTCGCGGGCGAGCGTGGCGAACTCCGGCGGGTGCTCGGTGTCCGTGGTCACGTCCGTCATCGGCGCCGTCTTGAGATAGAAGGGCACGACGCTGGCCGGCCATGCGAAAATCGCAAGGCTGACAGCGACGCCGGCTACGGCGCTCCAGGCGCCGGCCGCACCTTTGCGCCAGATCACGACGCTTGCCGCGAGCCCGCTGATGAGGGCGAGGCCCGCGCCGACAAAGCCGGTGAGCACGAGGCCGATACCGAGCGGTGTCGCTATTTTCCCGAGGCGGTGCAGGACCAGTGCAACGAGGATCACGGTCGCGCTGAACAAGGCGAGCCGCCGCGCCCAGGTCGCGAGCTTCGTGCGGGGCAATGAGACGGCCAGTGTCATGGCGGTTGCAGATCGTCCCTGATGACTGCACGAAGGCTGTGCGCCCGGTCGGTTCTTTGGCTTTGTCAGGCTCTGGTGTCCGCGCTACTCATAGTCGGGCTTCCCGTCAAGAACAGGACATACGTGCAATGGCCACGCTTACCAATTTTGCCGCTCGCGACGTCGAGACGGTTCTGCATCCAGCGACCAACCTCGCGACGCACAGGACTTCCGGGCCGATGATGCTCGAGCGTGCCGAGGGTATTCATGTCTATGATTCCTCGGGCAAAGAATACATCGAAGGCCTGGCGGGTCTCTGGTGCACGGGGCTCGGCTACGGCAATACCGAGCTGGTCGAGGCAGCGGCCGAGCAGATGCGGAAGCTGTCGTTCACGCACCTTTTTGGCGGGCGCAGTCATGAGCCGGCCGTTCAGCTCGCCGAAAAGATCAAGGAAATCGCGCCCTGCCCGACGTCCAAGGTGTTCTTCACCAGCTCGGGCAGCGAGGCCAACGACTCGCAGATCAAGCTCCAGTGGTACTACAACAATGCCATCGGCAAGCCGAACAAGAAGAAGATCATCTCGCGGATGCACGCCTACCACGGCGTGACGATCGCGGCCGGCAGCTTGACCGGACTTCCGATCTTCCATGCCGATTTCGATCTTCCGATCGACCGCATCCTGCACACCGACAAGCCGCATTACTATCGCTTCGGCAAGGAGGGTGAGAGCGAGGAGGAGTTCGCATCGCGGCTCGCGGGCAAGCTCGAAGCGTTGATCGAGCGCGAAGGGCCTGAGACGATCGCGGCCTTCATTGCCGAGCCTGTCATGGGCGCGGGTGGCGTGATCGTGCCGCCGAAGACGTACTTCGAGAAGGTCCAGGCGATCCTGCGCCACTACGACATCGCCTTTATTGCCGACGAGGTGATCTGCGGCTTTGCGCGTACGGGCAATATGTTCGGGACGCAGACGTTCAAAATGCAGCCCGATACCATCTCGATGGCCAAGGCGATCACTTCGGCCTACATGCCGCTCGGCGCGATCACCGTGCCCGAGCACGTCTATCAGGCCATGATCGACGAGAGCAAAAAGCTCGGCGTATTCGCGCACGGCTTCACGTATTCGGGCCATCCGGTGGCCTCGGCTGTGGCGGTCAAGACGCTCGAAATCTACGAGCGCATCGACATCGTGGGGCACGTGCGCAAGGTCGCGCCGACCTTCATGAAGCGCTTGAAGGAACTCGATGCGCACCCGCTCGTCGGCGAGACGCGTGGTGTCGGCCTCATCGGCGGCATCGAACTCGTGAAAGACAAGAAGAGCAAAGCGTCGTTCGATCCGCGCCAGGGCGTCGGTGCGAAGGTGAACATCTTCGCTCAGGAAGAAGGGCTGATCTCGCGTTCGATCGCCGGCGATACGCTCGCGCTCTGCCCGCCGCTTGTCATCAACGTCGAGCAGATCAACACGATGTTCGACCGCATGGCGCGGGCCCTCGATCGCGGCCTCGACTGGGCACGCAAGGAAGGCATCGTGAGCTGAAACCGTCTTGGCCGGCGCATATAGCGCCGGCCATTGCCGCCGGCGTTCAGCCCTTCGGCTTCGTCAGCCCGCGCTCGGCCAGAACCTCCTCGGCGACCTTGAAGGCCTCGATGGTCGCCGGGATGCCGCAGTACGCGACGGTCTGGTAGAGCACTTCCTGGATTTCTTCGACCGTACAGCCGTTGTTGATCGCCGAGTTCACGTGAAGGCGCAGCTCGGCGGGCTTGCCCATGGCGGTTAGCATGGCCATGCAGAGCATGCTGCGCACCTTCCGGGGCAGGCCGGGCCGCGCCCAGATGTCGCCGAAGGCATAGGTCTCGGAAAACTCTCTCAACGGTCTGTTGAAGTCGTTGGTCGATGCGTCGCGCCGTTCGAGATATGCGGCGCCAATGACTTCCCCCAGAATTTCCCGCCCGCGTTTGCGCTGATCCTCGATATCCATGGTGTTTCCCCATTCTGTTTGTCTGTTCAGAAGGGCTGACTGTCGGCCCGTGGGGCGATCGGCGCAAGCTCGTGACGGTAGATCGTACAGCGGCGGATTAACCACGCTGCACGCGGAAACGCCGTATATACAAACAGCCTCGTGGACATTCACACGGCTGTGACCCGCTAATGACACAATCGATTGTAACCTCTGGATGAAACCGGGGGCGCGCTTGCTTCTCCCGGCATCGGGGTCTAGACAGACCCATCCGTGCACGACCGGATTAGTTGAGCTAGATGAGACCGCCCCCGATATTGCCCCCAGTGGAGCGCAAGCCTAAGCGGCGGCGCCGCAGCTTGCTGCTGAGCCTCCTCGGGTTCTCGTTCGCCTCGGGCATGTTCCTCTTTCTGATCGGCGCGGCGGTCGGCGGCTACTTCCTCTGGCAGGCCTCGAACGATCTGCCGAGCTACGACAGCCTCGCCAAGTATGAGCCACCGGTAATGACGCGCATCCATGCGCACAACGGTGCCCTCATTTCCGAGTACGCGCACGAGCGGCGCATATTTGTGCCGATCAACACCGTGCCGAAGCAGCTGATTGCGGCCTATCTCTCCGCTGAGGATAAGCGCTTCTTCGAGCACGGTGGCCTCGATTTCTTCGGTATGGCGCGCGCCGGATCCCGCTATGTCATGGACAAGGTCCAGGGGCGCCGTCGGCGTGCGGAAGGCGCCTCGACGATTACGCAGCAGGTTGCCAAGAACTTCCTGTTGACGAGCGAGCGCACGGCCGATCGCAAGCTCAAGGAAGCCATCCTCGCAGTGAGGATCGAGAGCGCGTACTCGAAGGAGAAAATCCTCGAGCTCTACCTCAATCAGATCTATCTCGGCCTGAATACGTTCGGCGTCGCCGCGGCATCGCTGACGTACTTCAACAAGGAGCTGAAGGATCTGACGCTCGAGGAGATGGCGTACCTTGCGGCGCTGCCCAAGGGTCCGAACAACTACCATCCCTTCCGCAGGGAGAAGGAAGCTGTCGCCCGCCGCAATGCCATCCTGGGGCTGATGGCCGAGAACGGCTACATCACCGAGCAGGAAGCCAAAGCAGCGTCGGCGAAGCCGCTCATCGTCAACATCCGACCCTTCGGCGTGCAGACACACGCGGCGGATTATTTTGCCGAAGAAGTACGGCGCACGCTGATTGCGCAGTTCGGTGACGAGAAGCTCTATCAGGGAGGCCTCTCCGTTCGCACGACGCTGTCGCCGCGCTATCAGATGCTCGCCCGGCGCGCGCTCGTCGAGGGGCTGGTGGCCTTCGATCGCAAGCAAGGCTGGCGCGGGCCCGTCGAGAAAATCGCCGTCACCGGCGATTGGGGCACGCCGCTTGGCGCCATAGAAGCCCCCGGCGACATTCAGCCGTGGCGTCTCGGCGTCGTGCTCAAGATCGAGCGGGAGAAGGCAACGGTCGGGTTGCGCCCGGCGCGCCAGCAGGACGGCAGCCTTGTCGCCGACCGCGAGGCCGTCGAGGTTCCTTACGACGAGATCAAGTGGGCGAACCGCAAGCCGGGCAAGCAGCCGGGCGCGGGCGACGTGCTGAACGTTGGCGACGTGATCTACGTTTCGCCGAAAAACCATGACGAGCCGCAGGGCGTGTGGTCGCTCATGCAGATCCCTGAGATCGGCGGCGGCATCGTGGTGATGGATCCGCATACGGGCCGTGTGCTTGCGAGCGTCGGCGGCTTCTCGTTCGCGCTGAGCCAGTTCGATCGTGCCGCGCAGGCGCGTCGACAGCCGGGTTCGTCGTTCAAGCCGTTCGTTTATGCGGCCGCACTCGACAATGGCTACAAGCCGACGAGCGTCGTGCTCGATGCGCCGATCACCATCGAGCAGGGCGCCGGCCTCGACGTGTGGCGGCCCAAGAATTACAGCGGGCAATTCTACGGCCCGACGCCGCTGCGTGTCGGCATCGAGCATTCGCGCAACCTGATGACGGTGCGGCTCGCCCAGGACATGGGTATGCCACTCGTCGGCGAGTATTCGCGCCGCTTCGGCATCTATGACGAGCTGACGCCGGTGCTCTCCATGGCCCTCGGCGCCGGCGAGACGACGCTGCTGCGCATGACCGCCGCCTACGCGATGGTGGCCAACGGCGGCAGGCAGGTGCGGCCGACGTATATCGACCGTATTCAAGATCGCTGGGGCCGCGCGGTCTGGCGCCATGACGATCGCGATTGCCAGGAGTGCCGGCAGGCAATCTGGAATGGTCAGGGGGAGCCTGAGATCAATGACGACCGCCGTCAGATCATCGACCCACATACGGCCTATCAGATCACGTCGATGATGGAGGGTGTCGTACAGCGTGGTACGGCGACATCGCTCCGCTCGATCGGCAAGCCGCTCGCAGGCAAGACCGGCACTACCAACGACGCCAAGGATGCGTGGTTCATCGGATTCTCGCCGGACCTCGTCGTCGGTGTGTTCGTCGGCTACGACATTCCGAAGCCCATGGGCAAAGAGGCGACCGGTGGCGCAATCGCGGTGCCGATCTTCGGCTCGTTCATGAAGATGGCGCTCGCCGACAAGCCCGCTACGCCCTTCCGCATTCCGCCCGGCATCAAGCTCGTGCGCGTGAACCCGTCGACGGGACTGCGCGTCCAGGGCGGCGATACGCGCAGTGTGCTCGAGGCCTTCAAGCCCGATGAAGAGCCGGACGATCCCTATTCGATCATCGGCTTCACGGACGAGACCGGCGGTTTCTCGCAGCCGCAGTCCGATCAGGACGGAAGGGAGCCCTCAGGCGGTGGCTGGGCGCCGCGCACCGAGCGCAGCGGTGGTGGACGCGGCGAGGATGCGCGCGCACTCACGCGCGGCCGCGGTTTGTGGTGAGCGCCCTTATTCGGTGCGCAGCGCGTCGATCGGGTTGAGGTGTGCGGCCCGACGTGCCGGGAAGAACCCGAACACGACACCCGTCAACGCTGCGGCGCCGAGCGCCATCATGATGGCATTGGGAGCAATCACGATCGGCCACTGAGCGGACAGCGCCACGCCTGCCGCCGTCGCCACACCGATGCTTACGCCTATCAACCCGCCGAGCAGACAGAGCGCCACAGCCTCGACGAGGAACTGCATCAGAATATCGCGCCGTCGCCCGCCGACGGCCATGCGAAGTCCGATCTCGCGCGTGCGCTCCGTGACCGACACCAGCATGATGTTCATGATGCCGATGCCGCCGACAATGAGCGAGATGGCGCTGGTTGCGGCGAGCAGCCAGCCCATGGTCGTCAGCGCCGACGTGCGTGCGCGCATGAACTCCGACAGATTGCGGACGTTGAAATCATCCTCGGCGCCGGCCTTGATCTTGCGGCGCTGGCGAAGCAGCGTCTCGATTTGCTCCTGCGCTTCGGAGAGATCCGTGCCGGCGTCGAACTTCACGTGAATGTTGCCGACATTGTCGTTCACGAGACGGCTGCGCCCGACAATGCGCCCGCGCGCCGCCGACATCGGCAGCATGATCACGTCGTCCTGGTCGCGACCGAACGAGTTCTGCCCCTTGCTGTCGAGTACGCCGACGACCTGGAAGGGTACGTTGAGCACGCGAATGGTGGCGCCGACGGGATCGCCGCCGTTGAACAGCTTGTCGGCGACCGTCTTGCCGACGATCGCGACGCGCGCCGCGGTCTTCACTTCGTTGGGCATGAACTCGCGGCCCTCGACGACCTGCCAGTCGCGCACTTCATTGAACTGGTCATGGATGCCCATGAGCGACGTGGTCCAGTTCGCATTCCCGTAGATCACGGGGCCAGAGCCCTGCAGAAGCCCTGAGATAGCGACGACGCCGGGAATGCTCTCGCGAAGCGCCTGCATGTCGCGCTCGGAGAGCGGAAGACGCGTGCCTGCGCCGCCTGCACGTCCGCCGACGCGTGTCGAGCCCGGGAACACGACGAGCATGTTCGAGCCGAGCGAGGCGATCTGGCGGTCGACCTCGCTGCGTGCACCCGTGCCAACGGCGACCATGACGATGACGGAGGCAACGCCGATGATGATGCCGAGCGTCGTGAGGATGGAGCGCAGCGTGTTGGCGCGCAGCGCCGTCAGCGCAATGCCGAGGCTGTCGAAGACGTTCATTCCGCAGCCCTCCCCATGTAGCCGGCCTGGGCGACGTCCTCGACGATGTGCCCGTCGCGGAACAGTATGCGGCGCTTGGCGTACTCCGCGACATCAGGCTCGTGCGTCACGACGACGACGGTGATGCCTTCCGTATTGAGCGTGCAGAAGAGCGCCATGATCTCTTCGGATGTCTTGCTGTCGAGTGCGCCGGTCGGCTCGTCGGCGAGCAGGAGCTTCGGATTGTTGACGAGCGCGCGTGCGATGGCGACGCGCTGCTGCTGCCCACCCGAGAGCTGGCTCGGAACGTGGTCCATGCGATCCTTGAGGCCGACCTGTTCGAGGCGATGGCACGCCATGGCCTCGGCGTCGGCGGGGCGCGGATGGGCGTAGAGCAGCGGCAGCATGACCTGGCGCAGTGCCGTCGTCCGCGGGAGCAGGTTGAACTGCTGGAAGACGAAGCCGATAGTGCGGTTGCGCAGATTGGCGAGCGCATCGGAGTCGAGAGTGGCGACGTCGCGCCCGTCGAGCACCATGGCGCCCGTCGTCGGCACATCGAGAGCGCCGATGAGGTTCATCATGGTCGACTTGCCCGAGCCGGACGGTCCCATGATCGCGACGAACTCACCGAGATTGATGCTGAGCGAAACGCCGTCGAGCGCGCGCACGGTCTGCTCGCCGACGGTGTAAATTTTTGCAACGCCGCGCGCCTCGATCAGCGGTTTGCCATCGGCGCGCGCCGCGCTCGTCACTTTGTCGGTTTGGGTCGTTCCGTCCATGACATCATGCCCAGGGCGTGACATGCCGCCGGCTAGCGTTTCACGGTCTGGCGCTGGCGGGTGATGACGCGGTCACCTTGCTTGAGGCCGCCGATCAGCTCGGCGAACTGTTCGTCGCCAATGCCGAGCCTGATCTGGCGCTGTTCAGGCTTGCGATCGGCGCCCAGCACCCACACGGATGCCATGCGTCCCGACTGACGCGCCGCGCGCCAGCGCTCCAGGAGCGGCTTCTGCTCGTCGGTCAAAGTCGGCTCGAGCACAGCTTCAATGCGCTCCATGAAGCGATTGCGCATGGCGTTGCCATCGCCGCGGCCTTTGCCGCCGGGAGGTCCTTCGGCAGATCTCCGCTCGCCAGGGCCAGCACCATCGCCACCGCGGCCTGCGCCTTCTCCCTGGGCCTCGCGGGACTTTTGGCGCTCGGCGCGGGCGGCCGCAGCCTTGCGCATGACCTCCTGCACAGCATCGACCTGCGCGTCGGAGAGCTTGAGGGCGCCCTTCATCTGCTCGACGAGGCGATCGCTGCGCTCGGCAGCCTGCGCGGCACCGGCTTGTGGTGCGGCTGCTGCGGTATCACGTGGGCGGAAGCGCAAGGCGTCATTGGAAACGCGGAGCACGTCGCGGCGGCGCGCGGTCTCGATCTGGACGTTGGCGGTCATGCCGGGGAACAGGCGGCGATCCTCGTTTCGCGCCTCGATGATCACCGTATAGGTGACGACGTTCTGCAGTTCCGTCGCGGCGAGCCGAACTTGCGACACAGACCCGTGGAAGCGATCCTCGGGATAGGCGTCGACAGTGAACTCGACCGAGTTTCCTTCGCGAATGGAGCCGACATCGGCCTCGTTGACCTGGGCCTCGATCTGGATGCGGCGCAGATCCTGCGCGATCTTGAAGAGCTCGGGCGCCTGCAAACTCGCAGCGACGGTCTGGCCGACATCGATGGTGCGCGAGATCACGGTGACGTCGATGGGCGACTGGATGAGCGTGCGATCGAGATCGATCTCGGCGACCTTCAGCGCGGCTTCGCGCTGCGCGATCGTCGCCTTCGCGTTCGCAATCTGAGCATCGATCACGGCAATATCGGCCGTCGCCACATCCACGTCGCGGATGGCGGTGTCGAGCGTCGCAGTCGAGGCGACGCCCTTGGTCGCGAGTGTCTCCTGGCGTTCAAGCAGACGCTTGGCGTTGCGCAGCACGGCCTCGGCCTTGGTGCGTGCAGCTTCCTGATTGGTAAGGCCGGCTTGAGCAGCCACAAGATCGGCGCGGGCCTGGGCGACGCGTGCGGCGAACGTCTTGTCGTCGAGCTGTGCGAGCAGGTCGCCTTCCTTGACCTCGCTGTTGAAGTCGGCGCTGAGCTTGTCGATCCTGCCCGAAAGCTGCGAGCCAATGCTGACGGTGACGACGGCACGCACCGGGCCCGATGTCGTTACGAGCCGGCGAATCTCTCCGCGGTTGATCTCGGTCGTGTCATAGGCCAGGGCGGGATCACCGGAGTTGCCGAAGCCGCCGAGGTTCATCATCCAGGCCGCGCCGACGCCCACGGCTGCTAGAGGCAGCGCAAATGTGAAGAGATATTTGAAACGGCCCGCCATGTGTCCGACCTGCTCGCGCCCTGCACACCAAGCGACCGGCCCCACGGGGACCGGCCTCTGCTGCTTGAACGCCGGCGTGGAACCTGTTCCGTCGCCCTGCCCCGGCGTGTCGCTGCATCATTGTGGCGGAAAGGCCCGTTCGGGAGAAGACACCCCGCCATTACAAATTGTCCAGCAAGTTTACCGGCGCCGCCTCCGGGCGATGAACTCGTCATGAACGCAGCGTTCAATGGCAGTTCACGGCCTCGGGACCAACATTGGCGAACCCTGGACGTAGATTTTCCCCGGCGTGAAGAAATTTGAGGCGCGGAGCCCAGGGTCTCCGCGCCTCTTGATTTTGTCAGGGACGGCGCTAGCGCCGGCGCGCCTCGCGCGCTCATGACGCTTGGACATGCTGCAGGTTGAGCGGCGCGAACGAGAGCGTAAGCGAAGCTTCCCTTCCTGAGCACGCAACTGCGTGCCGGCCCAAGGGCCGCCCCCGCGGAGCCGGTGAGCGAAGCGAACTCGGCGTGAGCGGAATCAAGCCTGATTGAACACGCGGAGCGGGCGCAGCTCGCCGCGCTCGATCTCGCAAAGCGCAATCAGCGTGCCCTTGGAGAGGGCGAAGGCTTCACCGTTCATGACTGGCGCATCGCGTCCGCGCAGCAGCACCGGCTGTCCGCGCGCGAGGCGGGCCGCATCCGACTGAGAGACATTGACCTCGAGAAGCTCGGCAAGCGCGCTCTCGACTGGGCGCAGCAGCGACTTGATCTCGACGCCGCCGTCCTCGCGATTGGCCGCTTCCTCGAGCTCGTCGATGGTGACGGCCTGCGCTTCCTCGAAGGGACCGACACGCGTGCGCCGGAGCGCGATGACATGCCCGAGGCAGCCGAGTGTGCGGCCGATGTCGCGGGCAATGGCGCGCACATAAGTGCCGCGGCCGCACTCGGCCTCGAACACCGAGGTATCGTGGTCCGGCATCTCGACCAGCTCGAGACGATCGATCTGCACGGGGCGGGCCTCGAGTTTCACCGCTTCGCCCTGGCGCGCGAGGTCATAGGCGCGCTGGCCGTCGATCTTGATGGCGGAGAAGGCCGGCGGTGTCTGGAGGATCTCACCGTGAAAATTGGGAAGCAGAGCCTCGATCGCGGCGCGCGTCGGGCGCATGTCGCTGCGACCGACGACCTGCCCTTCGGCGTCGTCGGTGTCGGTTTCCACGCCCCAGCGAACTGTGAAGCGGTAGGCCTTCTGTCCGTCGACGGCATAGGGAACGGTCTTCGTCGCCTCGCCGAGTGCGATCGGCAGGATGCCGGTCGCGAGCGGATCGAGTGTGCCGGCGTGCCCGGCCTTTTGTGCCTGAAACAGCCAGCGCACTTTGCCGACGGCCTGCGTCGACGTCATGCCGATCGACTTGTCCAGCACGACCCAGCCGTTGATCGGATTGCCCTTCTTGCGGCGCCCCACGTTACTTGCCCCCTTCAGTGTCGTCTTTTGCCTGCACGTCGCGTTTTACGCGGTCGCTGTCCAGCAGCCGGTCGATGCGCGTCGCCTCTTCGAAACTCTCGTCCTCGCGAAAGCGGATGTCGGGCGCGAACTTGAGGTTCAGAGCGCGGGCGACCTCGCCGCGGATGTATTTCTGATTGCGCCTGAGTGCCGCGAGCACCGGCGCGACATCATTCCCGCCGAGCGCCATCACGTACACCGTCGCGAGCTTGAGGTCGGGTGACATGCGCACTTCAGGGATGGTCACGACCGCGCCGGCAAGCGTGTCATCATGGATGTCGCCGCGCGCAAGAAGCTCGGCCAGGCGATGGCGCACGAGTTCGCCGACGCGCAGCATACGCTGGGATGGAGCACTGGCACCGCCGAGGGCAGCGCCGCGCCCGGCACTTGGTTTCTGTCGAGGCATTGTCTCACTTGGCAGCGGGTTCGGACCGCCGCCAGCTCCTTGAAATTCCAAATCGGCAATACCGGAAGCAGAAGGCGGATGAGCACGCTGCTCATCCGCCTGTCATGCATTCCGATCGTTAGAGGGTGCGCGCGATCGTCTCCACCTGGAAGCACTCGATCTCGTCGTCCTCGCGGATGTCCTGGTAGTTGGCAAAAGCCATGCCGCACTCCTGGCCAGCCGGCACTTCCTTCACATCGTCCTTGAAGCGCTTGAGGATGGCGAGCGTACCCTCGTGGATGACGGTCTTGTCGCGGAGCAGGCGAACCTTGGCGCCGCGCTCGACCTTGCCTTCCGTGACGAGGCAGCCGGCGACCTTGCCCTGCTTCGAGATGTTGAAGACCTGCTTGATGGTCGCGTAGCCGAGGAACACCTCTTTCTTCGTCGGTGCGAGCAGGCCGGACATGGCCGCTTTCACTTCATCGACGAGGTCGTAGATGATCGAGTAGTAGCGGATCTCGACGCCCTGCTGATCGGCCGACAGCTTCGCCTGCGTGTTGGCACGGACGTTGAAGCCGAGGATGACCGCCTTGGAGGCGTGCGCGAGGTTGATGTCGGATTCGGTGATGCCGCCGACGCCCGAATGGACGATGCGGGCCATGACCTCCTCGTTGCCGAGCTTCGCGAGCGCGCCCATGATGGCTTCGACCGAGCCCTGCACGTCGCCCTTCACGACTAGCGGGAACTCCTTCTTCCCGGTGTCCTTGAGGCTCTGCATCATCTGCTCGAGCGTGCGCGGCGTTCCTGCCGTGCCGAGCGTCTCACGACGCTTGCGGATGCGGTAGTCGGTGATCTCGCGAGCGCGCGCCTCGTTCTCGACGACGGCGAACTGGTCGCCGGCTTCGGGAGCCGTATCGAAACCGAGTACCTCGACAGGCACGGACGGGCCGGCCTTGACGACGTTGTGGCCAGTGTCGTCGAGCAGCGCCCTGACGCGGCCCCATGCACTGCCGGCGACGATGATGTCGCCGACCTTGATCGTGCCGCGCTGCACGAGCAGCGTGCCGACCGGGCCGCGGCCACGCTCGAGCTTGGCTTCGATGACGAAGCCGTCGGCGAGACGGTCCGGATTGGCCTTGAGATCGAGCAATTCGGACTGGAGCGCGATCGCTTCCAGCAGCTTGTCGAGGTTCGTGCCCTTGAGCGCCGAAACCGCGACCTCGAGTGTGTCGCCCGACATGCTCT
Organism: Pseudomonadota bacterium; assembly: GCA_023410905.1. Lineage (GTDB taxonomy): Bacteria > Pseudomonadota > Alphaproteobacteria > Rhizobiales > Hyphomicrobiaceae. The sequence goes on from JAEYPL010000051.1 coordinate 13,752, forward strand.
CGACGACGATCTCGTGCTGGAGCAGCTCGGTGCGCACGCGGTTCGGATCGGCCTGCGGCTTGTCGATCTTGTTGATGGCAACGATGATCGGAACGCCGGCCGCCTTGGCGTGATTGATCGCCTCGATCGTCTGCGGCATCACGCCGTCGTCGGCCGCGACCACCAGCACCACGATGTCCGTCACCTTCGCACCGCGCGCACGCATGGCGGTGAACGCGGCGTGGCCCGGGGTGTCGATGAAGGTGATCTTCTGGCCCTTTTCGGTCGAGACCTGATAGGCGCCGATGTGCTGCGTGATGCCACCGGCTTCACCGCTGGCGACATTCGCATGACGGATCGCGTCGAGCAGCGAGGTCTTGCCGTGATCGACGTGGCCCATGATCGTGACGACGGGCGCACGCGGCAGCAGGTTCTCGTCCGTATCGTCGCCGCCGGCGAAGCCTTCCTCGACGTCGGCTTCCGAAACGCGCTTCGGCGTGTGGCCGAAGTCCTGCACGATCAGCTCGGCCGTGTCGGCGTCGATGGCGTCGTTGATCTGGTGCATCGCCCCCTGCTTCATCAGGAAGCGGATCACGTCGACCGACTTCTCCGACATGCGGTTGGCGAGTTCCTGGATCGTGATGACCTCCGGGATCGTCACTTCGCGCACGATCTTGTCGCGCGAGATCTGGATGCCGGACGCGCGGCGCGCATCACGCTCACGCTTGCGGCGCAGCGAGGCGAGCGAGCGCTCACGCTGCTCGTCGTTGAGGAGCTTGTCGACGGTGAGCTTGCCGCGCTCGCGACGATCATCGGCGACCTTGACGGGGGCGCGCGGCGCGCCCTTGAGGTTGGCGCCGCCGCGCTTCTTGCGGTCATCTTCGTCCGGCGTTTCATCGGCGATCGGCCGGCGCTTGACGACGGTTGTCTCGGTAGCCGGGCGACGGGCTTCCGTTGCGGGCGCACCACCGGGACGCGCCTGCGTGGACGCTGGCGGGTTTACGGGTGTGAACTTCTGCGGTGCAACGGCAGCTGCTTGCACCGGACGCGGCGACTCGGCGGCAGGTGCCGCAGGCGCCGGTGCGGGGGTAGGTGCCGCCTCGCTCGCTGCGGGCTTGCTCGCCGCTTCAGCCGCAGCGGCGGCAGCTTCGCGGGCACGCTCGGCCGCGCGCTCTGCTTCGAGACGCTCTTCATCGGCGCGCCGCTTGGCGTCTTCCACCTCGCGAACTTTCTCGTCGACGGCGGCCTGCTCGAGGGCCTTGCGGCGCGCATCGAGCTCACCCGCGGAGAGATCGCCGAGGCGTGCGCCGCCTGCCGGAGCGGCACCGCCACCGGTGCGTCCGCGCGGCTCCTCTTCCTGGCCGGGGCCAGTGATCGTCCGGCGCTTCTTGCGCTCGACCACAACCACGTTCTTGCGGCCGTGGCTGAAGCTCTGCTGGACGTGCCCGGATGCTTCGGTCCGCTTCAAGCTCAGGGGCTTGCGCGCGCCGCCACTGGCCGCGGGGGCCTTATCCGGGGTTTCCTTGGTCTCACTCATGCCTGTTCCGATCTCGCCCTTGAACCCGGCTCGCGCGGCGCGTGAACGGAAGCCGGCGCCCGATAGCGCCTCAACCGCTCAGCCTCGCGAGAAAACCTGGTGGCTGCACCGCCACGTGCTAGTGCAGCGTGTACCACATTCGAACGCCCCATGGCCAAGCTCAATTCGGCCGATGTCAGGCAATCCAGAACGTGTTGCCTCAAATGCTCCCTAAGCTCATTACTTGGCCCGCTGTCGGGGCCATTTTGTTCCGTTTCCGGTCTGGAGCTCGCTACGACGGCCGCGAATTTGCGGTCCAGCTTGGCGACCCCGTCCTCGGCCGCATCGCTGGCATGCAGCAGGTAGCGGCACTCCCCGCGCCCGACAGCGATGTCGACCTTGGTGAATCCGGTTGTCACGAGCCCGGCCTTGTTGGCTAGGCTCAATGCCTCGATCGCCCGCTTGACGAGCAGGCTTTCGATGCGGTCGGGAAGGTCATCCGGTACGGATACGGGACGTTTCAGGCTTCGCTGGAAGGCGCCTTTCCGGCCAGCCTCCGCGACGACGGCACGGCTGCAAGTCAGCCAGGTGCCGCGACCCGGTAGTCGGCGTCCCACGTCCGGAACAATCGTGCCGTCCGGCCCTGCGACGAAGCGAAGGCCGTCCTCCGGAGTCAGCGGTGCCCGGGTGAGCGCGCAGGTCCGCTCGACCGCTGCCTTGTCGGCAGGGCCTGCGTCCGTGTCGTGCTCTGGTGCCATTTCGGCGCCCATACCCGGTCTGTTTGCTCCGCGCGCATTGCCCGGATCACGCTTTGGCGGGGGCATCAGCCCCAGCGTCGGCGGTTTCCGGTGCAGTTTCCTCTTCGGCGGCCGGCTCTTCAGCCGGCGCGATGTCTTCGGCCGTAATCCAACCTGCCTCGACGCGGGCGGCGAGGATCATGGCCTCGGCCTCCTTGCGACCGATGTCGAAACCATCGAGCGCACCCTTGTGCTTGACGGCTTCGGCGTCCTTTTCCTTCTTGCGCTCGGTCCAGCCGACGAGATCGTCGGTCGCGCAATCGGCAAAATCTTCCAGCGTCTTGATGCCGGCCTCCCCGAGCGCGACCATCATCGCGGTCGTGATGCCCTCGATCTTCGCGAGATCGTCGGACACGCCGAGTTCGACGCGGCGTGCATCACGTTCGGCTTCGATGCGTGCGAGATACTCGCGAGCGCGCGTCTGGATCTCGGTCGCCGTGTCCTCGTCGAAGCCCTCGATATGGGCAATCTCGGCCAGATCTACAAATGCGACTTCTTCGGCCGAGGCAAAGCCCTCGGTCGCGAGAAGCTGCGCGATGACCTCGTCGACGTCGAGCGTCTCCATGAACATCTGCGAGCGCTCGGTGAATTCCTTCTGGCGCCGCTCGCTCTCCTCCTGATCTGTGAGGATGTCGATGTCCCAGCCCGTGAGCTGTGACGCGAGGCGCACGTTCTGGCCGCGGCGGCCGATGGCGAGCGAGAGCTGGCTCTCGGCGACAACGACCTCGATGCGGTTGGAATCTTCGTCGAGCACGACCTTCGAGACTTCAGCCGGCGCCAGCGCATTGACGACGAGCGTCGCGGCGTCGTTGTTCTCGGGGAACTGAATGATGTCGACCTTCTCGCCCTGCAGCTCGGCGACGACGGCCTGCACGCGCTGACCGCGCATACCGACGCAGGCGCCGACCGGATCGATCGACTTATCGCGCGAGATGACGGCGATCTTGGCGCGCGAGCCCGGATCACGGGCAACGGCCATAATGCGTACGATGCCGTCGTAGATCTCCGGCACTTCCATGGCGAACAGCTTGGCCATGAACTCGGGGCGCGTGCGCGAGAGGAAGATCTGCGGACCGCGCTGCTCGCGGCGTACATCGTAGATGTAGGCGCGGATGCGGTCGCCGAGGCGCACGTTCTCGCGTGGGATCATCTCGTCGCGGCGGATGATGCCTTCCGCGCGGCCGAGATCGCCGATGACATTGCCGTATTCGACGCGCTTGACCGTCCCGTTGACGATCTCGCCGATGCGGTCCTTGTATTCGTTGTGCTGGCGCTCGCGCTCGGCCTCGCGGACCTTCTGCACGATAACCTGCTTGGCATTCTGCGCGGCGACGCGGCCGAACTCGAGCGGCGGCAGCTTGTCGATGAGAAGATCGCCGACCGCTGCATCGGGCTTGCGCCGCTTGGCGTCGGCAACGGTAATCTGCTGCGACTCGTTCTCGACCTCGTCGACAACCGTCATCACGCGCGTCAGATGCGTCTCGCCAGTGCGCGGATCGATCTCGCGGCGGATGTCGTTCTCGGCGCCGTAGCGGGCCTTGGCGCCTTTCTGCAGCGCCTCTTCCATAGCCTGGATGACGATCTTGCGATCGATCGTCTTTTCACGTGCGAGGGCGTCCGCGATCTGGAGGAGCTCCAGTCTGTTCGCACTGATGCCTGCTTGAGCCATGCTTTCGCACCTTCACTTCACTTGGTGACGTCAATTCG
>JAEYPL010000100.1 GCA_023410905.1 Pseudomonadota bacterium
GATCAGCACAACCACGCAGGGCGGCGGCAAGGGTGGTGGCGGCGGCAAGGTTCAGACCACCGAATATCTCTACTATGCCTCCTTCGCCGTTGCCGTGTGTGAAGGTCCGATCACCGGGATCGGTCGCATCTGGGCCGATGGCAAGCTGCTTGATACTGCCGGGATCACCTGGCGCTGGTATCCGGGTGACGAGACACAGATGGCCGACCCGTTCATTTCGGCCAAGATGGGCGCGGCCAGGACACCCGCCTATCGCGGTACCGCCTATGTCGTCTTCGAAGAGCTGCCGCTCGGCAACTACGGCAATCGCCTGCCGCAGCTCTCCTTCGAAGTCTTCCGCGCCGTCGATCCTTTCGAACAGAGCGTTCGCGCCGTCGTGATGATCCCGGGCTCGGGCGAATTCGTCTACGCAACGACCCCCGTCACGCGCCGTGTCGGCCCCGGCCAGACCGAGACGGAGAACGCGCATACCCTCCAGGGCGATTCCGACTGGAGCGTCTCGCTCGATCAGCTTGCCGCCACCCTGCCAAACGTCGGCGCCGTCTCGCTCGTCGTGAGCTGGTTCGGCACGGACCTTCGCGCAGAGCACTGCGAAATTCGCCCCGCCGTCGACAACGACGACAAGAGCACGAGCCCGCTTTCATGGCGCGTCGCCGGCCTCACGCGCAGTACCGCACCGTTGATCAGCCGCCACGACGGCCGACCCGCCTACGGCGGCACGCCGTCCGATCAGACCGTCATCGCCGCCATCCAGGATCTCAAGGCGCGCGGACATAAGGTGACGCTCAACCCGTTCATCCTCATGGACGTGCCCGCCGACAATACGCGTCCCGATCCCTATGATCCCGACGGCCTGCAGCCCGCCTATCCTTGGCGCGGCCGCATCACGGTTCATCCTGCACCGGCGGTCGAGGGCTCGCCGGACAAAACCAGCGCCGCCGCCAGCCAGATCGCCGCATTCGTCGGCGCGGCGGAACCGCATCACTTCTCTATCAGCGGCCAGCAGGTCAACTACGCCGGCCCCGCCGAGTGGTCCTTCCGCCGAATGATCCTGCACTACGCGCATCTCGCGGCGGCAGCCGGCGGCGTCGACGGCTTCATTCTCTGCTCGGAGCTTCGCGGCCTCACGCAATCGCGCGACTCCGCTTCCACATATCCGTTCGTCGCGGCGCTCGCGGCACTCGCCGCCGATGTCCGCGCCATCCTCGGCTCCGAGACGAAGATCACCTACGGCGCCGACTGGTCGGAGTACTTCGGTCATCATCCGCAGGACGGCAGCGGCGACGTCTTCTTCCATCTCGATCCGCTGTGGGCCTCATCCAACATCGACGCCATTGGCATCGACGCCTACTGGCAGCTCGCCGATTGGCGCGACGGCCGCGATCACGCCGACTGGCAAGCTGGCCATCGTGTTCTGCATGATCTCCGCTACCTCAAATCCAATCTCCGCGGCGGCGAAGGTTACGACTGGTACTATGCCAGCGCCGCCGATCGCGATGCCCAGATCCGCACGCCGATCACCGATGGTGCAGCCGGCAAGCCTTGGGTCTTCCGCTACAAGGACATTCGCTCCTGGTGGAAACACGCTCACTTCAATCGCCCCGGCGGCGTCGAAAGCGAAACGCCGACCGCCTGGATCCCCCAATCGAAGCCCTTCTGGCTCACCGAGATTGGCTGCCCGGCCATCGACAAGGGTGCGAACCAACCGAACGTCTTCGTCGATCCGAAGAGCGGCGAGAGCGCGCGCCCCTACTACTCGACCGGCACGCGCGACGATCTCATTCAACGCCTCTATCTCCAGGCGTTGATCGAAGGCATCGATCCCGCACACACCGGCTACATCGAGGATGCCAATCCGACCTCGGTGCTCTACGGCGCGCCGATGATCGATCTCGATCACGTCTACGTCTATGCCTGGGATGCCCGCCCGCATCCCGCATTCCCCAACAACCGTCTCGCCTGGGGTGATGGCGACAACTGGCGGCACGGCCATTGGCTCAACGGCCGCATAGCCAATCAACCGCTCGCAGCCGTCGTCTCCGACATTCTGCGCGCCCAGGGTTTTGAGCGTTTCGATGTCCGCACACTTGCAGGCGTCGTTCCGGGTTATCTCCTCGACCAGGTCATGTCGGCACGCGAGGCATTGCAGCCTCTCGAGCTGGCCTACTTCTTCGACTCCATCGAGAGCGAAGGTCGCATCGCTTTCCGCCATCGCGGTATCGATGCTCCCGCCATCACCCTGACGCCCGACGCGGCAGCCGAGCTCAAGGCCGGCGCCGATCTTATCGCGCTCACACGCGCCCAGGAAACAGACCTTCCGGCATCCGCGCGCATTTCCTATGCCTCATCGGAACGCGACTATCGCCGCGCCGTCACCGAAGCACGCCGTTTGGTTGGAGCCAGCGGCCGCGTATCACTCGCCGAACTGGCGATCGTCATGGAGGCCGATCAGGCGACGCAGATCGCCGAGAGCTGGCTCTTCGAGACGTGGGCGGCGCGTGAACGCGCACAGTTTGCCCTTCCGCCGAGCCGCATCGCGCTCGAGCCCGGCGACATCGTCGCGCTCGACGGACCGGGCGATGCGCGTCTTTTCCGCATCACCGAGATCGGTGACCACGGCGCGCGCGAAATCGACGCTATCCGCATCGAGCCCGATGTCTACGCGCCGATCGCGGCAGCACCGCGCAATGCGGATGCACCGCTGACGACGCTCCCAGGCCAACCATCCGCGTTCTTGCTCGATCTCCCGCTCCTCCTCGGCAACGAGTCGCCGGACGCCGGATACTTCGCGACCATGATGCGTCCATGGCCCGGCGCGATCGCGCTCTACAGCTCGCCCGATGTGTCCGGCTTCGCGCTGCGTGCTCTCGCAACCGAACCCGCAACTATGGGTTTGACGCTCGACAATCTCCCCGCTGGTCCGCCGGGCCGCTTCGATAAAGCCACAACGCTTACTGTCCGCATCGATTTCGGCGCGCTCAGCTCCATCAACGATCTCGCACTCTTCTCGGGCGGCAATGCCGCCGCCATCGAGCACGCGTCCGGTCGCTGGGAGATCATCCAGTTCCGCGACGCTACGCTCGTTGCGCCTTCGACGTACGCACTCACGTCACTCCTGCGCGGACAGCAAGGCACGGATGGCACCATCAGTCCCATGTTGCCTGCCGGCGCGCGCTTCGTGCTTCTGGACACAGCGCTCACACGGCTCGACCTCGCACCGGCGGAGGTCGCCCTTCCGCTCAACTGGCGCTTCGGCCCTTCGAACCGCGATCTTGGCTCGCCCTCCTACGATACGCTGGCGCATGCCTTCGCCGGCATCGGCCATCGTCCTTATGCGCCCGTGCATATTCGGAGCAAACGTGACGACGCCGGCCTTCATATCCACTGGATCCGCCGTTCGCGCATCGGTGGCGATAGCTGGGAAGGTACTGAGATCCCACTCGGTGAAGAGAGAGAACGCTACGAGGTCGACGTCATCGATGGTGCCTCCACTCTTCGCACGCTGACGACATCGATCCCCACGGCGCTTTACTCGACTGCAGATCAGCTCGCCGATTTCGGCACAGAACCGGACGCCCTGACCATCCGCATCCATCAGCTCAGTGAACGCTTCGGCCGCGGCACGCCTGCGATCGCCGTTCTCTAATTCGCGCAAGGAACTCACACATGCAGCAGCCATCGTGGATGGCCGAGGCCTGGCGCGAACTTGGCCAATCCGAACTGCGCGGCGCCGCGCACAATCCGCGCATTGTCGCGATGTTTGATGAGCTCGGCCATCCGGGTCAAGACGATGAGACCGCATGGTGCGCGGCCTTTGTCGGCGCCTGCCTCCAACGTGCCGGCGTCGCCAGCACACGCTCGCTGCGCGCACGTTCCTATCTCGACTGGGGCACACCGACTGACAACCCCGGCAGCGGCGCAATCGTCGTACTGAAGCGCGGCAGCAATCCAGCTGAGGGCCATGTCGGTTTTCTCGTCGGCATGACCACGACGCACATCTTCGTTCTCGGCGGCAACCAGTCGGACGCCGTCACAGTCGCCGCCTTCGACCGTGATCTCGTGCTCGGCTTCCGTGAGCCCGCCGCGCCTGCGCGGACCTCCAACACCGGCGACAAATTCGACCTCGCGCTCAGCCACGTCCTCGCCATGGAAGGCGGCTGGACGGATGACCCTCACGACCCCGGCGGGCCGACCAACAAAGGCATCACGCTCGCCGTCTATGCCCGCGAACGGAATGTCCAAGTCACGCCGGCCAATTTCACCGAACTGAAATCGGATCTTCGCGCGATCTCCGACACACTCGTCCGCAGCATCTACGAGACGCGCTACTGGCAACCCGCTCATTGTCCGTCGCTCAGGCCATCTCTGGCGCTCATGCACTTCGATGCCGGCGTCAATCACGGTGTCGGCACAGCCGCAAGATTTCTCCAGGAATCCCTCGGCGTCGAGGTCGACGGCGAGATCGGCCCGATCACTCTCGCAGCTGCGCGCACAGCCGACCCTCGCGATGCGCTCGCCAAGTACGCCGCGATCCGTCGCCGACGCTACCGATCGCTTCCGCACTTCTGGCGCTTTGGCCGCGGCTGGCTCCGTCGTGTCGACGCCACGCTCGCCGCCGCCACGCGTCTCATCCCACCTCCCATCGATCCCATCTCAACACAGGAGAGCCCGTTCATGACCGGACCAACCGATGCCCCGATTGCGAAGCCGGACACAACGAACCCCACCAAAGGCTGGTGGCAGTCCATGACGATCTGGGGAACGTTGCTCACGGCGCTCACGACCGTGCTTCCGCTGGTCGGTGTCGTGCTCGGCGTCAGCATCACGCCCGAGTCCGCCGATCAGATCGGCCAGGATATCATCCTTGTGTTTCAGGCAATCGGCGGCCTCATCGGCACGCTCATGGCGCTCTTCGGCCGTGCCCGCGCGACGGCGTTCCTTCAAGCGAGATCGCACTGAGGCTGGCGATCACTTGCGCCGCAGTCGACGGGTCCGGTACTTCGCCGCCCAACCCTCGCGCATCTCTTGTGGCGCTCGCCCCACTGCTAGCGCATCTGCCGGCACGTCCTTGGTGATCACGCTACCCGAGCCGACATAAGCGCCAGCCCCGATCTTTACCGGGGCTACCAGCGCCGAATTCGAGCCGACAAATGCGCCGGGGCCGACGTCGGTGTGGTGCTTTTCGAATCCATCGTAGTTGCAGAAAATCGTACCGGCGCCGATGTTCGCCTCGGCACCGACGCGACCGTCGCCGATATAGGCAAGATGATTGGCCTTGGCGCCGGCCTCCATCACAGCATTCTTCACTTCGACGAAGTTGCCGATGTGCACATCCGGACCGATCTCTGCGCCGGGCCTCAGGCGCGCGAACGGTCCGACAATCGCGCCCTTACGAACGCGGAGACCTGAATGGTCTTTTCCCTGATGGCCGACGATGTGGCAGTTCGCACGGATCGTGACGCCATCCTCGATGACGACGCCCGGTCCGAAAACAACATTCGGCTCGATGAGCACATCACGGCCGATCACCGTGTCATAGCTCAGCCAGACAGTCTCTGGCGCGACGAGCGTAGCACCGGCACGCATGACCTCGTGCCGGCGCCGGCGCTGCCAGATCGCTTCCGCTGCCGCCAACTGCGTCCGGTCGTTGACGCCGAGCACCTCATCCTCATCACACACCACCACGCGCGCGACATAGCTGTCGCGCCGCGCAAGCTCGATCGCGTCGGTCAGGTACAGCTCGCCTTTTGCATTGTCACCGCTGATCCGCCCTAGCAGTCCCGCGAGATCCTGCACGCGAAAGGCCATGACGCCGGCATTGCACAGACGAAGTTGGCGCTCTGCCTCGCTTGCATCGGCCTGCTCTCGGATCGCGATCAGCTCGCCCCCCGCATTGGTCAGCAGCCGGCCATATCCTGTCGGGTCCGCTGCTTCGAATCCGAGCACGGCGACGCCGGCGCCATCATCCAGCACCGCCCGCATCCGCTCGAGTGTCGCCGCCGTCAGCAGTGGCGTATCGCCGTAGAGCACCAGCACGTCGCCCTTGTGCTCAGCCACCGCCGCCGCAGCCGCCAGCACGGCATCGGCCGTTCCACGTCGCTCAGCCTGGATGAACGTCTCCATGGTCGGCGACGCGGCCCGCCCCTCCGAAGCCACATCCTCCATATCCGGCCCGACGACCAGCGCCTGCCGCTCCGGCGCCAATTCCCGCACCACGTCGATCACATGGCCCAGCATCGACCGGCCGGCGATCTTGTGCAGGACCTTAGGCGTATCGGACTTCATCCGCGTGCCCTGGCCGGCTGCCAGAACGACGGTCAGAAGGGGTACGGCCATAGCGTGCTTCCTCGATAGAGCCGGAGTGTCGACCATCGCGATCTCATCGCGATCGTAGCCGCCTTCATCTCGCAACCTCCGCCGAGCACGTCAATTCCAGCCCTCGGCCTTGCCCACCTGAAAGTCTACCCCCTCGGGTTGCGTACACATTCTCGCGCCTGCTGCGTCCAGCCGGCCACCATCGAGATCTGGCAACCGGCCACGCCTGCCGTCCGGTCCGCCAGCCTCCCCTGCCTTGGCTCTCCGGGGCCCCCGCCTTCTCTACTCCCCTCCTCACAACCTCGTTGGCCACCAAAATGCCACTTGACCATCCACCCCCCGCCATGAAAAAGAACGATCATTCGTTTTTAGTGCGACGCACAAAGTCGAATGGGTCACGTCTCATGGCCAAACTCAGTCCCGAAACCCTACGCGAGCGCAGCGATCACATTCTCGATGCGGCGGGGCGCTGCTTCGCCCGTGCCGGCTTCCACCGCACGACCATGCAGGACATCTGCCGCGAGGCGGAGGTCAGCCCAGGTGCGCTCTACATCTATTTCAACAGCAAGGAAGCCCTCATCGCCGGCATCTGCGAGCGCGAGCGGTCGGAATTCGCGAGCCGCTTCGCCCAGATGCCGCTCGGCGACGACTTCATGGGCGCCCTGGCCGAACTCGGCCGCCAATTCCTGGAAGATCCCCTCCACCGCCGGCTTCTGTGCATCGAGGTCGGCATCGAGGCCACCCGCAATCCGAAGGTCGGCGAGATTCACAAGACGGTCGACGTCTTCATCCGCAGCTCCTTCCGCGAACTGTTCACGAAGCTCAAGGCCGAGGGTCGCATTGCCCCCGTCTTCGACATCGAGACAGTCCTCGAGGCCTTCATGACGATTTCGGATGGGCTCCTCTGGCGAGCCGCCGTCAATGAGAACTTCAAGGCTGACGTTGTGATCCCGCCGCTGCTGCACGCCGTCGCAGCCCTTCTGCGTCCCGTACCCACTGAGGCCAACTCATGAATAAGAAACTCATCCTCCTCGCGCTTCCCCTGACGGTCCTCGGCATTGGTGGCGCCGCCTACGTGACGGGTTTCCTTCCGAAGGCGGCCGCCGAGAAGAAGGCGGCCGCACAGGCTACGGCGCCCAACGTCCACATCAGCGTGAGCGTCGCCCGAGTCGCCCCTCATGCCTTCGTGGAGACGCTTGCGCTCAGCGGATCCCTGGTTCCGCGCGAGGAGATGTTGATCGGGCCGGAGATCGAAGGCCTGCGTGTGCTCGAGGTGCTCGTGGAAGAAGGCGCTGAGGTCAAGCGCGGCCAAGTGCTCGCGCGGCTCGTGCCCGATACGCTCGACGCTCAGCTTGCGCAGAATGAAGCCGCGCTTGCCCGCAATGCCGCAGCAACGGCGCAGGCCCGCGCTCTCATCTCCGAAGCCGAAGCGCGTCTCAAGGAAGCGGAGAACGCGATTGCACGCACGCGCACGCTCAAGGAATCAGGCCACGTCTCCGATGCCGTTTTCGACCAGCGTGAATCGGCCTTCAAACTTGCCGAAGCGCAGCTCGTCGCTTCTCGCGATGGCCTGAAGGCTTCCGAGGCGGACCGGGCGAGCATCGAGGCCCAGCGTCGCGAGCTTGTCTGGCGGCGTTCCAAGACGGACGTCACCGCACCCGCGGACGGCATTATCAGCCAGCGGCGCGCGCGCGTCGGCGCCACCCCCCTGCTCGCCGCGCAGGAGCCCATGTTCCGCATGATCGAGAAGGGCGAGATCGAGCTCGATGCCGAAGTACCGCAGGCGCACATTGTTCGCCTCGCGCTCGGCCAGAAGGCGCGCATCGCCATCCCAGGCAACGGCGAGGTCGATGGTACGGTGCGGCTCGTCTCGCCGTCCGTCGATCCCGCAACGCGCCTCGGCCGCGTGCGCATTCTGCTCGGTAAGGATCCCAATCTGCGCATCGGCACATTCGCCCGCGGCGAGGTCGTAATTGCTCGCGGCACGGGGCTCGCGGTGCCGCGTTCTGCCGTGCTTTTCGGCAAGTCCGGCGCCAGCGTTCAGGTCGTCGACAACGATACGGTCGAAACGCGGCCGATAACTCTCGGCCTCGCGGAAGCAGACAAGCTCGAAATTCGCAGTGGCGTTACCGAGGGCACACTCGTGGTCGCGAAGTCCGGCACCTTCCTGCGCAATGGTGACCGTGTTCGCCCCGTCGTGCTTCCCCGCGCCGTCGCTGGCGGGCGTTAGGCCACGGTCGAGAATTCCGTTCGGAACATGAGCGCCGCGATCAGGCGACTTCAGGACACTAGACCATGAACTTCAATATCTCGGCGTGGTCGATCCGCAATCCGGTTCCCCCCATCACGCTTTTTCTAGTGCTGATGGTGCTTGGCACGCTCGCCTTCCAGGCGTTGCCCATCACGCGCTTCCCGAATATCGATGTGCCCATCGTCCGGGTGCACATCTACCAGACAGGTTCGGCCCCCGCCGAGCTCGAGGCGCAGGTGACCAAGCGCGTCGAGGACGCCATCGCGAGCGTTAACGGCGTCAAGCACATCACATCCACCGTGACTGAGGGCATCTCCCTCACCATCATCGAGTTCCGACTGGAGACGGATACCGATCGCGCCGTCAATGACGTCAAGGATGCCATTGCGCGCATCCGCTCCGAGCTGCCGCGCACCATCGAGGAACCGGTCGTCGCGCGACTTGACGTCGAAGGCTTGCCGATCGTTACCTATGCCGTGCGGGCCCCGGCCATGACTCCCCAGGAGGTTTCCTGGTTCGTCGATGACGTCGTAGTCAGAACCCTCCAAGGCGTGAGCGGTGTCGGCGAGGTGCTGCGCGTAGGTGGCGTCGCGCGCGAGATTCGCGTCGCGCTCGATCCCGACCGCCTTCTCTCACTCGGCATCACAGCGGGCGACGTCAATCGCCAGCTCCGCGCCACCAACGTCGATCTTGCGGGAGGACGAGGCGAGATCGGCGGCCGCGAACAGGCCATTCGCACACTTGCGGGACAAACCACTGTCGCGAAACTCGCCGCGACCGCCATCGCCCTTCCCGGTGGACGCAAGGTCCGCCTCGACGAGCTCGGAACCGTAACGGACTCCTACGAGGAGCCGCGCGCATTCGCCGTCGTCGATAAGGAACCGGTGGTCGCTTTCTCGATCACACGCGCCAAGGGTGCCAGCGACACGACCGTATCCGCGGATGTCCAAAAGGCCGTCGACGATCTCTCCAATCGCTATCCCGACGTCCAGATCTCGCTCATCGACACGACGACGACTGCCGTGCGCGGTGCCTATGTCTCGACCATGCAGACGCTGATCGAGGGTGCGCTGCTGGCCATTGCCGTCGTCTTCGTATTCCTGCGCAACTGGCGCGCGACGCTCATCACCGCGGTCGCGCTACCTCTGTCGATCATTCCGGCGTTCTTCGTCCTGCACGTGCTAGGCTTCTCGCTGAACCTCGTCAGTCTGCTCGCCATCACGATCGCGACGGGCATTCTCGTCGACGATGCCATCGTCGAGATCGAGAACATCGAGCGCCACATGGCGATGGGTAAGCCACCTTATCGCGCCTCACTCGACGCCGCCGACCAGATCGGCCTCGCCGTGATCGCCATCACGACAACCATCATCGCCGTCTTCACGCCCGTCAGCTTCATGGGCGGCATTGCCGGCATGTACTTCAAGCAGTTTGGCCTGACGGTATCGATCGCGGTGTTCTTCTCGCTCATCGTCGCGCGTCTGTTGACACCGCTCCTCGCCGCCTACTTCCTCCGCCCGCGCCCGCACAGCCACTACGAACCGCGTTGGCTGCGCGTCTACACGCGTCTCGCCCGCTGGTCGGTGCGTCACCGCTTCCTGACGCTGTTCGCAGGGCTCGGTATTTTCGCGGCCTCCATCGGCAGCTTCTTCCTGCTGCCGTCGGCTTTCCTGCCGACCGATGACACCAGCCGCATCTTGCTTGCCGTCGAGCTGCCGCCCGGCTCACGCCTCGACGACACGCGCCGCGTTACGAACGATCTCACTGACCGCATCAAACGGCGCCCCGAAGTCGTCAGTGTATTCGTAACCGGCGGCCAGGTGCTCGGCTCCGGCGCGGAGGTGCGCAAGGCGACGCTCACGATCAACCTCGTCCCCAAGTCGCAGCGCAAGGAAACGCAGACCGCCATCACCGAGTCGCTCGGCGCCGAACTCGCGGTCGTCCCCGACATTCGCTACTGGTTCCTGCGCGACAACGGACAACGCGCCTTCACCGTGGTGGTAACCGGAGCCGAAGGCGGCGAGGTCGATCGCGTGGCCGCAGGCCTGACATCGGAAGCCAAGCGTGTCCTCGACAAGGACGGCAAGCCAATGCTGCTCAATGTCGTCTCGACGGCTGAGCTCGATCGTCCGGAACTGATTGTCGTGCCGCGCACCGAGCTTGCCGCCGATCTCGGCGTCTCGACGGAGACGATCTCGGAGACGGTCCGCATTGCTACCATCGGGGATGTCCCCGCCGCACTCGCGAAAATGAACATCGACGACCGGCAGATCCCGATCCGCGTGCAGATGACCGAGGACGCGCGCGGCGAGCGCGGCACCCTCGAAGGCCTCAAGGTACCAACCGCTTCCGGTGGCGCTGTGCCGCTCAGTGTCGTCGCCGATTTCAACATGAGCCAGGGCCCGACGGCGATCAGCCGTTACGATCGCCGCCGGCAGGTGGTCATCGGCGCCGACCTCGCTGGCGAGACGCCGCTCGGCGATGCCCTCAAGGCCGTGCTCGCTCAGCCTTCGGCGCAGAACCTGCCGGCGGGGGTGCAGGTTCGCCAGTTCGGCGATGCCGAGGTCATGGCCGAGGTCTTCGAGAGCTTCGCGCTCGCCATGGGCGCCGGCATCATGATGATGTATGCCGTACTCGTGCTGCTCTTCGGCTCGTTCCTCCAGCCTATCACGATCCTCTTCTCGCTCCCGCTCTCGATCGGTGGCGCCATCTTCGCGCTCTATATCACCAACGAGCCCGTCAGCCTTCCGGTGGTCATCGGCATCCTCATGCTCATGGGCATCGTGACCAAGAACGCGATCCTGCTCGTGGATTTCGCGGTGGAGGAGATGGCGAAAGGCGTACGCCGCGCCGAGGCGATCGTCGATGCCGGCCGCAAGCGCGCCCGTCCGATCATCATGACGACGATCGCCATGGTCGGCGGCATGATACCGGCCGCGATCAATGCAGGCGACGGCGGCGAATTCCGCGTGCCGATGGCGGTTGCGGTCATCGGCGGGCTCATATCGTCGACACTGCTGAGCCTGCTCTTCGTGCCAGCCGTGTTCGCCGTGATGGACGACTTCGCGCGCTTCATGTGGTGGATCTTCGGACGGTTCGTCGGCCCAAGCGACGAGACGCCCGACGGGCAGCAGGGCGTGCCCGCAGATGATCGGCAGGCGTCGCTCGATCTGCCGGCGGTCCCCCATTCAGGCCAGTCATCACGACCAGTTGCAGCGGAATAGGTGTTTTTCTTCAGACACCTGCCGTTGCACCTTATGGACGAGAGGCATACGGTTCGCCCACTGCTTATGTAAGTAGCGGGAGTGTGTGGTCATGTTCGATGCGAAAAGCCTACTCGAGATGATGGTGCGCGGCGCTGGCCAGAACGCGCCTCAAAATTCGCCTCAGTCGCAGTCGGGAGGCGGCGGCCTCGAAGAGATTCTGGGTCAGCTGCTCGGCGGATCCAGAGCGCAGGGCGAGCCCGCGCGCGGCAGCGGCAATCCTTCGGGCGTCGGTGGCCTCGAAGATCTCATGCGTCAGTTCGGCATTGGCGGATCGCCCGCGACGAGCCGCGCGGCAGCACCAACACCGAACGCTCCGCCGAGCCCCGGTCAGGGTGGTGGTGGCAATCCACTGGAAGACCTTCTGCGCAATCTCACCGGGTCGCAATCAGGCGGTCAGGGCGCAGGCGGCTTGCTCGATGTCCTCGGCAAGATCCTCGGCCAGGCGACTTCCGGCGTGAAGGAAGGCGCACAGCGCGTCGATGACGCGACAGGTGCGTCCGGCCAGCTTCGCGACATTCTCACACGAACGACCGGCAAGACGCCCGAGGAGCTGATGAACTCGGCAAAGGAGCTGGTCGAGAAGAACAAGATGGGCGCTGGTGCCGCGGCAGGCGGACTTGGTGCCGTCGTTCTCGGAACGCAGACGGGACGCGCGCTTGCAGGCAGCGCTCTGAAGATCGGCGCGCTCGCGCTGATCGGCGGCCTCGCCTACAAGGCCGTGCAGAATTATCAGGCCGGTAAGCCTCTGCTCGGCGGCGGCGCCGATCAACAGGCGCTCATCGCAGCGCCCACCGGCTCCGGATACGAGGCCCGCGCCATCACGAACGATTCAGCGCTCCTCTACATCCGCGCCATGATCGCCGCCGCTGCAGCCGACGGCCGCATCGACCAGACCGAGATGGACAAGATCATCGGCGGCCTGAAGCAGATGGGCCTCGATCGCGAGGCCGAGGAATTCCTCGCGAACGAACTCAACAATCCCGCCTCGACGCAGGATCTCGCGAGTGGCGTCCACGGCGACGCCGAAGCTGTACAGGTCTTTACGGCGGCACGTATCGCCATCGACCTTGACACGGCCGAGGAGCACGACTTCCTCATCCGCCTCGCCGACGATCTCGGTCTCGATCGCAATCTCGTCGCGCACATCGATGCGACGGCGCGGCAGGCGGCTTAAGTCGTCCAAGGATGCGGGCCGGATCGTCTAACCGCCGAACAGTACGGCGTGCATGATCCGGCCTGGCACGAACGTGAAGATGCCGGCGATGATCAGCGCGCCGGCAAACAAACCAATCATGCCCTTCTTGTGCGCCGAGATGTTCCCGCGCCGCGCCATCATCACAGCGAACGGCGTGTACAGCAGCACCCAGATCGACAGCAGGTGGATGACGCTGAAGCCCTGCCACTGGTTCATATTATGAATCCAGAACGAACTCGCGGCTATCAGCAGCATCAGGCCCACCCAGGCGTAACCGAACGCCCGATGCGGCCCATCACCCTTGCGTCTCGCGAGTTGCACGAGCCCCAGCACGAACGCGCTCATTGCCGCAAATGCATGGAGCTGAATGGCAGGGCTCGCCGACAGCAAGGGCTGGAGCTTCATGTGGCCTCCTGAACCGTCCTGATCTCCGCTGGTGGATCAAAATCCTCAGGAATGCCTGCGAGGCCAACCCGCTTGAACCAGCGCCCGAGTGCCGGCGATGCCGTCAGCACGGCGAACGGGATCGCGACGAGATAGCCCGCAGTCAGCGGCAGGCTCCACCAGAACACGGCCGGGCTGACCATCCACAGCAAGCCGCAGACGACGATACCGAACAGCGTCTGTGGCCAAAGATTGCGCACCGCCGTCGCCCAAGAAATACCATAAGCGTCACGCGACTGCCCACCCCACACGACCGACTTCCCAAACGCGAGACCGATCATGAAGATCGACGTTCGGATCGTCGAGATCGCACCCTGCAGGAACGAGAAGACGAGTTCCAGCACCGCCGACACGGCAAACCGCACCGGACCGCCGTATCGCGCCACGCCGCCCTTTGTCAGCACGGCATCGATGAGACCCGCAATCTTCGGGCTCAGGTACATGACGAAGAACAGAACATAGAGGAAGATCGCCAAGCCCACCGGATAGTCGGCAACGGACTGGCCCTCCCACGCCGCGATCGGCAACAGCGCGATCATCAGCGTCCAGGCCGGAATACCGACAAACATCAGGATCGCCCAGATGAGCTGGAAACGGCTCATGGCATAGAGGCCCGGCAGATCCACCAGCTTGATGTACTGCATATTGCCCTGGCACCAGCGCACGTCGCGCTGCGCGAAGTCGAGCATGGTCGGCGGGTTCTCCTCCCACGAGCCATTCTCGACCGGCAGCACCCGCACCTCGAATCCTGCGCGGCGCATAAGTGTCGCCTCGACTTGGTCGTGCGAGAGCACGTGCCCACCGAGCGGCGGCTTACCCGGCAGCAGCGGCAGATCGCAATCCTCGACGAACGGCTTGATACGCGCGACCGCGTTGTGCCCCCAGAAGGGCCCGCAATCGCCAACCCACCACGCCTGTCCCATGGTGTATGAGCGCATGCCGTGGCGCATGCCGAACTGGAAGATGCGCGCGAACGCCGACGAAGACGGCATCCCCACGACCAGCGACTGCAGAATGCCGATCCGCGGATGCGCCTGCATCATGCGCACGAGCCGCACGATCGCCGGACCCGACATCACGCTGTCCGCATCGAGCGGCAGCATGAGCTCGTAGTCCTTGCCCCAACGCTCGCAGAAGTCGCGCACGTTGCCGGCCTTGTAGCCCTTGTTCTCCTCGCGGCGCCGGTAGGTAATGCGCGCCGCATCCGGATCGTGCGCCTTCCATGCCGCAATCGCCGCTTCTTCGGCTGCCGCCACCTCCGGCCGATTGGTGTCCGACAATACGAAGTAGCTGAACGTTGCCCCTTCGCCCGTTGCGTCGATGCTGTCCTTCACGATCCGGAGGCGGCGGATGGCCCGCACCGGATCCTCGTTGCGCAGCGTCATGAATACGGCCGTCTTGATCGTGATCGGCGTCGCGATTTCCCCCGCGCCGGCATACGGCGCGACGGCGCCCATGGGATCCTTATGGAAGTGCAGCAACCAGAGCCCAATGACCGAGTTCCAGAAGCCGACGACTGTCCATGGCGTGCCGAAGGCGAAGCACACGAACATGATCATGTCGACGATGGTCCAGCCGCCGGCGCCGAGTACCTGCGCCGCGAGCCAGAGCATGGCGAACCATGTGACGACGTTAAGCACCATCATGATCAGGCGCCGCCGAGATAGCTCGGCGTTTGCCTGGAGCCCCGTCGGTACGCTAAGGCTTGGGGCGCCTGCGAGACTTGCGCCGCGCGGCGCCGCATCATCAACGTTGTTGGTCATGACTGTGCTTGAGCTGTGCTAGCTGGAATGTTGAGGGGATGCCCGGTGATCGGGCGGGACGCGGTGGAATGGATCGACAATGGCCGACAAACCCGATGACACCGCGGGAGTAACGCCTCTCGCCAACGCCTCGCCGGCCAGTTCGTTCCGGCCGACTGACACGGTACGGACCGCACGAGCCATCTGGTACACGGCTCCGGGCGTCGTGGAAATACGCTCAAACGCACTTGGGCCACTGGAACCTGGCCAAGCCCTCGTGCGGACCGCATTCAGCGGTATCAGTCGCGGTACCGAACGACTGGTCATCAATGGCGCCGTGGGCCAACAGGAATGGGAACGGATGCGTGCGCCCCTGCAAGAGGGCGCGTTTCCATTCCCAGTTAAATACGGCTATTGCGCGACCGGCATAGTGGAGGACGGGCCTGACGCCCTCAAGGGCCGCGCGGTCTTCTGCCTGCATCCGCATCAGGACCGATTTGTCGCACCCGTCGAGATGCTCGTCCCGCTCCCGGACGGCTTGCCGGTCAGACGCGCGACCCTCGCCGCCAACATGGAGACGGCCCTCAACGCCGTATGGGACTCGGGCGCCAGCGCAGGCGATCGCATCGTCATCGTCGGCGCCGGCATCGTCGGACTTCTCGTCGCTTACATCTCCGCCCATTTGCCGGGCGCCGATGTGACGGTCGTCGATCTTGCCGATCGTAGCGGCATCGTCACAAGCCTCGGCGCGAAGTTCGCAGCACCAGCTCAGGCACCGCGCGGTGCCGACGTCGTCTTTCACACGAGCGCCTCTCCGCCGGGTCTCAGCACGGCCCTCGGTTGCGCCGGACTCGAGGCAACGGTCGTCGAACTCTCGTGGTACGGCGACAAGGATGTGCCCGCACCGCTGGGTGGCGCCTTTCATAGTCAGCGCCTGCGTCTGCAGTCTTCGCAGGTCGGGCAGGTCTCGGCAGGCCACCGCCCGCGTTGGAGCTACCGCCGCCGTATGGAAAAGGCGCTGACCCTTCTCGCCGATCCCGTATTCGACGCGCTGGTCACGGACGAAATCGCGTTTGATGATGCGCCCGTTGCATTACCTCGCGTGCTGGCGCCCGGTGCCTCCGGCCTTGCCCCCGTTATCCGGTACTGACGGCGCCAGCGCTCGCGAACCCGACAAGGCAGGCCGCGCCAGCCGCGATGGCCAGCGCTGACGCAATAGCCTTCGGCCAGCCCATGGCCGTTCCACCGACCCACCACGCGATTGCCGTCTTCGTGATTGTGTTCACGGCGATGGCTATAAAGATCGCCACGACAGCCGTCTGCGGATCGGCGCCCCCGCGCGACATAGACAGCGTAATGGCCGCCGTGTCCGCGATGCCCGAGAGCGCCGCGACGGCGTAGGCGCCGGCCGCGCCGGCATAATCCGTCAGTGCTTTTGCCGCGAACGTGACGACGCCCAGAAGCGCGCCGAACTTGAGAACCGTCTTCATATCGAACGGGTTCTTGAGCTTGAGCGCGCCGCGCTCTCCTTCTCCGTTGCGTCCCCAATACATCAGGGCGACGCCCGCAATGCCCAGCACTGCGCCGGTCGCCACGATCGACGGGGCCACGTTCAACAGTAGCCGCGGATTGACCGTCCCAACGATCGCGAGTATCCGCGCGGCCATCATTGCATCCGCAAAGAGCGTGCCCGACACCAGCAGTGTGCGCTGTCCCGGATGCTCGCGCGCCATCCGCGCAAGCGTCATGGTGACCGCGGTGGAAGATGCGAGCCCTCCTGCAAGCCCCGTAATCACGATGCCCTGATGGTCCCCCGCAAACTTCACCGCCAGATAGCCGACGAAACTGAGCGCTGCGATCATGATCGTCATAAGCCAGATCTCGTAGGGATTGAGCGCATCCCACGGATCGACAGTACGATTGGGCAGCAGCGGCAGAAGCACGAACGTCATCGCCAACAGCACGAGCCCGGAACGAAGCTCCTCGCGCGTCATTCGCGCGAGCCAATGATGAAGCACGGATTTCCAGGCCAGCAAAACGGCCACGGCGACACCGCCTGCGGCAGCAGCTTCAATGGATCCCAGCACTGCGAGTGCACCCAAAGCGAACGCCAACATCGCAGCGACTATGGTTGTGATGCCGAACGCTTCATCGCGCTGCATTTCGCGATAGCGGAAAGCCGCAAAGATCAGGGCGAACACCACGAACGCTGCGCCGAGTGCGAAATCTCCCCCGCCCGGTCCGGCCGCATGTCCGATCGCACCCCAGACACCGCCCAGCAGCCCGCTGAGCGCGAACGTCCGCAAGCCGGCCGTGCGGTCGCCTTCGTCTTCCTTGCGCTCGCGCCAACCCCGCTCGAGGCCGATCAGAATTCCGACAGCTAATGCGACCGACAGCCGCTGAAAAAGCTCAAAAGTATCCATTGCTAACCCGCCTCCGAGGCAGCGCAACGTTCGAGCGCCGTTTTCGTTTCCCAAGGATCTGATGAGCAAAGTGCGCATTTGCCATGTGCTGAGCAAGACTTGGTATGCAGGCGCAGGGCCCAGGAACCGTTTCGGCGACCTGCCTTATCGGCTAGAACGCGGAACAAACGGCAAGGCGACTTCGCCCAACAGAACGAGGCCATCTATGAGCGCCACGACCATCAGCAAAGCTTTGACGCCCCCCGACATCTTGTCTCGCAAGGGAAGCACGCCAATTGTTTGCCTGACGGCGTATACGACGCCGGTGGCGCGCATTGTCGATCGCCACTGCGATCTCATTCTCGTCGGCGACAGCGTCGGCATGGTGCTGCACGGCCTGCCATCGACGGTCGGCGTATCGCTCGACATGATGGTCATGCATGGCCAAGCCGTAACGCGCGCGACGCAACACGCGCTCGTCGTCGTCGATCTGCCGTTCGGTTCCTACGAGGCAAGCCCTGATCAAGCCTTCCGCAGCGCAGCGCGCGTCATTGCCGAGACAGGATGCGGTGCCGTCAAGCTCGAAGGCGGAGATAGCATGGCGGAGACCATTCGCTTCCTCACGCGTCGCGGCATTCCGGTAATGGCTCACATCGGCCTGACACCTCAAGCGGTCAACACCTTCGGTGGCTACAAGGTGCAGGGGCGCGGCGACAGCGCCGATCGCATCCTCGACGATGCCAAAGCCGTCGCCGATGCCGGTGCCTTTTCCGTGGTCCTCGAGAAGGTCACCGAACCGCTTGCGCGCAAGATCACCGAAACCGTCGCGATCCCGACCGTGGGCATCGGCGCGTCCGTCGCCTGTGACGGGCAGATCCTCGTCATCGAGGACGTGCTCGGCATCTTCACCGATTTCCGCCCGAAGTTCGTCAAGCGCTATGCCGAGCTTGGGCGCGATATGGAGACCGCGATTTCGGCCTATGCTGCCGAGGTTCGCGACCGGCGCTTTCCGGGGCCGGAGCATGTCTTTGGCGAGACGGCAAAGCCGCGGACCTGAAGCGCGCTTGCGCCACGAGGCCGGCGCCGCCATGATCCGGCATCCGGCACCAGATCATCGGGAGAACTCCATGGCCGCCATGCGCTATCGCACGCTCGGACGCAGCGGGCTCAAGGTCTCCGAGCTCTGCCTCGGCACGATGATGTTCGGCGGCCCAACCGATCAGGCCGAAGCCCAGCGCATTGCCGATCACGCCGCCGATCTCGGCGTCAACTTCATCGATACGGCGAACGTCTACGAGCAGGGCCGCTCAGAGGAAGTCACGGGTCGCGTCATCAAGGTACGGCGCAATCATTGGATTCTGGCGAGCAAGCTCGCGCAGCCGACCGGCCCCGGGCCGAATGACCGCGGTCTCTCACGTCGCCATATGATCGAGGCCGTCGATGCCTCGCTCAAGCGTCTCGGCACCGACCATATCGACATCGAATACATTCATCGCGTCGATCCGGGCGTGCCTTGGGAGAGCGTAGCCGAAACGTTCGGCGATCTCCTACGGGCCGGCAAGCTCCGCTACTGGGGTCTCTCGAACGTGCGCGCCTGGCACATTCCTGCGATCGATACGGCGTGCCGCACGGTCGGCGCACCAACTCCAATCGTTCTCCAGCCCTACTACAACATCATGAACCGTATGCCGGAGGTGGAAGTTCTGCCGGCCGCGCGCGCATACGGCCTCGGTGTTGCCTCCTACAGCCCCATCGCGCGCGGCGTACTCTCCGGCAAGTACCAGCCCGGCAGCAACGCGCCACCCGATACGCGCGCGGGCCGCAACGACAAGCGCATGATGGAAACCGAATGGCGGCCGGAGTCACTCGCCATTGCCGCGAAGCTCAAGGCCCATTGCGATGCGAAGGGCGCCAGCCTCGTGCACTTCGCGGTGGCTTGGGTACTCAACAACGCCGCGATCTCATCGGTGATCGCGGGCCCGCGCACGTTCGAGCAGTGGTCCAACTATCCCGCCGCGCTCGACTACGTGTGGACGAAAGAGGACGAAGCATTGGTCGACAGCCTCGTAAGGCCCGGCCATCCCTCGTCGCCCGGCTACACCGATCCCGGTTATCCGATCGAGGGCCGCTTCGCGACGATCGTGTAGTTATCGCACCAGCCGCGCGGTCGACCTGAGGATGTCCGCCGCCTCTTCGACCATGCGCGACACGATCGTCTCCGCTGGCTCGACGCGATCGATCAGGCCGAGCGCTTCGCCAGCGATAATCGGCGCTTGGGTTGCATCACCCGAAGCGATCGCGGCATGAACGCGCTGCGTCTCGGGAGGACGGTTGGCCCGAAGCGCATCCTCCTTGCCGTGCCAGCGGTCGGTGAATGCATTGCGCACGACGCGGATGTCGAAACGATCGGGCCAGTACCGTTCGCGCACGATATCGGTCGTCGAAGTGCGCAGCGTATCATCGCCAGTCGCCTGCACACCCGCCGCCTGGACGTTCGGATGCACCAGTGCCTCGGCAGCCGCCCAGAATCGCGTCCCCACCACGACACCGTCCGCGCCGAGCGCGAGCGCGGCGGCGATCCCCCGCCCATCGGCAATACCGCCGGCGGCACAGAGCAGTGTCTCGGGCGCCTCCCGCGCAAGAAGATCGGCGATCTCGGGCACGATAGTCATGGTGGCGCGCCGCGCGCCGTGCCCGCCCGCCTCGGTGCCCTGCGCCACAACGATGTCGGCGCCCGCTTCAAGCGCTTCAAGGCAGTCGTTGCGTGATTGAACCTGGCAGATCAGCAGCGCCCCGGATGCTTTGATCGCAGGCGCGAAGGGGCGCGGATCGCCGAACGAAAGAAACATGGCAGTGGGCTTGTGTGCCAGCATGACGTCGAGAAGGTGCGGCGCCTGGGCGAGAGACCACGTAATAAAACCACCGCCGACACGCGTATTGCCTGCCTCGCGAAACTGCTGCTCGATCCAATCGGCATCACCGTAGCCGCCGCCGATGAGCCCCAGTCCGCCCGCGTTCGTAACGGCGCGGGCCAGCGCACCTCCCGAAGCGGTCCCCATGGGCGCCAGTATGATCGGATGCCTGATACCGAGCGCCCGTGTCAGTCGCGTCTCAATGCGCATCCACATGCCTCCAGTCCGCTCCGCGGTGCCTAGCGCCCCTTGAAGACCGGACGTCGCTTTTCCATGAA